>NZ_MQWC01000004.1:2854667-3154667 GCF_002954405.1 Salinibacter sp. 10B | reverse complement strand
CTCGACTCGCCGGCGGCCACGGTGTCGGTCAACGCCGATGAGTCCACCCCTATCGCGGGCGGGATGAATTCGCCCCCATTCTGGTAGAGGGTCGCCGTTGGCCCTCCATCTCCTGTCGTGTCGCCCGTTACCACGAGATCCAGGGTCCCATCCCCGTCAAGATCCCCCCAATCCGACGTGCTGTATTCAACGGCCGTGAGGCTATCGGTATGAAGCGAAAAGCTTCCCTTCCCCGCATTTCTGTACAGAAGTGTCGTTGGGGTAGACGTCCCATCACGTCCCGTGAGGACTAGATCTGCCGCCCCATCCCCGTCAAAATCGCCGAAGGTGGAGGAGCCGAGCGCCACACCTGCAGGTAGCTCGCTCGCCGGCGTGAAGGTGCCCGTTCCGTCATTCTCAAAAAGCATTGCGGACCCCGACTGCTCTGCTTGCTCCCCCGTAAGGACGAGGTCGAGGTCCCCGTCCGCATCCACGTCCCCGAAGTCGGCAGATCCACGTGCGACGGCCGGCAGGCCCGTCTCAGCAACCGTAAAGTTCCCCGAGCCGTCGTTTTTGTAGAGGGTGGTCGAGTAGCTGTCCTCAGCGGAGCGCCCCGTCACGAGCAGATCAAGATCGCCGTCATTGTCAACGTCTCCGAACGTAGACGTGCCTGCAGACACCCCCTGGAGTTGCACATCGGATTGGATGAGGTCGCCTCCCCCTTGATTTATGTAGAGCATGGTGGTCCGAATATTGTCACTCGTCACTCCCGTAACCACAAGATCGAGATCCCCATCGTTGTCGACATCCCCCATGTCGGCCGAGCTGTTCGTCACCCCTCCAATTCCGACTCCTGCAGGCGAAAAATTCCCGGCTCCATCGTTGAGATAGAGCGTTGCGGTCGGAATGCTTCCGTCGGATCCAACCACGAGCAGATCAAGGGCGCCATCGTTGTCAACGTCCCCGAACCCCACTGACGCCCCCGTCCCGTCGCGCCCTGTCACGTCGACGAGCCCCGCATCGGCCACCGTAAAGTCGCCCCCTCCTTGATTGAGGTAGAGAGTAGTCGACGGAGCCGACCCATCGCTGCCAACCACAACGAGGTCCAAGCGCCCATCGCCATTCACGTCTCCGAGATCAGCGTCGCCGTACTGGACCCCGGCGATGCCTGCTCCAAATGGCGCAAAGCGCCCCCCTCCGCCCGCTACCACCGAGAATCGCTGTGCAGCGGCCCCCGTGCTCCCCCCGACCGTGACCGATACCGACACGACTCCACTAATTCCGCTGGGAACCCGGGCGTAGAGAACCCCATCCCCCACACTGTCCACTGGCGCCGTGACATCCGCAAATCGGACAGTGTTCTCGCTCGGGGTCGCCCCAAAGCCGCTTCCGTAGATGCGCACCGACGTGCCGGACGTCCCACTTTCCGGATGTAGGGCGGTAATGGTCTGAGCCCGAAGAAGGCTCGTCCCTCCCAACAGCAGAAGCACGGCCGCAATAATTCCTGCACGCGAATAGGCTGGTGAGCCGAGCAGATCGCGCAACGAAAAACAATCCATGATCCCGAGAGGTGCGCTGACGGAAAAGAGACGAAAAGGAACCGATTTCCGTTCTCGCGAGGATCGTCGACAACAAGAGGTGACCAAGCACGACGACCTGGACGCCCCAAATCGGAGCATGACGTACGACCGGGGCGTCGATCCGCGAGCCGATCTCTCCCACCACCCGGAGAAAGCGCGTCCCGAACTGAACATTCTCAGCGACCGAGCGGCAAGACCTCCCTACGCGAACAAGGAGAGCCGACGCCCTCCGGGGTCGGACCGGCCCCTGCGGTCGATCCCATCTCTGAACGTTTCCGAAAAACGGGCGGAGGTACTGAAAACGAAAAACACTGGCTGGAGCGGACATGTAGTTTCCATGAAGAGACGTTCCAGACCTCTTCACTAGCAAGACGGTGTTGCGTCTGGCGACGGATTCTCATCGGTTCTTTTGCCCAATCTGCTGAGTCGTCATGTCCGATTTTCAGTTTACCTCCGTTCCGTTCGCCCCCGCTGCCTCCATTCCAGCAGAGTATACCTGCGACGGGGAAGACGTCTCCCCTCCCTTGTCGTGGCGTCCTCCTCCCAAGGCGACCGAGAGCCTTGCCCTGGTTGTTGACGACCCCGATGCTCCGGGAACCGGTGCATTCACACACTGGATTCTTTTCAACCTCCCGCCGAGCGTCACCTCCTTGCCCCGAGCGTATGGTGCTGGAGACCCTCGGGTGGACACCGAGTCCCTGACGCCCCGAGAAGGCATGAACGACTTTGGGGACGTGGGCTACGGTGGCCCCTGTCCTCCGATCGGCGAAACGCACCGGTATGTCTTCACCCTGTACGCCCTCCCCTCGCCTCTCGACCTTTCTGCCGGCGCCGATCGGGCCAAGGTGATGACCGTCCTCGACGGGCACGTCTCCACAAAAGCGGAGCACGTGGGCACCTACCAGCGCGGGTAATGGAGAGAGATGCCTCCGGCTCCCATCTGAAGTACTCACAATCAAAAATGCCGTCGTCTGGACGTGGCCTGCGCCTCCCCCACAAAAAAAGCCCGCCCTCCATTCCGGACGGAACGGTGGGCGGGCAAGACCCTCTCGACTGAGGACTTTGTCCTTAGCTACCAGTACTCACGTTGCCCTGTGAGACGATGTACTGGATGTTCGGAATGCTCTCGTGCACGTTGACGTACCCGTCGAACCCAACGAGCGTGTCATACGATTCCCCGATGAGCTTACCGCTCCGAGCCTCCGTGTCTTTCCCATCGATCGGACTGAGGTAGTACGCAATGTTGCCGTCCGAATTATTGTGGATGTGGGCCGGATGCGAGACGTCGGCGCCCGTTGAGCCATCGCCGCCGGGCTGCAGGGACACCTGTGCGTACGTCATGCCGTCGGTCAGCTCAATGAGCGTCACCTCGCCCGGGATGCCGTTCGGGGCCAGGTTGCCATTGTTACTGTTGGCCGACAGCGAAAAGGTCGTCGACCGTCCGTTGTCCACGAGGTCCAGGCCGGCTGCGAGGGTTCCTTCGGCGTTGGCGCCGATGTTGCCCTGCGAGACCACCGTGCCCAGACTCGACGTGCTCTCGTGGATGTTGACGTATCCGTTGAAGTTGGCAAGCTCCTCGAACGGGCGGTTCACGAGGCGAGCGCTGGTTCCTCCGCCGCCGCTGCCGTCAATCGGGGTCAGGTAAATCTCGATCCCGCCGCCCTCAGAGACCGAATTGGCGTGAATGTGTGCTGGGTGAGCGACCTGAGTATTCGTTGCCCCGTTCTCAAGCTCCAGCGTTACCGCCGTCTGGCTCTCACTGACCTCCCAGAAGGTGACGGTCCCATTCACTCCCTCGGAAATAGCGCCCTCGTTGGACTGAGCCGCCAATTCGTAGCTCACGCTCTTCGTAAAGCTGGGCGGCACGAGAATTCCGTCAATGAGGTGGATAATGCCGTTGCTCGCCCGCTGATCCACGCGGTCGAGATTCAGTGTGGCCTCGCCGCCGTTGAACACGATGGTGCCGTCTTCTCGCTGCGTGATCGTCACCTCTTCCCCCTGCAGGGTGGGGACGGAGATCTCGCCGTTGTCGCTCTGCGACAGCATCTGGACGAGGGACTCGGCGTCGGTGATGCCGTCGAGCACGTGGTACTGGAGAATCTGCTGGACCTCGTTGTCGCTAAAGCCACTGAGGTCCGCGTTTTCGAACGCGGCGTTGTTGGGCGCAAACGTGGTCCAGGTGTTGTCCGCACTCTCGAAGGCCTGCACCAATTCGGCGTTCTGCAGGGCCTGGTAGAGCTGCTCGGTCGCAGTCGTCACCTGCAGCCGCTCAGCGGCGGTGCGGTTGGTCAGCAGAACGTCGCCGATCACATGGGCCACGCCGTTGTCAGTTTCGATGTCGGCACTCGTTACCGGAGCCCCCTCGACGAAGACGTTGCCGTCGTCATCGATGCTGACCTCAATCTCTTCTTCGGTGACGGTCGTGAAGGTGTCCCCATCTTCGAGGTCGCCGGACAGGACAGCAGCCCCTTGCACGACGTGATAGTCCAACACAGACCCGAGCAGATCCGCGTTGCTTGTTAGGAAGTCAACGTCGTACGACTCAAAGGCCGCGTTGGAGGGCGCAAACACCGTAAAGGTTTCGGCCGTGTCGTCCAGGACGCTGGCCCGATCGGTGGCCTGCAACGCCGTGGCAAGAGTACTAAGGTTATCGCTGCCCGTTACCGCATCGGTGAGGGTCGTTGCGGGTTCGGAATCATCGCCGTTATCGTCATCCATGTCCCCGTTGCTGTCGCAGCCTACGATGACGAGGGCGAAGGCAAGCAGGAGAACCTGCAGCCCGGCCCATAGGCGCCGGTGGGGGAGAAGGGCTGTGTTTGAGTATGATCTCATGGGAGTGAAGAGGTTTTCAGAAAGGATTGTGTACTTAACGATGCTTTGTTTGCGTCGCGACGACACGGAGCCCCTCTCCAGTACCCATTCCTAAGTGCAACGGGGGCGTAATACCGTATTGGGTGCCTATCGGCGGGACAGTACCGCGGGAAAACGGCTTGGACCACACCGTCCCTCCAATCGGAGTCCCCCCGAGCATGGCCCTCTTCGCAAGAAAAGCGGGAGCGGGACGGACATGCTCAGCAGGGATTCGTTGAGGAAGGATGCCGTGGCTCTTACTTTCATCCCTCACCCTCCTTTCTGTCTTCTCTCGTTCACGATCGTCCTCTTCTCTTATGAGCGCCCCCACCTCCTCCACCACTGATGCCCAGACCCACCGAGAGCTGTACGAGGATCTCCAGCACCGCCGCGAAGAGGCCGCCAAGGGAGGCGGAGACGCACGCATCGAACGGCAACACGAAAAGGACAAGCTCACCGCCCGCGAGCGCCTCGACATTCTGCTCGACGACGGGTCGTTCGAAGAGCTGGGCACGTTCGTTCGACACCAGGAGACCAACTTCGACCTTGACGAGAACCGGCCGTACGGCGACGGCGTCGTGACGGGCTACGGCACCATCCACGGGCGGCTCGTCTACGTCTTCAGCCAGGACTTTACCGTCTACGGCGGCTCGCTCGGCCGGGCACACGCGGACAAGATCGTGAACGTGATGGAGAAGGCGCTGGAGAATGGGGCGCCCCTCATCGGCCTCAACGACAGTGGCGGTGCGCGCATCCAGGAGGGCGTGAAGAGCCTCGGCGGCTACGCCGACATCTTCAAGCTCAACACCGACGCGTCCGGCGTCATTCCGCAGATCTCCGCCATCATGGGGCCGTGCGCCGGAGGCGCGGTTTACAGCCCGGCCATCACCGACTTCACGTTCATGGTGGAGGACACCAGCTACATGTTCGTGACGGGGCCGCACGTGGTGAAGACGGTGACGCAGGAAGACGTGACGGCAGGAGAGCTGGGCGGGGCACGCACCCACGCGACCAAGAGCGGCGTGAGCCACGTGACGTGCAAGAACGACGTGGACTGCCTCCGTCGCATTCGGGACCTCATGAGCTACCTCCCGCAGAATTGCGAGGAAGACCCGCCCCGGCAGTCGCGCGATGAGGTCTCCAGCGCACTCGACGGAGAGGAACTGGACGCACTGGTGCCGGAGGAGCCGAACAAGCCCTACGACATGCGCGACGTGATCCGGCACATCGTCGACAAAGACGACTTCTTCGAGATCCAGCCCGACTTCGGCGAGAATCTGATCACCGGCTTTTCGCGGCTCGGCGGACGCCCCATCGGCATCGTGGCCAACCAGCCCGCCGTACTCTCGGGCACGCTCAACATCGACGCTTCCGTGAAGGGCGCTCGGTTTGTTCGGTTCTGCGACGCCTTCAACATTCCGCTACTGGTCTTCGAAGACGTGCCCGGCTTTCTGCCCGGCACCGACCAGGAGTGGAACGGCATCATCAAGGAAGGGGCCAAGTTGCTCTACGCCTTTTGCGAGGCCACCGTGCCCCGCATTACCGTCATCACCCGCAAGGCATACGGGGGGGCCTACGACGTCATGAATTCAAAACACATCGGGGGTGACCTCAACTTTGCCTGGCCCACCGCCGAGGTGGCCGTAATGGGGCCCAAAAGTGCCGTCGAGATTATCTACCGTGATGAGCTTCAAGAGGCCGACGACCCGGAGGCCGCAAAAGACGAGTTTGTTGAACAGTACCGGGAGGCGTTTGCGACTCCCTACGTGGCGGCGGAATACGGCTACGTGGACGATGTCATCAAGCCGAGCGAAACTCGGAGGCGTCTCCTCCGTGGCTTCGATATGCTGGAGAACAAGGTCGTTAACAATCCGCCCAAAAAACACGGCAATATGCCCCTGTAACAGCCGCGGATTCCGGACACACGGAGGTAGCGGACAATCGCCTCGACCGTCTTAGAAACTGTTTTGCGGTCACAGGATGGGGAGAGAGCCAAAACAGTCTCTCTTCAAATCAACACGCAGAGGGAACCAGAATCCCAAGATTTGAGAAACCTCTCTTCCGAAACGGACCGTCCACGGATCGCTGGATCGGTTTATGCGTCATGAATTGGTAGATTTACAACCCGGTCACAGATTCACGCGTTGTGCCTGAAGGGTCTACTGTGACCTGCGTCGAATCTTCGCGGCGCATACGGAATGAAAGGGACGCCGACGTTTCATTCCACTTCGAAATAGGGGAGTCATCTCTTTTGGACCCCGCGTCGCAATTCCGTCACCGATGCTCCGCACGGAGCGGGAGGTGCCATGCAGAAGCGTACGTTTCTCCTTGTCGTTGCCATCGGTGGGGTGGTTCTCGCCGCACTCTGGCACCACTCGGTACATCCATCGGCCCCCACGTCCGAGACCTCCTGGACGCACTCCCTCGCCCGCACGGGCCCGATCGCTCACGCCAATCCCCCAGCCTCACAGGACACCCTGTCCGAGGCCGACGCCTTGCGTCGCATCGAGCGACTCTATCGCCTCCAGGCCGACCTCATGCAGGCGCAAGCCGCCCACGACGCCAAACGGGTCGAGGGAATTTTACACACGGCCATCGACGAGTTGGGAACGCTCCTCAATCATCGCAGTCTCGCGGATCGCCCACGCTTCCGCCGGGTCTTTCATGCCCTCACCTCGGAATACGAGAAGCGCTATGGCATCCCCGACACGCTCCGACTTCCCGAAGGGGACATTCACACGATGCGCGGCGGCCTCTTTGCAACCCTCAACGACGATGCGCCGGCCTCGCTCGTGGACGAACTGCCCTCCGATCTGCGCGAGCAGGATCTGCCAATCCCTCTCACCCTGAATCGTCCTGTTAAGGAGAGCATGGCTTTTCTGCTGGACCACAAGCAGCAGTACCTGTATCCGTGGCTGCGGCGGGCCTCCACCTACTTCCCTATGATCGAGCAGATCCTTGCAGAAGAGGGCGTGCCGGACGAACTGAAGTATCTCGCAATTGCTGAGAGTGGGCTCAACCCCCACGCCCAAAGCCGGGCTCAGGCCGCTGGCATCTGGCAATTCGTGGCCCGAACGGGCCGTCGTTACGGCCTATCGGTCGACCCCTGGGTGGATGAACGCCTCGATCCGGAAAAATCGACGCGAGCCGCGGCGCGCCATTTGAAAGACTTGTATGCTCGCTTCGGAGACTGGCAATTGGCCCTGGCGGGGTACAACTGCGATCCGGGCGTGGTGCAGTATCACGTCTACAAGTACCGACAGCGCACGGGGGAGACGCCCTCATTCTGGGACATCTACCAGAAGCTGCCGGAGGAGACGCGCAACTACGTCCCCCTCTTTACCGCCACGGCCGTCATTCTCTCGAATCCCACGGACTTTGACCTCAAGCGCGTGGAGGCCGGTCCGCGCTATGCCTTCGACTACGTGCCCGTGGAGGCCGCTCTCACCATCGAGCAGGTGGCCACCCTGGCGGAAGTAAAGAAAACAAAGGTTCAGGTATTAAATCCGGAGCTGCGGAGCAACCGTCTCCCGCCCTCGGAAGAGCCGTACTATGTGCGCCTGCCCTACGGCACGTACCACACATTTGCCAAGAACTACGCCGCCCTCCCAGCCGAAGAACGAGCTCCCTCGCTGAAGCATATTCTGCAATCCGGGGAAACGATGGGACAGGTCGCCGAGCGGTACCACGTGGAGCGCGACCGTCTCGTGGAGGCCAACACCAATGGCTATCCGATTTCCATGCACGTAGGACAGCCCCTCACAATTCCGGAAACGGAGTACGCAGGAAATACCCGCATTGCCGAAAGCGCAGACGCCACCCCAATTCGCGTACGCTACGGCCGCCGCACCATCCGCTCCATCGGCACCGGCGAGTCGCTGGAGACGAGTCTAACGGCGGCCGCCTCCGAGTCGCCTCCCCCCACCCCGTAGTGCAGGCTCAGTCGGGACGCTGAGACTCTCCCCCCAGCGCCTTCGTTTGAAACATGGATCTCGCCCCATGTACCGACAAGACCGTGTCCTGATGCCCATTCCGTCTCCGACTACCGCTCCCCGTTCAGGCCCTTGCTCTCACAGTACATCCACTGCATAGCATACTGCAGAAGGGCCGAGATGCTGTCAAGCCCTAGTTTTTCTCGTGCTCGGCGCCGATGAGTCTCCACTGTCTTGCGGCTAAGGCCTAGTTCGTCTTGAACCTTCTCGACGCTGTATCCTCGACCGATCATGCGGAAAACCTCTCGCTCTCGATCCGTCAGTTCGTCAACGGAAAATCGAGCCTCTGCTGATCCATTCTGTCTCATCCGGCGGACGATGCGATTGGTCATTCGGTCGCTGAGAAACGTTTCTCCGCGTTCGATACAGCGAATCGCCTCCACGATCCACTCTACGGGTTCGGTTTTCATCAGATAGCCGGACGCCCCTGTTCGCAGGGCCCGCTCCGCGTATATTTTCTCATCGTACATCGAAAAGATGAGAATCCCGACGTCCGGATTCTGTCTGTTGATGGTCCGTACCAGATCGAGACCGTGCCCATCCGGAAGCGAGATGTCCACGATGGCGACATCGGGGGGCTGTTGTTGAATCTCAGAGAGTCCTTCCCGAAACCCGGTTGCATACCCGAGAAGGTCGACTCCGATCGTATGGTGTAGCGCATCGGCCACCGCCTGGCAGATGACCGGATGGTCATCCACCATGTACACAGACGTGATCCGGGACGGATCGGAACGAGCGGTCCTGGGGAGAGGAGATCTGCTCGTATCGGGTAACGAACGACGGGTTGATGGTGTCATCATTTTGAAGGGATCTGTTGCACACCGAGAGAGGAGTGCCCCAATCTATGCGGGATCGCCCCGGGAACCCCGTATCAGTATGGAGGGGGTGGGGCTGCACCGTTGGTGCAAGTGACCGTGTCCGCAGCGGACCTCGCATAGTTCCGAATCCCCCACAGGGCACAATCCTGTCGGGCCCCTCCCCACATACGATCGCAGATCAACGGCGGACACCATCGGGAAGTGCTGCGTTTGCCGTTCTGAGAATCGTCCTATGTTTTCCTCCCGTCTCGATGAGTACAGCCCCGACCTCTCCGTCCCCCACGACGAGCGCCTCTGATCCAGCCGACGCGTCTTCTGAGCGGTGCACGCTCTGCGATCTGCCGACCCCGGATCCCCCCGTGACCGGCACGGACGTCAACGGCACCTTCTGCTGTCCGGGCTGCCGGGACGTCTACCGCACGCTCGACACCCTCGATGACGAGGACAAAGCGGCGGTCCGTGAGCGCTTGGACGGCTCCGGTGCCGCTTCCCCCGTCCCCGACGACGCGGCCGAAACGTTCTTGCACGTACAGGGCATGCACTGCACGGCGTGCGAGGCCTTTCTCGAAGCAGTGGCCGAGCAGGCGGACGGGGTCTACCGGGCAGAGGCCAGCTATGCCTCCGAGATGATGCGTCTTCATTACGACGAGGACCAGCAGTCGGGGGACGCTCTGGCCTCCCATCTCACCCGGAGTGGATATACCGCTGCCCGAGACCGATCGGAGGCGGACGATGACTCCAGCACCGCCGTCCGGCTCATTTTCGGTGGCTTCTTCACCATGATGGTGATGGTGTGGTACATCGTGTTTCTGTACCCGGTATACGTCGGAGGGAATGGCCTCGTCCCTCTGGAAGGGGAGTTTGCCCGCTACGCGCTCGGCAACGTATGGCTCGCGACCACGGTGGTCCTCGGCATTACCGGCTGGCCGTTGATCCGCAGTGCCGGGGTCAGCCTCCGTGTCCTGAAGCCCAACATGGATTTGTTGATCGTGATCGCAGCGGGCAGTGCCTACCTCTACAGCACCGGTGCCCTGCTGTTGGGAGAAATGGAGGTCTACTTCGACGTAGCCGTCGTTATCATCTTCGTCGTCACCCTCGGTCGCTGGTTCGCGGACCGGGTAAAAGCGCGAGCCGTCGGGCTGTTGTCCGAACTCACCCGCGAGCAGGTAGACGCTGCTCAGCGCGTCGGGGCCGATGGCACTACCGAGTCTGTTGCCCTTAGCGCCCTCTGCTCCGGCGACGTGGTACGAGTACGCCAGGGTGAACGCGTCCCGATCGACGGTACGGTTGCCGAGGGACGAGCGACGGTTGACGAATCGCTCCTGACGGGGGAGGCCCGCCCCGTCTCCAAGACCCCGGGCGACGACGTGATCGGCGGAAGCGTAGTACAAACGAACGTGCTCGACGTGCGGGTGGGAGAGGAGGCGCAAAGCACACTCGACCGACTCGTACGCCTGATGTGGGAGATCCAGGCCTCTACGCCGGGTGTGCAGCAGGTGGCCGACCGGCTGGCCTCCATCTTTGTCCCGCTTGTGTTGGTACTTGGCGTTGGGGCCGTTGGCATTCAACTCACGATGGGAGCTACGCTTCCGTACGCGCTGCTCAGTGGCCTGACGGTTCTCATCGTATCGTGCCCCTGCGCGCTCGGCCTCGCGACGCCATTGGCCGTGGCCGCCGGCACGCAGGCCGGCCTCCGGCGCCGCATCGTCATCAAGCACCCCGGTGCCTTCGAGCAGGCTGCCGACCTCGACCTGGTGGTCTTCGACAAGACCGGAACGCTCACCACGGGCCAAATGCAGGTCGTCGACGCGACGGGCGACCCCGAGACGCTCGCACAGGCCCGCGCCATTGAACAGTGGTCGTCACATCCCGTCGGCCGGGCGGTCGCTGGTTCGGGAAGGAGCACCGACGCCGAGGTACGCGACGTGAAGACCCATCCGCGCGGCATCGGGGCGACGATCAACGGGGATCGCGTCTTTGTAGGCCACCCGGAGGCGTACCGGACACGGGGCGGAACGATCTCGGCTTCGCTATCCGCGAAGGCGAAGGCTGCGATCGAGAACGCGCGGGTGCCCGTGGTGGTGGGGGGAGACGAAGATGAAGCACAAGGCCTCTTTGTGGTAGGCGACTCGCTCCGCGACGAAGCCGACGCCGTCCTCGACCAGCTCGGCGAATCTGTCCGCGTTGCTGTGTGTACGGGCGACCATAAGGCCGCCGTAGCCCCCCTCCGCGCCGACTCTCGTATCGATGAGGTGTTTGCCGAAGTGCGGCCCGAAGCCAAGCGCGCCCTCCTCCGCACATGGCGCACAGATCACAACGGAGTAGCCATGGTGGGCGACGGCAGTAACGACGCCCCGGCCCTCGCCGACGCGGACCTCGGAGTGGCCTTCGGTCCCACGGCCCTCGCCGCCGACTCTGCCGATGTCGTGCTGTTGGACGACGACCTTACGCGTCTTCCGGACCTTTTGAACCTGGCCCGCACCACCCGTCGACGCATCCGTCAGAATCTGGGTTGGGCATTCGGCTACAACGCCATTGCCATTCCGCTGGCCATTCTCGGCTGGCTCAATCCGCTGGCCGCCGCCCTCGCCATGGCGTCGAGCAGTCTGTTGGTGGTGGGGAATTCGGCACGACGGTTAGATGGATGAGTCGTCGTACGCTCCCATCTGCGCGTGCCTCATTGTCAGGATGATTCCCAGTATACGAGAAGGGAGAGCAGTGTCTGTATAAAGGGTCTATTGCTCCGTCAAGCTGAGGACGTCGAGTGTCGAATCGTACTCTGTCTCCGAAGCCTGATGTCGGTTACGACATTACGGTTCGACGACAAGCGCTCACGCACACTGACGAAATGTACAATCAATAGCGTCACAAACATGGAACCGTCCTGCTCCAACTAGGGCTTTCCTATACGATTGTCAGGGCGACTGCGTCTTGACGTTTCTGGAGGAGAGGCTCTCTGCACTCGCCCTCCCCGACAGCCCGCGTTCGGTTGTTCTGCGTCCCGGACTCGATCTCGGTACGGCAATCAACGAGGGTCGCTTTTGAGATCGCACTCCGTCGGTCTGTTCACGAGGCATCTCCTCGCCCCTTAACCACCTATTGCGTACGATTGGATTGTCCTGGCTCGGCCAGGAAAAGGCGCTTACGGCGCATTTCGCCACCTTCCCCCTCTGTCATTGTCAAGTTGGATGGGACGTGCCGTCGTCGACTGGCGTAGATTGGGGATGTTGTTCTTTTGCACCGAATCCCTTTTCCGGTCGTGGCTGCTCCGTCCCGTCGCCCTCTCTCCCCCGTCGATGCGGCCTGGTATCGCATGGACTGGCCCAATAATCCGGCCGTCATTACCGGCCTCTTGTATCTCGATGCTCCGGTCGACCTCGAAACGGCACGCTTGGTGTTTGCCGAGCGCCTGCTCGACGTTGATCGCTTCCGGTCCCGGGTCGTGGAGCGAGGCCTTCTTTGGTCGCTACCCTACTGGGAAACGGACCCGCACTTCGACATCGCCCCCCACGTACAGGCACTGAGAGGACCCGGCTCGGGGGACGAGTCGGACCTCCTTGACCTCGTCGGGGATCTTGCCTCGAGGCCGCTTCCGCCGGATCGCCCGCTGTGGCAGGCTTACGTCATTGATCGGGGCGAGACCAGTGCTCTCGTGATTCGATTTCACCACTGCATGGCCGACGGCACCGGATCGGTCGCGCTTGCCCGGCACCTGCTGGATCCGGTCGACGCCTCGGCCTCCATTCCGTCCACTCCCGCACAACCCAGCCTGCCGAGGGCCACCTCTCTCTTCGACCGTACAAGGCGTGGGCTTTGGACCGGACTCCGAGTGGGCATCGAACGATTTTGCCATCCCGTCGACACCCTCCAGCATCTGCCAACGGTGGTCGAGGGCGTCGGCATCGCCGCGGGATCGGTGCTTGAGCCGGCCGACCCGCCGACGCCGCTCCATGGAGCGCTGAACGGAACCCGACGCTTGGCCCACACCAAGCCCTTTCCCTTGGCCGACGTAAAAGCAATCGGACGCGGGGCCGACGCCACCGTCAACGACGTGCTGGTGGCCGCCGTGGCGGGCGCTCTGCGCCACTACCTGCTCGACCACGACACAACGGAGGCCCTCCCGTCTCTCCGAGCGATTGTGCCCGTCGACCTGCGCCCCGAGGGACGGGCCCTGGAGCTCGGCAATGCCTTCGGCCTCACCTTTCTCCCCCTCCCCGTGAATGAGACCGATCCCGCGGCCCGGCTTCGGGCAGCCAAAAGCGGGATGGATGCCATCAAGCACTCGCCGGAAGCACACGTTTTTCTGGGTATTCTGGGCCTGTTTGGCCAGCTCCCGGCGTGGATCGAGGACGCTGCCGCCGACCTGTTTGCAAGCAAGGCCACGGCGGTCCTCACCAATGTCACCGGGCCAACGCACCGGCACGCCTTCGCCGGACGAACACTCGAAGGTCTCGTGTTCTGGGTGCCCCATCCCGTGCACCTTGGCCTCGGTATCAGCATTCTCAGCTACGACGGAGGCCTCACGGTGGGCGTGATGACGGATGGCGGGGTGGTGGCGGAGCCTTCGATCATCGCGAGGGCCATTGAGGAAGAGGTCACGGCTTTGCAGAAACGCGTGGTGCCCGTGCCAGCCTGATGCGTGGGGCTCCAATCCTCAGAGGCGTGTATGTGATAAAATCATCTTTGCCCTTCTGTTATTCGGCTGTACCTGGGACGAGTGGGCGAGAACCCGCCCGGTCTGTCAGCCATCAAATTCAGACGCCAATATCAAGACGCAATCGCTCTGGCACGATTGCTCCACCTTGATCCTGACCCACGCTGTCAGTACGTTTGAAAACGAAGCTAGGGGTGTGCGGCGCCGTACGGCGACCGGGCTGAGAGAGTCCCTTCGAACCTGATCCGGTTCACACCGGCGAAGGAAAGCAAGACCTGGGGCCACCAGGCGTGCGTATCATCTCTGGCTTCGCCTTTTCACATCGCATCCGTTTTGCGAAGCCATTCTACTACGACGCCATGCCTGAAACGCTTGCTGCCCCCATCGACACTCGCCCGTACACCGTCCCGCCGTTTGCCCAGTCGTGCCTGGAGCACGTCCGCAAGGCCTGGGACGAAGCTGTCGATCACCCGTTCGTGCACGCCCTGGCCGACGGCTCGCTCGACCCGGAGCGATTTAAATTCTACCAGATGCAGGACGCGCGCTACCTGGAGGCCTTTGCCGATGCCGCGTCCCTCGTCTCTACCCGCTGTCCGGACCCGGACGATAAGCTCTGGTTCATCGACGCCGCCCGCCTCGCTGTTGTCGTAGAGGGCGAACTCCATGAAGGATATGGAGAAGAGCTGGGGTATGGGCCTGACGACATTCGCGACCTCACGCTGACACCGAACAATCGCGCCTACCAGAATCACATGCTGGAGCGGGCGCAGCGGGGCACGCTCGTGGAGGCGGTGGCCGCCCTCACGCCGTGTCCGTGGCTCTACATCGAGTTAGGCCAACGGCTGGAGCGGGAAATGGGGGCCGTGCCCGACGATCATCCGTATGCGGAGTGGTTGGAGATGTACCGCGATCCGGACTTTCACGAATACATGGACAACCTCCTGGCGCGGCTACAGCGCTTTGCGGAGGCGGCGGATGAGTCTGCCCGCGAAGGCGCCCGCACGGCCTTTACCACCAGCGTTCGGTACGAGTGGATGTTCTGGAATCAGGCCTGGACGCAGCAGGAATGGCCAGTCTAGGCAGTGGCGAATTGCGAGTAGCGAATGACGAGTTGGGGCGCCGATGATGGCTGATCCGTGAAGCGTGAGGCGTGATACGTGAAGACAACCCCGGACGTCACGACTCACGATTCACGCATCACGTCCTGTTTGGGGACGCTACGGAAGACAGATTTCGTTTTGCCCTCGAACGAAGCTCGTGCGATCCGGGAAGGGAGCGTCACTGCATCCGCACGGGCACGTGTCCCACATCCATCGTGCGGGTTGCTGACACAGTGGAGTCGGGGGCACTCGTCGCCGTCGCCGTGATCGTGAGGGCATCGGGGCGCTGCCCGACCGGGAGGGTCCAGGACGCCGTGAACGAGGTCGTGTCGGACGGCGCCCACGTGTAGCTCGGGGCCGTGGTGCGCTCCGCTCCGTTGGTCGCCGTGAGGCGGTCGAATGTGAGCGTCGTGCGTCGCTCCAGCGCCGTGTCGGGCCGGGCCGTGAGCATGAAGGTCCACGCCTCATCGGTGGCACGGACGCGGAGACGCCACACCCGAATATCCGGTGCCAGCGACGGTACAAGCCTGCCGCCCTCCTCCAGCACGGGCCGCTGCGTCTCAGTCGACGTTTTCGCCTCGTCGCCGTAGAACAGATACGAGCGGAGCAGCGTCATCCCCTCAATCCCAAAGGCCAGCCCAAAGGCCAGCGTCAATAGAATGCGCACCAGCCACTTCTCGTAGATGTCCGACTCATTCGAAGAGGAGGACCCAGTTGGTGCGTCCGATGAGGAATCCGGTTTCGAAGAAGGGTTGACGGTGCCCAAGAGAGGGAAGCCGTTGGTGGAAAATCATTTTGTACTGAAGCTGTCCGCCCGACGGATTGCGTACTGGGGGACCCTCGCCGAGAATGCAGTCCACTCTCGGAATTGGTCCAGGAGAAACGAGTCACACTGGAGTCTCCATCTTTGAAAAGACTCCGCTCTCCTGTTTCGGGTCCCCCCTTCAACGCATTACGCAATACGCCCCATCCGTTACACCGGCGTGGGCGGTGCCCCCGGTGAGAAGAGTCCATCCATCACCATATCGGCCAACGGCAGCGAGTAGGCGAGAAGAACGAGCACAATCGCAATCGCAATCCACAGCTTCATGTTGTCCAGAATCTTCGGCGTGTGTTCTGCGCCGCTCAAGGGCTCCGGAATCGTATCATCAATCGGGCCCTCTTGTCCCCCACGCCAACTGGCAATGACAACCACGAGGAAGAAGACCAACGAGATAAACAGGATGGTTCCGCCGAGGGCCGTTTGCCACTGCATCTCGCTTACCGTGCCAAAGGGAGGATCGTACGTCACGCTCCGATACTCCGGCTCGGCCGTCCGGCGCGGAATACCAGCGAGCCCCGCACGGTGGAGGGCATTCGACATGAGCGTCATCCCGACGAACCAGGTGTAGGGCTGGGCGAGCGCTAGCTTTTTAAACTTGAGGGTTCGCCCCGTGAGCTGCGGCAGGATCCAGTACGTTATGGCCATAAACGTGAGCGCCGAGGCCGTGCCCACCGTGAGATGGAAGTGGCCCGGGATCCAGGCCGTGTTGTGGACGAGCATGTCAATGTTGAGCGACGCATTGATCATGCCGCTGA
This sequence comes from Salinibacter sp. 10B, assembly GCF_002954405.1. Lineage (NCBI taxonomy): Bacteria > Pseudomonadati > Rhodothermota > Rhodothermia > Rhodothermales > Salinibacteraceae > Salinibacter > Salinibacter sp. 10B. The sequence goes on along the minus strand of NZ_MQWC01000004.1, from coordinate 3,138,116 downwards.
ACCCTCCCGCGGCGAACATGATGCCGGCCAGGGCACAACCCGCAAACGCCGGCCGGTTCCAGGGAAGCGCCCCCATCCACGCAAAGTACCCGGAGCCGCCCCGCTGGCGCGCCCCGTGCTCCATGCTAGAGATGACGGTGAAGGCTGTCATGAGGCTCGGCAGGAGAATCAGGAGCGTCGAAATGACCGCCCACATCTTGTAGCCGAGGCTAATGCCCGGATCGGCGTACTGGTGGTGGAACCCGATCGGGGTGGACAGAAGCAGGAAGAAGACGAACACAATGCGCGTGAGCGAATCGCTGAAGAGCCGTCCGCCCGACAGTTTCGGCAGGATGGAGTACCAGACAAAGTAGGCCGGGAGTAGCCAGAAGTACACCACCGCGTGGCCGAAGTACCAGAACAGGGTCCGTGGCAGCAGCGGGTCAATGTTGGTCACAAACCCGAGCGACCACGGGATGAGGAGCACCACCACTTCGAGCGCCACCCCAATCGAGCAGATGTACCACATGAGCCACGTAAAGAGAACCATGTAGGTCTGCAGGGGAATGGAATCGTCCGGATGCTCTTCGCGCCAGCGGCGGAACGAAATAAACCAGTCAACCCCGGTCAGCCACGACCCAACCACCAGGAGGGCCGCTCCGATGTAAAAGAGCGGATGAGCCTGAAGCGGGGGATAGAACGTGTAGAGCACCGCCGCACTCATGCCACTGCCGGGCACGAGACCACCGAGAATGGCCGTCGCCGTGAGCACCGTACCCACCGTCATCACCCAGAACCAGGTCCAGGTAAACGTCATGTTCTCAGGCTCCCGCTCAAGGCTCCGGGAAATGCCCCATTGATAGAGCCCCACGATGAAGAAGGTGGTGAAGACGAGGGCAAGCAGGACGCCGTGGCCCGTGAGCACATCGTAGTACTGCACCGACGACACGATGCCGCGGAAGGTCCCGGTGCGATGCAGGGCCTGTACGAGCCCAAAGAAGCCCCCAATGCCGAGCGCGGTGAAGGCGACGATGAAGGAGGCCTTGACGATGCGGGTCGCGTCGGGGTAGCGGTCAACAAACGTCATAGAGGATGCCGGGTCCGAATCGGGTGATCGTAGAAAATCGAAATCAATCGCCAGCGCCAACCAGCGAAGCGGGGAAGACGGATTGCGCGCAATGCGCTATTGCGCACTGGCGGTCACGAGATTGCTTTCATCGTACTCCGACTTGGGGACGACCTTAATCTGTCCCTGCATCGTGTGATGAGCAGCACCACAGTACTCATGACAGATGACGCCATAGGTGCCCGGCTCCGGAAAAATCGTTCCAAAGGTCGCAATTTGGCCGGGAATCGCCATGGAATTGATGTTGGTGCCCACCACCTCGAAGCCGTGGATGACGTCCGGACTCGTCACGTGGAAGGTGACCCGGGTATCAGCCGGAAGCACCAGCGGCTGCCCCGACCCCGGGCGAAAGAGAAATTTCTGCGCCACCATGTACACCTCGTAGTGATCCTCCTCCACCTTACGCACGCCAGGAGTAGAGAACGGCCCCTCCGAAAGGACCGTCATGGGATTGACCTGCTCACCCGTCTGACTGGACCCTGGAACTTTCAGGTCCAGAACGGTGAAGCCGAACATCACGATGCCGATGAAGCACGCGATGAGGAAGAGCGAAAGGCCGATCCAGAGTTTTTCGAATCGGTGTATGTGCATATCGTCAGCGGATCATCGTGGGGAAATAGAACAGAGACCGAGCGCCGGCTTTCGTCCAACATACCCTCCTGGACAAACGACATGTTCGACCGGACGAACCGTGATCGACTCGAACGGCGCTACTCAATAATCGAAGGACTGCGGCCGGCAAACTCAACGAAGTACAGCAGCGCGTAGAGGACAAGAAGCAAAAGGAAGTAGCCTCCCGTCACGGCCAAAGTCCCCACTGGATCAAACTCCTCCAGCGAGATTTCTTTGACGATCTCATCGCCCTCCATGGATGCATCGGCGGCTTCAGAGGCAGAAGCGTCGGCGGACATGAATCAGTGGGCTATAGTGAGACAGAACACGATGGGGCCGGCCCTGCGTCCGGCCCAACGTGGGCATTAACTGGCAGGCGCCCAGGAGTTGCAGTACCCATTCGCCGCCACAGGACCCGGGAACAGCTGGCATCCGCCACACCCCTCTCCGTACTCGCTCTTGATGTAGAGCTGGCAGTTCGCGCAGTTCTTTTTGTCTTCGGGCGTTTCTTCGACGTATTGCAACGAACTCACCATCTGTTTCCGCTGCTTCTTCTGCGCGTCGGACAGGCTGGAGAGGTCGGAGCAGTCGGCCGAGGCCGTCGTTTCTCCGCCGGATGCACTGCTGCCTCCGTCGCCCCCATCCCCCCCCGAATCGTCGGACCCGCCACAGGCCGTCAGGAGGGACCCACCGGCCCCCACCACGCCGGCAATGCCAATGGACTGGAGGAAGCGGCGCCGTGTGACGCGGTCGTTGTCTTTGGAGTTCATAAGTCAGTCGTGTGGTTCATGGGAGAGCTCGTGATTACTCACGCATCTGAGAATATAGGAAACGGAAGGCACGTGTTAAAGCGAAAATGTCCTCCTTTCGTAGGGAATTGGCGGGAGGGGGTGTGGGTGCTCCTCCCACGCAAACGCCCGGCCTGAAAAGCCCCACAAGAGAAAGACGACGTGCCCGATTAGAGGGCATCTGTTCTCAGGCAGGTTACTTTTCCTAACAGGTTACATGAAAGTGAGAGGAATTGGGCCAATAGGGCTCGTATTTCTAAACATGTTTCTCCTGGGGGGTTAATAGAAACATTGGGTCTGGACTCGAAAGAGAACCGACGCATGAATCAAGCAAGGAGGCAGTCTTAGGGGGGCAATCCTGCACTCCATCGTACGGTCTGACCCCGTGCATTCGTCGAGATCGGAATGGAGGGATGTTCGCCCCCCATATAGCTGAAGGGCGGATCTTATTTTCCGCTTAATGTTCGATTCTCATTCAAGGAATACAATGTTATGGCGGTTATTGAGGTGGAGGGACTCTGGAAAATTTTTGGCGGCGACCCCGAACGGGCCCGCACGCTTGCTCAGGACGAAGGACTTTCGAAGGCAGAGGTGAAGGAGGAGACGGATTCCGTCATCGCGGTGAACGATGCCAACTTCGACGTACAGGAGCAGGAAATCTTCGTCGTGATGGGCCTATCGGGAAGTGGAAAATCCACACTTCTCCGGTGCGTCAATCGGCTGGTTGAGCCCACCTTCGGCACGGTTCGCGTCCACGGAGAAGACGTGACGGCCTACGATCAGGAGCAGCTGCGGCAAATTCGGCGCACGAAGATGTCGATGGTGTTCCAAAACTTTGGGCTGTTCCCGCACCGCACCGTGCTCGGCAATGTCGAGTACGGGCTGGAAGTGAGCGGAGCCGACAAGGAAAAACGACAGGCCAAGGCCCGACGCACCCTCGAACTGGTAGGACTGGAAGGCTACGAGGACAGCAATCCCGGGGAGTTGAGTGGAGGGATGCAACAGCGTGTGGGACTGGCACGGGCCCTCGTGAACGACCCCGAAATTCTGCTGATGGACGAGGCCTTCAGTGCGCTCGACCCCCTCATTCGAGAGGAGATGCAAAACGAGCTTCTGGACCTACAGGACATGTGGGATCCGGCCGCCACGATTCTCTTCATCACGCACGACCTGGACGAGGCGCTGAAGATGGGCGACCGTATCGCCATCATGAAGGATGGAGAGATCGCCCAAATCGGCACGCCGACGGAGATTCTCACGAATCCGGCCGACGATTACGTGGAGTCTTTCGTTCAAAATGTGGACCGGACGAAGGTCATTCCGGTCCGGACGGTGATGCGCGCTCCCACGGACGAGGAAGCTGAGCGCCTGACCGAAGAGGACCCGTCGGTCTCCCTTCACACGTCAATCGCTGAGGTTCTTCCGCGCGTCCTTGAGACGGACGGCCCAGTGGCCGTTCGGGATAGCGCCGGCACCCTGAAGGGCATTGTCAGCCAGAAGGACGTAATGGCAGAAATCACCCGCAACGCCAGCAACGTGTCGAAGACCCGTGAGGCCTCCCGCCACGCCGAAAAGATGGAAACGGCATAAACGGGTCGGCTCTCCTTCCGGTCGTCTCTCGAATCTTGAACGAGCCACGGTTTCTTATGGAGTTGAATATCGGCGGTGCATTTGCGTCCCTCATCGAATGGTTGCAGAACAACCTGGGACCGCTCTTTGATTTCATTACGACAGTTATCAGTACGACTACCGACGGGCTTGAAGAGGTGCTTCTCTTCCTTCCCCCGTGGGCAATGGTGCTTCTACTGACAGCCCTGGCCTGGTGGATTGCCTCGCGGGGCGTCGCACTCTTTACGTTCTTCGGGATGGGCCTGCTCACCGAGGCCGAGTTCGCCCTCTTCGGGATGGAGTTCGCCCTTGGGATGGGGTACTGGGAGGCAACAATGCAAACCCTCACGCTCATCCTCACAGCGTCCCTGTTCTCCCTTCTCGTTGGCATCCCACTGGGCATCTGGGCGGCCAAAACGGAGACGGTTGACCAAATCGTTCGGCCCATCCTCGATTTTATGCAAACGATGCCTTCGTTTGTATACCTCATTCCCGCTGTCGTCCTCTTCGGTCTGGGGACAGTGCCAGGCGTCATTGCCACCTTTATCTTTGCGACGCCCCCCTGTGTGCGGCTCACGAACCTTGGCATCCGACAGGTTTCGGAGGAAACCATTGAGGCGGCCAAATCCTTCGGGTCGACCCCGACGCAGCTGCTCTTCAAAGTGGAGCTCCCGATGGCGCTTCCCACCATTCTCGCCGGAGTAAACCAAACGGTTCTTCTGGCCCTGTCGATGGTTGTGGTCGCCGCGCTGATCGGCTCCAGCGGCCTCGGCCAGCCGGTGGTACAAGGCCTCACCCAGTTGCAGATTGGGCGTGGGTTCGAGGGCGGACTTGGCATCGTTATCCTTGCCATTTTCCTGGACCGCATCACCCAAGCGGTCGGCGAAAAGGCCGGCAGTACGGCCGAAGCAGGACAGGCTGCGTAACTAGCACGACACTCTTGAATTCCGACGACTTCTGTTTGCTTTCTCCACATAACCACTCTACACCGACCATTATGAACAACTCCACCACTCCTTTTCGATCCCTGCTCGCCGTTGTTGTGGCGGTAGGACTTCTCGCCACTGGACTCGCCGGATGTGGCGGCGGCTCCGGTGGGGACGACGGTCCCTCCCGCGAAATGAATATGGTGACCGTGAACTGGATTGAAGGCATGGCCTTCACTTACCTCCAGGAACGACTCCTCGAAGATAGCTTGGACATGGAGGTCGACGTGCGCGAAGTGTCGGGCGGCGGCATTGCCTTCAAGTCGGTCGCAAGCGGCGACCGGGACTACTTCAACGAGGCATGGCTTCCCACCACTCATCAACAGCCGTGGGATAGCACGAAGGCCAACGCTCAGAAGCTGGGCTATACCTACAAGGGGACGTCCGTGGGACTGACGGTTCCCGCCTACATGGACATCACCAGCGTCACGGAACTGCCGAAGTTCCGCGATCAGCTCAACGGTGAAATCAATGGAATCGAGTCAGGGGCGGCCGTCAACGATCAGACCCGCCAAATCCTGAAAAACAACAACATCGAAGGCTTTAAGGTGGTTGCCTCCAGTGGTCCAGCCACATGGCAGGCGCTCGAAAACGCGATTAGCAACAAGGAGCCCATCGTGGTTACCGGGTGGTATCCGCACTGGAAATGGGGCTCCTACGACCTGAAGTATCTTGAAGGCGCCCAGACGGGACAGTCGCCCGTCTTCGGAGAGCCGGAGGACATCTTCAAGATCGTTGACAATCAGTTTGTCGACGAGTTTCCAAAGAAGGTAGTGTGCCTCCTCAAGCACATGGAGGTCAACGACCAGCAGATCGAAAGCCTCATGGATACCTATCGCAATCGCGAAGGCATGAGCAAGGAAGAAGCCGCTGCACAGTGGATTCAGAATCATCCGGAGGATGTGGCCCAGTGGATGAATCAAGCTGAAGAGTGCGCGGCATCCGAAGGACCGGTGGAGACGCTTCCGGACGACGCGACCTTTTCGCGTAGCTAACCACTGACACTGGTCCCTGACCATTCCTGCCCCCGGTCGCCCACGTGGCGGTCGGGGGCGTTTAATGGGGACCCGATGACAGGATCTCTGCCTCTGGATTCTCCTGTTTACACGACTCGGCCCTCCCTCGGAGGGCACTAGAGTGGAGACTGTGTGTCATCCCCTGAATGCCACCCTCATACGTACTCCGTTTACAACTGTACACCACCCACATGAATCGTTTTTTCACTCTCTGCTCATCCCTTCTCCTCATTGCCGGCCTCCTCCTGCCGGCCCCGGTCACCGGACAGGCGTTGCAATCCGACAGCCGCGCGGCTCCGTCGTCCCATTCCACGGACGGCATTCTTCTCGTGAATGACGAGGACGACGACACGAAGGAGAATGCCGAAGAAACGGAGTCGGCCTCCGCCCCGGCCCAGGAGGAACCGTCCCTTGAGGTCAGCGTCGGCGGATCGCTTCGCTTCAACGCCCTCTTCCGGAATTACGAAAGTCAGATTCCGGCGAGCGACGAGCCCATCAACCGGGTGTTGTCCGATGGCGGCTTTACGTTCGACACCTTCCGCATCAATGCCAGTGGATCGTACGGCGGCCTGATCTTCGACACCGAATACGCCATCTATCCGGAGTCCTTCGGCGGACTCTTCATCCATCATGGATGGGTCGGCTATGAGTTTAGCGACACCCGCCAGTTTCAGGTTGGTGTGAGTCAGGTGCCGTTCGGCATTCAGCCGTACGCCTCCAGCAGCTGGTTCTTCAACAGCGCGTATTACGTGGGGCTGGAGGACGACTACGACGCCGGCATCAAGGCCATCTTCACGCCCGGCAACTGGGAGCTGAAGGGCGCCTACTACATGAACTCGGAGCAGACCGACTTCTTTGCCGGCAACGACTTTTCGCGGTACTCTTACGACGTGGCGCCGGTGAGTGCAGCGGCCTATCAGGTCGTTCCGGGTGGCAATGGCCTGCGCTCCGACCTCAGCGAGGAGCATCAGTTCAACGCGAAGGTGGCCTACACCTTCAACCACGGCGACCTCGGCTCTACAAAGCTGGGCGTCTCTGCGCAGCGGGGCCAGCTTCTCAACCGGAACACCGGGGACACCGACGGGCACGGCGCCGTGGCGGTGCACCTGCACGGGCAGTACAGCGGTTTCGACGCGAAGCTTCAGTACTCGAAGCAGGAGTTCAATCCGCCCCTCACCGACGCCGAAAAGCAGGCGTTCGACAACCAGTCCGGAGTAGACTACGATGCTGAAGACTTCGTGGTCATGGGCGCCTACGGGTTTCCCCAGCGGGTGGCGAGCGAGCACAGCGTCTACTCGTCCAGCCTGGCTTACCACATTCCGGTGGAGTTGGGCCCGATCTCGGAGTTCAAGCCGTACTATGACTTCAGTATGGTCACGAAGGAGGTCGATGGCTGGAATGACAACGTTACCCACGACATTGGCGTGCTCACGTCCGCCGGTCCGCTGTACGTCTACACGGACCTGAATGTCAGCAAAGGCCACCCCTTCAACCATCCCTTCGACGGGTTCTCGAGTGTGATGGCTGAGCGGACCAACGACAACTGGAACGTGGCCTTCAACATGAACATCGGCCTCTACTTCTAAGCCGCGGTCACGATCACGTAGCACCACCCGTTCTATCGGGAGAGCGAAGAGATCAGCGGGGGCAACGGAGCAATCCGTTGTCCCCGTTTTTCGTTTTTCCACGACTCGCCCTTACGTGGGTGAAGATAGAGGAAAGACAGCACGGACCTGTAAGACGATCTGCCCGGCACACGACGAATGAGGGTGGATCGACGAGCAGAAATGATGCGCTCGTTCATTCGCCTCCCTCGTTCACCGTATTTCGTGTGTTATGGTTATCACTGTGCTCTCTCTGGTCGTTGCCGTGCTGTTTCCGTTGTACTTTATATATCACCTCTGGACGACCTCCTTCCCAACCGTTTCGGCGTGGGGCGTGAACGCAGCAACCGGATTCACCTTTCTTGGATTGATGCTTGTTGTCGGACGCTGGGACCTCGCTGGGGTCTCTCTGCGATACGGGCTGTATGGCCTGTACGCACTGGCCATGATCGCCTCCTGGTCACGCGTGTCCAACCGCCCCGTGTTTGCCGACGATCGGTGGCACGTCTCCTGGAGTGCGCTCGCAGACGTCGCGGTCATGCTGGGCCTGGTCGGGTGGACACTCGTGGGATACTGGCCGGCCCAATCTCCTACGAATGTGGAGCTGCCCCTCCACGGCGAGCAGTACTACGTGGTACACGGCGGCGGCACCTACCCCCTCAACTACCACGGCCTCTTTGCGTCTTCGCAAACGTACGCCGTCGACATTACGCAACTGAACGAGTGGGGCATGCGGGCGTCGGGCCTCTACCCGGAGGAGCTGAAGCAATACAACATCTACGGAGCCCCCGTCTACAGTCCGGTGGGCGGAACCGTCGTGCGAGCCGTGGACCGATTTGCAGACCTGACGCCCGGGAATCGCCAGCCCGAGCATCCGTCCGGCAATCACGTGTGGGTGCGCCAGGATAGCCTCTACGTGGTACTTGCCCATCTTCAGCACGGGAGCATCCGCGTCTCGCCGGGAGATCGGGTAGCGGCCGGCCAGCCCATTGGGGCTGTCGGCAACACCGGCAACACGTCGGAGCCGCACCTCCATGTACACGCCCTTACCTACGACGGACACACGTCCAGCCCCGACACGCTACACCGAAACGGAACCCCGGTGCCCCTCGCGTTCAACGGCCGGTTTCCGACTCGAAACAACCGCTTCTCGCATGTGCGTTCCTCCACGGAGAGCACCTCCCGCTCGGACGTGCCTGCACATGTCTCCCTCGACCGCATGCGGCCGCGTCGCAACGAGGGCCTGGACCGCTCTTCCGCATCAGGGCTAAGAGTCCCTATCAAAACAACGATTAGCAGGTCCTTCTGAGCCTGTCGAAGAAGCTTCTTGGTGCGGGCAGCCACGTTTAGGGAGCTCCTTCCACGATGGTCAGGAGGACGTGCCCGGTTTTGATAGGGACTCTAAGTGGACGCGATCCTCATGGGGATGTGCCCGCCCGATGGAGTCGGACAGTGCAATAAGCCAAGGTCGAGCGCATCCTTCAATATAGGGGCTACGTTCCAACTGTGGTGAGCCGTGAGGAGGACTTTCTGGAGCTCGTGCGGGACAACGAGGGGCGACTGCGCAAAATTTGCCGGGTCTACGCCGACGGGACGGCAGCGCAGCGCGACCTGTACCAAGACATTCTGGTCGAACTCTGGCGCTCGCTTCCCTCCTTCGAGGACGAGGCCCAACCGAGCACGTGGCTCTACCGAGTGGCCCTCAACACGGCCCTGAGCCGTGACCGGAAGCAGTCCGTTCGGACCGAGGCCACCCTCGACGATGATCACCCGCTCTGGGACGATGGCTTTTCCGCCCCCGGGGCCGCACTCGAGGAGCAGGACACCCTGGATCGGCTCTACGCCGCCATTGACCGACTGGACGACATTGATAAGGCACTCGTGACGATGTACCTGGACGAGAAGAGCTACGACGAAATGGCCGACGTGCTCGGCATCACGCCCAACCACGTCGGCGTGAAGCTGCACCGCATCAAACAAAAACTGGCCGAGTGGCTGGAGGACGATCCGTCATGAGATTGGACGACGCCAAAGATGCCTGGCAAGACGCCGACGCGTCTTCCGGGGACGTGCTCTCGGACGATGCCCTTCTATCTCTGGTCAAAACGGAGGCCGACGCCTTCGACGAGAAAATTCGGCGGCGCGATCGGCGCGAGCGGATTGCTGCAGCCGTGGTTTTTCTGGGGTTCTCGGTGATGCTCTTCGACCCGTCCTGGTGGGTCCGGACCGGGGCCCTCGTCGTAATGGCCAGTAGCGCGCTGATTGTGTGGACACTCCAACGTGCCCGTTCGTCCGAGTCGCCGGCCTCCGAGCAGCCCGTAGCAGAGGTCATTCGGGCGGAACGGCGAAAGGTGAGACGGCAGATTCGGCTGTTGGAGTCGATCCTGTGGTGGTACATTGCCCCCACAGCCTCCGGGCTGGGGCTCATTGTGATCGGAGGATCGGGTCTGTCCTGGTTTGCGCTCGGCTACGGGATCGTCGTCGCGGGCCTCTGCGTGGGCATCTACTACTTCAACCAGCGAACCGTACGACAGGACCTTCGCCCCCGTCAACAGAAGCTGACCCAACTGCTCCATCAACTCGAGGACTCATAACTTTGCTGTCTGTCGGTTAGTCCGCCAGCTGATATTCCGCGTCGAGGCGCTCGTCGAGGACACCCTTCAGCTTCGTACGTGCCCGGTGAAGCCGCACGCGGACGTTCACCCGGGTAATCCCCAACCGCTCGGCCGTTTCCTCGGTGGTCAACTCCTGCAGATCGCGCAACTCAATCACCTCTCGGTAGTTCGCCGACAATTCCGTCAGGGCATCCTGCAGAACGGTTGCCTCCTCCTTGCGGACGGCCGCCTCAGCGGGATCCCAGGTTGGGGGCTCGCCGGTCGGATCCGCGGACCGCTCCGCCTGGTGAGCCGCCACGTGCGTCAGGGTCTCGTCTTTTAGCGAACTGCGGCGCTTATCTTTCCGGTAGCGGGCCAGAGCCACATTCTTGGCAATGCTGTACAACCAGGTCGAAAGCTTCGACTCCCCCCGAAACTCCGGCAGGCTGCGCAGGGCCTGGAAAAAAGTTTCCTGAAGCAGATCCTCGGCCGTTTCCTCCGTCTCGGTGAAGCGGCGAAGCACGCTCTTGATGAAGTCCCGGCGGCCGTAGACGTGACGGCGGACGGCGCGCGGGTCCCGGTTGCGGAGGGCCTCCAGTTCCGCATCGGAGAGGCGACCGTCGGGGGAGGTGTCTGCATCGTCGTGTGAAGTGGACGAACGAGCATCCGGGGGCGAAGATGACATCGAATCGGGCATGGGAAACGGGGGGAGCTCACGAGTAGAATCGATGGACTGCGTCTGCCTCCCTACATAGTGATAAGACCGTGCCAGCGCCGATCGGAAGATTATTTTTCGTGCAAGTAACTGAAATGCATATAGATAGACGAAGGACTCTCCCAAAGAGCATCAGACCAAACTGACGAGATGTCGACACCGCGTCGATATATCGTCACGACTACACCCCGGACTGTAACGTCGGGCCGCACTGTGGGACCCAGTATTCAGCCATGATGGGTTTGCCGAAGGCCGACCGTCTCACGAAATTGAGCGCGACCGGCGCGCCGAATGGAGATTGTCGCTCGATCGCTGTTATTTTGCAATCGAAATGCCCTCCGCGATGGACCGCTGCCGTCCCTGCCGCCATGCCGCCGTCTCCGTCCTCGTCGTCCCGTCCTGCTCGCTCCGCCTCGGTGCCGCTCGGCATCGGGGACGTCACGGCCTCCGTGGGCGATCATATCGCTCACTTTTTTCGAGGCGAGGAGGAGCGCTTTTCGGTGCTGGACCCCTACCTGCAGACGGGCCTCCAGCGGGGCGACCGGTGCGTGTGTGTGGCCCGGCCGGGAACCGGAGAGGCGCTGTGCGACTGGCTTACGGAACGGGACGTGGACATCGAGACGGCCCGGCAAACCGATCGACTGGTTCTCCATCCGGGACGGGACACGGAGGAGGACATGGAGGCGATGGTACACCGGATCGATCAGTCGGCGCGGGACGAGAATGAGCCCGTGGTGCGGTGGGCCGGCGACGGCGAATGGGTGTTGGACCGCGAGCTGTCCGTCCACGAGATGCTGCGCTGGGAAGCGCTCTACGACCGGACCGCCGCCGACCTCCGCATGCTCGCCCTCTGTCAGTTCAACCTCTCGGCCTTCCACAGCGACGTGATGATGGATGCCCTTCGCACCCATCCCTACTGCGTGATGGGAGAGGTAGTCGTCCCCAATCCGTTCCACGAGTCGCCCGAGGCGGTGCGGAAGGACCTCTCGGAGACGGACCGCACCGTCGATCCGTAGTTGACCGTCCATCGTCCCGACTGACCGTTTCCCCCCGTCATGGAACCGTCGCACTACTCTTCGGACTTGGATCCCTCATCGGTTCTCGGGTTTGGGTCGGCGCTGGCCCTGCTGGACTCGTCCGACGAGGTCGGGCGCTTACTCACGGGCGCGCTCCGATCCATGGGGCTGGCCGACCTGCAGGCCGTGGTGCTGAACGAGACACTCGACGACGGTCCCTTGGTCGTGGGCAGTGCCGGCACGAAGGCCCTATCCGATTCGGCCCTCCAGGAACTCCGGACGGTGGAAAACACTGTCGGCCTCCGCACCTCCGAAGGCATTGGTGGGCTGTCCCACCGTGACCTCGCTGTGGACCCGGAGATGTACCCAACGCTTGCGGACATTGGCATTGAGGGCCTTTCGCTCGTCCGCCTGGGCACCATCGACCGCGACTTTGGCATTGTTGTGGCGGGCCACGTGGCCCCGGACGCCGTCACGTCCATGGACCGCTCTGTGCTCCAGATGCTGGCGGCACAGGTCTCAATGGCCCTCCACCGCATCCAGCTCAACCGGCAGCGGCGGGCCAAGGCGGCAGCCCTGGAAGAAAGTGAGGCCCGCTACCGCACACTCTACGAAAGCGCACCGGTCGCCTACGCCTCCGTCACCCCCGAGGGTGAGATTCGGATGGTCAACCAGCGCGCGACCGAGCTCTTGGGCGCCCCGAAGGACGCCCTCATCGGTCGGAAGATGCCGCACCTCTGCATCCGCTCCACCGACGACGAGGCGGCCGCAAAGCGCGGCGAATCCGCTGTGCAGCACACCGAGTCCGCTGTGCAGCACCTTCAGCGTCATCTGGAGGACGGGGGGCCCATGCATGACGCGGAAGTGGAGCTTTGCCGCGCCGACGGGGAGCGGGTGTGGGTAAGCCTCACGATGCGCCCCATTGCGGCCACCGACGATGCCGAGCGGCTGGTGATGATGATCGACATCACCGAGCGCAAACACATGGAGACGGCCCTGCGCGAGGCCCGGGACGACCTGGAGGCCCGGGTGGACGAGCGAACCGCCGAGCTTCGCGAGGCCAACGAGCAGCTGAAGCAGCAGGCCAAGCGCCTGGAAGCCCTGCGCGACGTGGACCGGGCCATCCTGGCGGCCGAGTCGCCTGCCGAAATTGCGAGCGTCGCGGCCCGACGGGCACAGGACATCGTCCCTTGCGAGCGCGTAAGCGTGTCCCTCTTCGACTGGGACGAGGAGCAGGTCCGCGTCCTCACGGCCCATCAGGAGGACCCGGTGCTGGAGAGTGGCACGACCTTCCCGATCGACGAGTTTACGCTCAACGACCGGCTGCGGGCGGGGGAGGTCGACGACATGCCGGACTTCGACACGGCGCCCTCCACGGCCATAACGGAGCGCCTCCGGGCAGCAGGCATCCAGTCGGCCATCACGGTTCCGATGATGGTCGAGGACGACCTGATCGGGACCGTCAATCTGGGCTCCACGGAGGCACAGGCGTTCTGTGAGGCGGAACGCCGCATCGGGCGGGAGCTGGCCGACCATCTGGCCATTGCCCTGCGACAGGCGCGCCTGCTGGAGGCCGTGCAGGAGCAGCGCGCCCGGCTGGAGGAGCGCGTCGCGGCCCGCACCGCCGAGCTCCAGGACGCCAACGCGGCGCTCACGGAGGAGAATGTGGAACGGCGGCGCGTCGAGCAGGCCCTCCGCGAGAGCCGGGAACGCCTGACCCGCATCATCGACTCGGCGATCGATGCCATCATCAGCGTCGACGCCGACCTGAACATCACGTTGTTCAACGAGGCCGCAGAGGAGATCTTCCGGTGCGCCTCCACCGAGGCAGAGTGCACGACGATGGACGCGTTCCTCAGCGAGTCGTTCGAGGCCCTGGTCCGACGCCACATTGAGGCGTATCAAAAGAGCGACGACGACGTCGTGCCGGAGGGGCGGTACCTCACGGCCCCGAACGGGCTGGAGGCCCGGCGGGCCGACGGCGACGCCTTTCCAGTCGAGGCCACGCTCTGCCCCGTCCAGTTGCCGGACGAGGATCGGTACCTCCTCATCCTCCGCGACCTCGACGACCTGAAGCAGGCCGAGGCAGAAGTCGACCAGCTCCAGTCTGAAAAATCGTATCTGCAGGAGGAGCTGAAGAGCGAGTACAACTTCGACGAGATCGTGGGCACCTCCGCCCCCATGCAAACGGTGTTCGATGCCATCGAGCGGGTGGCCGACACCGAGACGACCGTCCTCATCACCGGCGAGACCGGCACGGGCAAAGAGCTCGTGGCCCGGGCCCTTCACGACCGCAGCGCACGAGCCGATGAGGTCTTCGTGAAGGTCAACTGTGCGGCGCTCTCCAGCGACCTCATCGAAAGCGAGCTATTCGGGCACGAGCGCGGGGCGTTCACGGGAGCCACTGAGCAACGTGAGGGGCGCTTCGAGCTGGCGGACGGCGGCACTCTCCTCCTCGACGAGATCGGCGAGCTGCCGCTCGGTACGCAGGCCAAGCTCCTTCGCGTCCTGCAGCACCAGGAGTTCGAACGGGTGGGCGGCAGTACCACCATCGAGGTGGACACCCGCATCCTCGCCGCGACCAATCGAGACCTGACGGCAGAAGTGGACGCCGGACAGTTCCGCGACGATCTCTACTACCGACTCAACATTTTTCCCATCGAGCTTCCGCCCCTCCGCGACCGTCCGGGTGACATTCCGCTGTTGGCGGAGCATTTTCGGGAGACGTTCGCCCAGCGCACCGGCAAGGCCATCGAGGGCATCACCTCGACGGCGATGGCCGTGCTGGAAGACTACGACTGGCCCGGCAACGTGCGCGAGCTGGCCAACATCATCGAACGGGCCGTTATCCTCACCCGAGAGCCTCGCATCCGGGCCGAACACCTGTCCATCTCGGGCCCGACCGGACGCGACGGCCCCGCTTCTTTCGACACACTGGCGGACGCCCAGCGCCGGCACATCGAACGAGCCCTCAAGCGGACCGACGGGGTCGTCGGGGGCGAAGACGGAGCGGCGCAACTGCTCGACGTAAAGCGGACCACCCTTCTCTCTCGGATGGACCGGCTGGGCATCGATCCGGAGGAGTACCGCACATAGACGAACCGTTTCCTGTGGGTGCCGTGAGGTCGTTAGCCTACAGAACGTAGTAAACCAACCTGTCCCCGAGCCCCACGAATGCGATCCCGAAGACCGGCGCCGCCACGAGACCGATTCCAATCTCCCGCCAGGGGTCCCGCCTCGAATTCGGATACGATCGTCATAGATCAGACGGAGGAGGAATCTGCATCATTCTCGATATATCCACGACTGGAAAACCCGAAGGACCCCAGTCCTGTAGGATATATTTCGGACGAATGCTCTTTCATCTCTTCTACCGAAGTATGGCTACGGACGCCTACGTCGAGCGCCTTGTCAATCTCCTCGATCCTGAGCAGAACGTTTTCCTGAATGGTACAGCGGAGGATGCCGCAGAGGCCATGGCCTCCGGCGATCCCGAGCGCATCCGGTCGATCGACGGGCAGTTCGCCCTCGTGCACAAGGAGGGCCAGACGGTCCGCATGGCCCGTTCCATCGGGCGCCCCATGCGGTACTTCCTGGCGAAGCGGCGCGAGGGGCCGTGCCTCGTGGTCGCCGAGCGGATGGACGAGATCCAGGAGTTTCTGGAGAGCGAGGGCCTTGGAGATCAGTTCCACCCGTCGTACACGCGCATGGTGCCGGCCCACCACGTCACCGAGCTCCAGCTCGTGGGCTGCCCCGACCCGAAGCCGAGCTATACCCGCTACTTCGATCCCGACCAGGGTACGCTCCCGGCCGACCTCGACGCCATCGGCGAAGCGTACATCGGCGCACTGGCCGACGAGTGCAACAAGTGGCTCGATCGGATCGACGACGAGGCTCCGATCGGCGTGCTCTTCTCCGGTGGCATCGACAGCGGCTCGATCTTCCTCGTGCTGCGCCATCTGCTGCTGGAGCGAGGCGAGGCGCCGACGCGCCTCAAGGCGTTCACGCTGTCGGTGGGCGGCGGCTCGGACGTGGAGCAGGCCCACGCCTTCCTCGATGCACTGGACCTGTCGATGTTCTTGGAGGTCGTGGAGACCGAGAAGGAGCAGGTGGACTTTCGCGAGGCGATCCGCGTGACGGAGGATTACAAGCCGCTCGACGTGCAGGCGGCCACGATGACGCTCGCCCTCTGCCGCGGCATCCGCGAGCGCTACCCGGACTGGACCTATCTCGTGGACGGCGACGGCGGCGACGAGAACCTGAAGGACTACCCGATCGACGAGAATCCGGAGCTCACCATCCGGAGTGTGCTCAACAACCAGATGCTCTACCAGGAGGGCTGGGGCGTCGATGCGCTCAAGCATTCCGCTACCTACTCCGGGGGACAGAGCCGGGGTCACGTCCGAAGCTACGCGCCCGCACGGGCGCTCAACTTCCAGCCGTTCAGCCCCTACACGCTACCGAACGTGATCGAGGTGGCCGAAAACATCCCGTTCATCGAGCTCACGGACTGGGAGCCGGACAAGCTCTACGAGCTCAAGGGAGAGATCGTGAAACGCGGCGTGGAGGCAATCACCGGCCAGGAGATGCCGATTTTCGAAAAGACGCGCTTTCAACACGGGGCCGTGGATGACGGCGGGTTCGACGAGCTCTTCCCTGAGTCCGAGCGGGCGTACCGACAGGCCTTTGCGGAGATTCACGAGTAGCTTCCACAATCGGGACTGCTATTCGTTAAGGCCCTCGCTGCCTCCGGAGGTCCTGCTACCCATAATTGGGTCGACGTGGAACGTTAAACGTTCAACGCAAGAAGTTGGCACCACCGGAGAAAGGGGGACAGCTCCGTTCCAAGATTGCTTTTCCCCTCATGGAACTGCCAGAGTACACTGACGAGGAGATCGTTGCCGCCCGGCCCGAGAAGGCCGATGTCGACCCGTGGGAACCCTACGCCTACCATGTGGAAGAGGAGCGGTCGGCAGCAGGCACGGTCGACGATGTGGCCACGCTCTTCCTGACGAACCGGGAGTGCCCATTCCGGTGCCTCATGTGCGACCTCTGGACGAACACGACCGACGAGACGGTGCCGGAGGGCGCCGTGCCCGCACAGATCGATTATGCGCTGGACCGGCTCCCCGACGCCCGGCACGTCAAGCTTTACAACAGCGGCAACTTTTTTGACCGCAAAGCCTTCCCCCCGTCCGACCGGCCCGCGATTGCCGAGCGGGTGCAAGACTTCGACACGGTGATCGTCGAGAATCACCCGAAGCTGTGCCGCGACGTGTGCGTCGAGTTTCGGGACCGGCTCGGCGGCCGCCTCGAAATCGCGCTGGGACTGGAAACGGCGCACCCCACGGTGCTCGACCGCCTCAACAAGCGCATGACGCGCGACGACTTCCGCCGGGCCGTCGGCTTCCTGCGCGAAAATGACATTGACGTGCGGACCTTCATCCTGTTGCGCCCGCCATTTCTGAGCGAGGACGAGGGCGTGGTGTGGGCGCTGCGGTCCATCGAGTTTGCGTTCGACGCCGGGGTGCAGTGCGTGTCCGTCGTGCCCACCCGCAGCGGCAACGGCATCATGCAGCAACTGGAGAAGGACGACCACTTCGAGCCGCCGTCGATGCCCTCGATCGAAACCGTGTTGGAGGAGGGCCTCCGCATGAATCGCAGCCGCGTCTTCATGGACCTCTGGGACCTGGAGCGCTTCTATGAGTGCGAAACGTGCGGCCCGAAGCGACGGGAGCGCCTGCGGCGGATGAATCTAACTCAGACGGTGCAACCACCGGTGCAATGTACTTGCTCTGATCGGCAGAGGTGACCGCAGACCGCCGTCGACCGTCCAGGCGGATAGCAGATTCCTTGAATGAGAGCACCCACATCATGGAAAGGCTCGACGCCGACGTAGCGATTCTCGGCTCCGGCTTCGGGGGCTGCATCATGGCGCTGGTGCTCGACCGCATCGGCCTAGCGCCGGTCGTGTTGGACCGGGCCGAGCATCCGCGATTTGCGATCGGAGAATCGTCGACGCCGACGGCCAACATGATCCTGCGCGCTCTGGCCACCCGCTATGACTTGCCCCGCTTAGAGCCGCTGTCGGCGCACGGCCCCTGGCGCGAAACGTACCCGGACGTCACCGGCGGGCGGAAGCGCGGGTTCAGCTATTTCCGCCACCGGCGCGGGGAGCCGTTTGCCCCCGACCCTACACACGCCAACGAGCTGCTGGTGGCCGCGAGCAGCGACCCGTACCACGCGGATACGCAGTGGCTCCGGGCCGACGTCGATGCGTTCCTGGCCGACGAGGTGCGATCGGCGGGCATTCCGCTGTGGGAGAACACGACCGTGACCGATGTGGAGCGGAATGAACGATGGCGCGTGCAGGGACAACACAAGGAGGAGCCGGTAGAGTGCACGGCAGATGTTGTGATTGACGCGACGGGTGGGGGCCAATTGCTTCCGTCCCTCGGATTTGCCGAGAAAGACGAGGCACTACACACGCACTCCCGAGCGCTCTACGCCCACTTTCAAGATTTACCCCGCTGGAACGAGTGGCTTGCCGAGCGCGGCGGTCGGACGTCGGACCATCCGTTTCCGGCGGACGAGGCGGCCCTCCACCACATTCTCGACGACGGATGGCTTTGGGAACTGCGGTTCGACGACGGTCGGGTGAGCGCAGGGCTCGTTCTGGACGCCAAAGCGCATCCGTTTCCGTCTGATGCGTCTCCACCAGAGGAGTGGCGAGCGCACCTGCACGACTATCCGACGCTCGCTGATCGATTTGCGACTGCCCAGATCATCGATCCCCCGAGCCAGATCGTCCGCACCGGGCGGCTGCAGCGCCTCGTGGATCAGGCGGCCGGGCCGGGGTGGGCGCTGCTGCCCTTCACGGCCGGATTCGTCGACCCGCTGCACAGCACCGGTATCGCCCACACGCTGAGCGGGATCGAGCGGCTGGCTCGTCTCTTCGAGCAACATGGCCCGGCCCCGCCTGCTTCCGCTCTTCAGCACTACAGCAGGGCCGTTCGGCAAGAGCTTCGCTTCGTCGACGATCTGGTGCGCCTCTGCTACGATGCGCTCCCGTCATTCGAGGCGTGGACGGCTAGTACGATGCTCTACTTTGCCGCCGCCACCACCTACGAGCGCCGTCGGGCGGATACGGACGGCGTGCCCGACGATCCGCCCACGTTCCTCTGTGCCCACGAGGAGGCCCTGCAAACTGCTGCCCGTCAAGCGCATCAACATCTCCCCAGAAATGCAGGGGCACCGGATGCGGAAACGGACTACGCTTCATTCGTGCAGGACGCGATTGCGCCGTTCAATGAGGTTGGCCTCTTCGCTCCTCCGATTTCCAACATGTACCCACACACGGCCGCCCCCATGGAGACATAAGCGCAGCTCCCGCTCTGCCCGTTTTGTGTCGATTCCAGATCTTCACAAAAACGGGAATTCCTCGTAGAAATCGCCGTACGCCCGACTCGACAACCGTTTTCCCCGGGCGCAATAACAGAGGCCGATGGGTGGAAGCTTGACATTTCCGGCGTCGAGTCCTACCGTGACGGGCACATTCTAGCAACATCCCGTCCTCTTCGAGGCCGCGCTGTCGTGGCGCGGCGGCATTCCGATCACTATCGGGTGCGTCTCGGGGAAAGCCCGGTGAAAGTCCGGCACTGTCGCGCAACGGTCACAGTCCGAATGCCCGCTTGGAGAGCGACCCATCCTCGAGCCTCTCTGCCCGAGCAGAGAGCTCAATCCGCCCTACGCGTCATAGGGCTGCGGTCCGCGACGTGGAGTGTATTGCTGGTGTGGCTGTCCGGAGCCCCCGTCGTTCCCGAACGATGGTTTTCGACAGCCCATCTGGCTTCCTACACTTCTTCTGCGCTCTGCTGCCTTCGTGACGCGTCCGGCGTCCGAAGGCTTTTTCTATGTCACGAGCGCAGCCCTATGTCCATCTTCGACGAGCGCGTTAACCTCAAGCCCTACGAGTATCCGCATCTGCTGGAATTCAAGACGGCCATCCGGCAGTCGTACTGGGTGCACGACGAGTTCAACTTTGAGGGCGACGTGCAGGACTTCCGCGTCAACTGTACCGACGCCGAGCGCAGCGTCATCACAAAGACGATGCTCGCGATCGCGCAGGTGGAGGTCGCGGTGAAAACCTTCTGGGCCGACCTCTACGACCGGCTGCCGGTACCGGAGGTCGGGGCCGTCGGCATGACCTTCGCCGAGAGCGAGGTGCGCCACCTGGATGCCTATTCGCATCTGTTGGAGTTGCTGGGCCTGAGCGATCGCTTCGAGCAGATCGAAGACATCCCGGCCCTGCACGACCGGGTGCAGTACCTCAACGCCGCGCTGGAGGGCATCGAGACCGGAAACGACCGCGACTTCGCCCAGGCCATCCTGCTCTTCTCGATCTTCATCGAGCACGTGAGCCTGTTCAGCCAGTTCCTCATCATGCTCTCGTTCGACAAGTACGAGAAGCGGTTTAAGGGCGTGGCCAATGCGGTCGAGGCCACCTCCAAGGAGGAGCAGATCCACGGCCTCTTCGGGGTGGAGCTGATCGACGTCATCCGCGAGGAGCACCCCGAGTGGTTTGGGCCCGCGTTTGAGCGCGAAGTGCAGGACGCCTGTCGGCGCGCCCACGACGCGGAGCAGCGGGTCCTCGACTGGATCTTTGCGGAGGGCGAGCTGGACTTTCTGCCCCGTCCGGTCGTGGACGCCTTCCTGCGCGACAAGTTTAACCGCTCGCTGAAGAATGTAGACGTGAATCCGATCTTCGAGGTCGACCCGGAGCGGCTCGACGAAACCCGCTGGTTCTACGAGGAGATTCTGCTCACGAAGGGCAACGACTTCTTCTCAAAACGCTCCACCAGCTACTCCAAGATGACGCAGAGCGTGAGCGGGGACGATCTATTCTGATCTAGCGCATTGCATTTTTCCTCTCGTAGGGACGAGACCGGGGGCCGAGTGAAACGAGGTCATGCTGCCTCAGTGCCGGTCGTTCCTACGTCTTCCACATGCTTGCTCAACCTTTCTCGCTCCTCCGTTTATGCCTAAAACCCTGTCTCGCCCCACCACCTCGCCCGACTTTTCCTGGCTCAACGACGAGGCTCGCACCTTCCTTCATCGCGGCTATCTGCTGGACGATACCGGGCCGGAAGAGCGCGTCCGCGAGATCGCTGAGCACGCCGAGTCGATCCTTAAGATGGACGGTTTTGCGGACCGGTTCTACGAGTACATGGCGCGCGGCTACTACTCGCTGGCCTCGCCCGTGTGGGCCAACCTCGGCCTCGACCGCGGCCTGCCGATCTCGTGCTTCGGCTCCTACATCGGCGACACGATGGAATCAATCCTCGACACGCACGCCGAGGTGGGGATGATGACGAAGGTCGGCGGCGGCACGAGCGGCTACTTTGGCGATCTCCGCCCGCGCGGCGCCCCCATCAGCAACAACGGCACGTCGAACGGCACCTACCCGTTCGCCCAGCTTTTCGACAAGATCATCAATGTCGTAAGCCAGGGCGAGACGCGACGCGGCCACTTTGCCGGGTACATCGACATTGAGCATCCGGACGTGGAGGAGTGGCTCAACATCCAGACGGAGGGTGACGCCATCCAGACGATGATGTACGGCATTGTCGTGGGTGACGACTGGATGCAGGCCATGATCGACGGGGACCCGGAGAAGCGCGAGCGGTGGGCGCAGGTGGTGGAGAGTCGTATGAACCTCGGCATTCCGTACATCCTCTTCCGCGACAACATCCAGCGGGGACGACCGCAGGTCTACAAGGACAAGGGCTACGACGTGAAGGCCTCGAACCTGTGCAGTGAGATCGCCCTGCCCGCCGGACCCGACGAGAGCTTCGTCTGCTGCCTCTCGTCCATGAATGCGCTGCACTACGACGAGTGGAAGAATACCGAGGCCGTGGAGACGCTGACCTACTTTCTCGACGCGGTGATGCAGGAGTTTATCGAGGGGGCCGAGGGAATGGAGCACATGGAGCGAACGGTGCGCTTTGCGAAGCGGCACCGCGCCATTGGCATCGGCATCCTGGGCTGGCACTCGTACCTGCAGTCGAACATGATTCCGTTTGAGTCCACGGAGGCGAGCCTGAAAGGAGCCGAGATCGCCAAGACGATCAAGGACCGGTCCTACGCCGCCTCTGGCGAGCTGGCCGACCGCTTTGGCGAACCCGAGGTGCTGGAGGGCTACGGGCGCCGCAACGCCACCACAATGGCCGTGGCCCCCACGAAATCGTCCAGCTTCATCCTCGGGCAGGTCTCGCCGTCCATTGAGCCGATTAAGAGCAACTACTTCGTGCAGGACCGGGCCAAGATGAAGGTGACCTACAAAAACCCGTATCTGAAGGACCTGCTGGCAAAGAAGGGCGAGGACACGGCCGACGTCTGGGAGCAGATTGCCCTGCGCGACGGCTCGGTGCAGCACCTTGATTTCCTGTCCGATCGGGAAAAGGACGTGTTCAAGACGTTCAGCGAGATCAGCCAGATGGCGATTATCGATCAGGCAGCCGGTCGCCAGAAGCACATCGACCAGTCGCAGAGCCTCAACCTCGCCATCGACCCGAAGTCCACGCCCGTGAAAGACATCAACCGGCTCTACGTGGAAGCGTGGCAGAAGGGCGTGAAGTCGCTCTATTACCAGAACGGCGTGAACGCAGCGCAGAGCTTCTCGCGCGACCTGCTGGCGTGCCGCAGCTGCGAGGCCTAACTCTCGATCAACGCGCAGGCCTCACAGCGCTCGCAGGGATCGAGCGGGCGCAGTCAGGGAGGCCGCGGATACGGTGGCGGCCCTTAAAGGAGAGCCAAGGGGGGACGGAGAACCTGAGGAGGATAAGACCGTCGCTCTCCCTCCACGGGCACTCAGGTCAGCGCGTCCTTCACGTCCTCGGTCCGCCGCCGCGCCACCTTCACCTCCGTCCCGTCCTCAAGCCGAAGCGTCGCCGTGCCGGCGGGCTCGGGCACCAGCTCGTACACCGCCGCAAGGTTGACGATCGAGGAGCGGTGGGTCCGAACGAAGTCGTCGGCGGGAAGCCTATCGTCGAGCTCGCCGAGGGTGAAGTCCGTTCGGTACCGCCCGTCCTCGGTATGCGCAAAGACGAACCCATCGTCGGCCTCAATCCATCGGACATTTTCGAGCGGCACCACGCGGAGGCGCCGCCCGACGTGCACCGTGAGTCGTTTCAGGGCCTGATCGTGCCGAGCATCGCGGAGGTTCTCGAGCTTCTCCTGCTCCGCGCGCTGCTGATCCGCCAACGCGTCCGTCAGGCGGTTCAGGGTCTTGTTGAGTCGGTCGAGCCGCACCGGCTTGGTGACGTAGTCCAGCGCGTGCACCTCGAAGGCCTCAAGGGCGTACTCGTCGTAGGCCGTCACAAAGACGATGTGAGGCCGCGCCTCCGGAAGCAGGTCGACCACGTCGAACCCGTCGAGCACCGGCATCTGCACGTCGAGAAAGACGACGTCGGGCTCGTGCTCGTGGATCAGGGACACGGCCTCCTTCCCCCCACCGGCCTCGGCCTCCACCGCAACGTCGGCCTCAGCTTCATTGAGCAGATCGCGCAGGCGGTCGCGGGCCAGTGGTTCGTCGTCGACGAGCAAGCAGCGCAGGGGCATGTCGTTTCTCGGAGAGATGTCAATGGACGTACAATACTCGATACGCAATACGAAATACGCAATACGAAATACGCAACACCATACAGCAGGCTACCCGGCTTCGACCACGGCACCTCTGCCACCGGGGGAGGCCTCCTCGTCGTGCAGGGGCAGGCGGAGCTCCACACCCTGGGCTTGGAGACGCATCCGGGCCGCGTCGCCGAAGAAGAGACGCAGTCGCTCGCGCACGTTTGCGAGGCCGGTGCCCTCGTCGAGCACGTCGTCGAGGTCGACAGTACTGAAGCCGGGGCCGGTGTCCTGCACGCGAAGCACGAGCATATCGTCGATCTCTTCAGCCATGACCGTCACGGTGCACGCGTCGGCGGTTCCTCCTACGCCGTGCTTTACCGCGTTCTCGACGAGCGGCTGGAGGGTCATGCTGGGCATCGAGACGGACCGGAGGCGGTCGGGCACGTCAATCGTCACCGTGAGCCGGTCCCGGAAGCGCGCCTTCTCAACGGCGAGGTAGCGCCGGGCCGCCTCCACCTCCTGCGCCAGTGTAGCGGCGTCGTCCTTCGAGGCGCGCAGCGTGTACCGGAAGAGGTCGGACAGGTCCTCCACGACCATCTCGGCCTCGTCGGGCCGGGTGCGAACGAGGGCCGCAATCGAGTTGAAGGCGTTGAACAGAAAGTGTGGATTAATTTGGGCACGGAGCGCCTCCAGCCGGGCCTCGTAGCGGGCGGCCTCCGCCTTGCGGAGCTGTCGGTAAAACGCCCCCATGTACGAGAAGGCGCTCCAGATGAGGGACACCATGAAGGTGATGGTGGCCGTGATCACCAGCACCTGCCACCGCACGCTGAAGGCAGGATGGAGCACCCGGCAGAACGCCGTGGCAAGCCCGTACGCGCCGACCGTCGTCACTGAGAGACCGCCCACATGCAGGGCGACGTCCCGCCGCGACCGAAGGGGCACGTGGGCCCGGAGCACGGCGATCGCAACCCGCACACTGGTAAAAATGATCACCGTGTAGACGAGCGAGAAGTACACGTTCCAGAGCAGAGTGGGCCAGCGCTCCGGCAGCTCCCCCAGTCCCGTCCAGACGTGAAAGAGGAACGTCCCGATGAGGAGGGCCACCCCGAGCATGAGCCCGATCTGCTGGCCGAGGCGTCGGACACCTGGAAGGGTATTGCGGATGTCGGTGAACATGGATGGAGGGGTCAAACCGAGAAAAGACCAAAATGCGCTGTGCTCGCGCGCCCCTCCCCGTTCACGCACGCCCGAGGGAGAGGGCCGGGAAACACCGGGCGTGATCAGGAGGCGGCGGGCGACGCCCCTCGGCACCGTCCGGATCGCACGTACGCGCCGCCGGCCAGCAAAATCAGCCCCAACCCGGAGCCCCAGGCGAAGATGTCCCCGAGGGCTGCGTACACCGTCGATGTCCCCTCCGCGGGGAGGTGCGCCATTTGCACGTGCTCCTTGGTGGTAAAGTGGTTCGCTCGGGCATGGGTTCGCCCCCACGGACCGGTCGCGAGGGTGAGGCCATTGGACGTGGGGCGGAGAAGCGCGGTGCCGTTCTCGATCGCCCGAATGCGGGCCATGTGCGCGTGCCGCTCGGCAACGGCCGACCAGTCGTTGGAGGGCGCCACGAGGAGGTCCACGTCCTTCCGACCGGCCTGCCGGATGAGGGACGGGAAGTCGAGATCAAAGCACACGACGCTTGACCACGTTCCTGCCGCCGAGACGATCGGAAGCGTGCCGGTTCCGGCCCGCCCGGGCTCGCCCGGCACGAGGTGCGTCTTGAGGCCTTCCGCCCGTACGGTCCCGTCCGGCCCAATCCAGACGACCTTGTTTCGAAGCCGGCGGTCCGACCCAGATCGGGGAAACACGTTGACGCCCATCGCGAGGTACACCTCGTGGTCGGCGGCCAGCGTGCGGGCGCGATCCAAGAAGGCAGACGTGTCTTCGAGGGGCACTGGCACAGCGGATTCGGGCCACGTGACGAGGTCAGCGCCGATCCGGGCCGCCCGCCGAGCCCGACGCAGGTAGTCTCGTTGCACGGCATGCGCCGAGTCCCGCACAGTCGCACGACTCTGTGCCTGCCGACGGATCGCCCAGAAGGACCGGGTATCGTGCTGCCCCACCACCGTCGCCACAGGAACGGTTTGGGCGGGAGCAGTCCAGGCGAGTCGAGCGCCCCCGAACAGGAGCGTGGCGGCGACCAGACTGCCCCACAGGCCGGTCGCCCATTGCACGGACGGAGACGCTATGCCCTCCTCCCAGACCGCGTTGCCCACACTGGCCGTCCAGTGCAGGAGGAAGGTAATCCCCCAGATGCCAGTGACGGACGTCAGTTGGAGGAGCGCCAAGTTCTGTTGGGTGTATGCCGCGCTCCCCCAGGTCCCAAAAGGGCCGAACGAGGCGGCGTACTCCACCGTCACGGCGGCCGCCGGAAAGACGAGTGTCGCCCACAAGCCCGACAGACGAGACGCCAGGAAACGGTCGGCAAGATACGGAAGGGCGAAGAGAAGGCCTTGCCCCGCCGTGAAAGCATAGAACGACGCGCCGCTGAACGGCACCATGTCGGCCCAGGTCACGGACACGACGCCGGTCGCCACCACGGCCACCAGCGCGGAGCCCCGGGCAACCGGTTGTTGGCGTACGAAGCGGAGCAGGAGAACAGGTGCGATCCACGCCGCCACGGGAACGATCCGCTGCCCGGTTGCGACGAACAGGAGCGGGACGGCAAGAATCAGACAAAGGAACGAACGAGAGAAGCGGCGTCCATCGAAGAAGGATTGCATGGGATCGGGGGGTGTGGCGTGTGCGATCAATCACTCGCAGGCTATAGAAAAACGGATTCTGCGGGGACGGACCTCGCGGTGAACGGAGCGACCAACAGTGAGCGGCGGCCTTCATTCAGTGAGCGGTTCCAGTCCTCGTGGAGGCGGCGGACGACGACTGCGGGGCCTCCAGATCCTCCTCTGCCGCGATCGCTTCGAGGTTTTGCAGCCGCTTCTCGACGCGGGTCCAGTCGGGGGTGTCCGTCGAGGTCGTCTGCCCGGACGGCGACACCGAGGGGAACGTGTCATTGGCCAACAGACGAAGGCCGTGCGAAAGGACGCCGAGGCCCCACCCGAACAGGGGCCAGATGGCCCAGATCACGTCGGGGGTCGTCAGCAGATTGATCAGTAGAAGTCCGATGTTCACCGTGAGGTAGGTGACGAGGTGGGCCAGGAAGCCCTTTCGAGGTGCGTCTGACGAGTGGAACGGGGCGTGGGGAAACGAGCACATGACACTACGAGGATTGTGGTGCAGGGAACGAGCGGAATGGTGCGAGTCGCTGCCTCTTCCATTGGCCGGCGGTCGCAGCAAGGAACCATGGCCGTCCATCGGAGGAGGTACCAAGCCCGGCGAGCCCGTGAGAAGTTAGAGCTCCACCTTCACGCCCCCGACGAAGAAGCGGCCCCAGTGCGTCACGTCCTCCACGCTGTGCGTGTCGGCGTCGTACAGCCGGGTGGCGACGTTGCGGCGCCCGGTTACGTTCTGCACCTCGACATAGCTGGTGACGGTGCCCCACGCGAAGTGGTCGCGGCGGTCGTTGCCCACAGCCGCGCCGGGCGCCCGCCGAATCTCTTCGGTCCCCAGCGTGCGCAGAGACGTGGGGGCGTCGGCGGCGGTCTCGTAGTAATTAGCCGTCACCTCGACTCCGTCCGTCTGGACGACCGTGGGCTGGAGCGTTACGGAGAGTTGATGGGGCCGCCCGTTAGTCACGGGCACCGGTCCGCGGACGACGGTCTCGTATCCCACCATCGATACCCGTACGGTGTAGGTTCCGGTCGGGAGACCGTCGAGAGTGAACCGGCCGTCGTTGCGGGTCGCGGTGCCTCGATCCAGACGTTCAATGTAGACGTTGGCGCCGGGAAGGGGTTGCTTGGTGGTCTGGTCCACCACCCGTCCCGTGAGGGCGCCGCGCGGAGCGTCCGACGTGTCCGTCCCCACGGGAACGGCCGCAACCGGGCCGACGCCGACGAACACACTCAGGAGGATCGTCAGAACGAAACCGAAGGACATCCGGAATGGAGAAATGAGATACAACATGGCCGACCGGCATGCGAGTTTTGGATAGGTCTCAGGCTCACCGGGTAACGTGCAATGTGAGCGCCCCGGTCGCAACGAACTCGCGCCGAACGGTCAGTGTCGAGAATGAACGGGCGCGAGCGAGAGGTGAGCGGTGCGGACCGGCACCCGTCTCCGCGAGCACTCGGACCACACCCTAGGATGCGGCATACCGATCTGTGAGGAAGGGCTTGGCAACTGTTTTTTCTCAAAAGGGGGACGATTCCGGAGATTCTGAATCTCCCTGCTCACGTGCGAAAATGGCTAGATGCGTTCGCATGAACAGTAGAACGGGAGTCGAGAGCGTACGCCAAACAATTCGACACGCCCAACGCACAACCCCCCTCCAACCCTCAACCCCCAAACGCACAACGAAGGCATGTCCCGCAGCCGCCACATCCCTGAGGCCGTCCGCCGCCGCGTTGAGTACTTCGACGGGCAGACGTGCGAGGAGTGCGGCCGTCCGATTGATGGGGAGAAACTGCTCCGCCACCTCGATCATAGAGAAGCATTTTCCGAGGGCGGCGAGCACGCCGTCTTCAACCTCGATCCGCTCTGCCACGAGTGCAATCAGGCGAAGGGGGCCGGCGACACCGCCCGCACCGAGCAGATGACGGCACGGCATGAGCGGCAGGACAACGACATCCGCCTCTACTTTCAGGAGACCGACGCGAAAATCGTCGGCAATAACCAGCTGCGCGTACCGCAGGAGGAAGGCTACGTGGCGCTGCGCGATTATTTTGCGGAAGAGCGCCCAACCTCACTGCCCGCCATCGTCACGCTGCCCACCGGCTGCGGAAAGTCCGGTCTCATCGCATGTGCCCCGTTCGGCATCGCGGACGGGCGCGTGCTGGTCGTGGCACCCAACCTCACGATCAAGGACGGGCTGACCGAAGGTACCCTCAGCGGCACTGGCAACTTCTACCACTTTTGCGACATTCTGCCGGAATCGGTCCGCCTGCCCCGCGTGGTGGCGCTGGAGCGGGGCCGCGTGAACGAAGAGGACTGCCGCCGAGCCGACGTGATCGTGACGAACGTGCAGCAGATGCAGGGCTGGCTCCCTCTCTTCCCGTCCGACTTCTTCGACCTCATCATCGTAGACGAGGCGCACCACGCCCCTGCCGACTCGTGGCAGAACGTGAACGCGGCCTTTCCCGACGCGAAGAAGATTTACCTGACGGCCACGCCCTTCCGGAGCGACGAAAAGCCGATCCGCGCCGAGCCCGTCTACAGCTACCGCCTCGCCGACGCCATCGCGGCTGGATACGTCAAAAACATCGTCCGCGTCGACGCCGTGGCTTCGGAGATGACGTTCACGGTGGAGGGCAAGGAACAGTCCTACACCCGCGAGGAGATCATGGACCTTCGGGAGGAAACGTGGTTCTCGCGGGGCGTGGCGTTGTCGGACGTGTGCAATGAGACGATCGTGGACCGTAGCGTGCAGCTTCTGCAGGCCAAAAATCGGCGCGGGACCGAGCGGCACCAGATTCTGGGCGCCGCCTGTTCGATCCGGCACGCCGAGCAGGTGGCGGCCCTCTACCGGGGGCGCGGCGTCGAGGCGGCGTTCGTGGCGAGCGAGGGCATGACGGAGGAGGAGCGGGAGCGGCGCCTCCGCGCCTACGAGCACGGCGACATCGACGCGATGGTGCACGTCGGCATCCTGGGCGAGGGGTACGACAATAAAAACATCTCCATCGCCGCCCTCTTCCGCCCCTTCCGCTCCGTGGCCCCCTACACCCAGTTTGTGGGCCGGGCCCTCCGCGCGCTTCCCAACGGCAACGACACCGATAACCTCGCGCACGTCGTGGCGCACGCCGGACTCAATCAGGAGGCGCATTGGCAGTACTTCAAAAATGAGACCGAGGAGGCGCAGGTGCTGGCCGACCTCGATGCGTGGGCCGCCGCTCAGAACGAGGAAACGACTGCCGCCGACGATCGCAAATCATCGTCAGAGCCCCGTGGATCCAACGATCCGGCGGAGGTGACGCGCGAGGAGATCGAGGGGTTCGACGTGGACGCGTACCTGCCGGTGGAGGGCGAGGACGCAAAGGAGGCGAAGGAGCACCTCCAGGACGTAGAAAACGCGCTCGATGCGCTCAAGGAGAAGGGTCTCGACGTCCCGGACGCCGACGCGTTCAGGCAGGAGATCGCGGCGCTCAATCAGCCGTTGGGGGACGAGGAATTGCCGCCTCCCCCCAACCGTCCGGCCCGCGAGCGGCACGCCTATCGGAAAATTCTGGATCACGCCGTTCGCCGCGCTGCGGGCACCATCCTGCACCGCCTCGACATTCCGGAGGGGACCGACCTCGTAGACGTCGTCGGGAAGGGCGAGGAGCAAAGCAACATCGAAGTCGTCATCCGCATGCTCAACCGTCGGGTGAACGCCACCGTCGACTGCGATGACGATACCAAAGGACGCAACGAGTGGCCGCTCGCGGTGCTGAAAGAAGCAAAGGCGAACGTTAGCGACGTGCGGGATTCGGTGCTCGCGGACATCGCCGCGGCAACGGAGTACGATGACTCTACCGCCCCGGAGACCTCTCCCGAGCGTTCCCGTGAGCCCGACGATTCAGCCGACGAGGACTGGGACGACGTCGAGTGGGGCAATCCGTTTAACGGATAGCCCGGATGCTCATCGTTGTGCGACTTGTTACCCTGTGGTCTGTTGCAACTGTTCAACGTCGCGCTTCGGCGGATCGCCAAAGAGACGTTTGTATTCCCGACTGAAGTGCGGAACGTCATTGTAGCCAACACGGTAGCCCGCCGTGGAGGCGTTCAGGTCTTCGCTGAGCATCAGCCGGCGCGCCTCCTGAAGGCGGAGCTGCTTCTGGAATTTCAGGGGCGTCATGCCAGTGACGGCCTTGAAGTGCTGATAGAAGCTCGACTCACTCATTCCAACCTCTTCCGCCAGGCGTTCGATCTTAATCGACTGGTCGAAGTCCTGGTGGAATCGCTGAATGGCCTGGGCAATGCGGTGGTCGCCTCCCTCCATCATAGCGAAGTGTCGAAGCCGGTGGCCCTGCTCTCCCTGGAGGAGGCGGAAGACGATCTCCCGCAGGATGAGCGGCTTCAAGACGTCCACCTCTTCCGGATGGTCCAGGAGCCGAACGAGCCGCACGGCGGCGTCCAAGAGACGCGGTCCGAGCGGGCTAATGTCGAGTGCTCGCACGCTGTCGCCCTCTGCCGGGGCCCCGTAGCCTCCCTCGACCATCACCGAGCTAACGAGATCAGCGTCGAGGGAGAGAATCATGCACAGGTACGGCTCCTCTTCCGACGCCTCGACGATCTCGCCCGCCATCGGCAATTTCGAGGTGATCAGAAGATAGTGGTAGGGGTCGTACCGGTAGTGATTGTCGCCCAACTGGACCACCTTGGCCCCCTGCGCCATCACGCAGAGCGCCGGTTGGGCAACGTTGTGGAGCGGCTCGGTGGCCTGGGAGCGGCGGTGAAGGGTAAGGCCGTCAAGCACCTCAACCCTGTCGTCTTCAGGCACGGCCCGGGAGATGCGGTCGACGAGTTCGGCCCGGTGGGCCTGCATCTGCAACTCCTCGCGCTTGTCGATCTGATTGACACTTTCATTATGGCCGCGGGGCGAATCTGTTGAGTCATTCATGGCAGCGGCTCTCTTCTGAGTTCGTGTATTTGGTCGTCCCTTGTTGCCTTCCAGCTCCAGCACAATACGACAACGCTAAAGAATATTTCAATGGTTCGGGGCCTATGGCACGCATTTCCGGAGGATGATCCAATGATCCTGGAAAATCCTCCAAGACGCAGGGCTCATGTGTTGAGTATCATAATCAGCGAACGAAAGAGAACGCCTCGGAGCCTCTGGACCGAGGGGCTTTCGCGCGAGAATACTCCCTGCAAATAAAGAGTCGAAGCGATGAGCAACATTGAAGGAAAGGTCGTTATCATCACCGGCGCGTCCTCGGGCATTGGGGAGGCGACCGCGAAGCGGCTTGCGGACGACGGCGCCAAGGTCGTCTTGGGCGCACGCCGCGAGGAGAAGCTGGAGCAGATTGCCAATGAGATCGAGGCGGACGGGGGAACGGCCGCCTACCAGAAGCTGGACGTTACTGTCCAAGAAGAGAACGACGCGATCGTCGAGTTGGCCAAGAGCACGTTCGGCGGCGTCGACGCCATCTTCCTGAACGCCGGCATCATGCCAACCGCCCCGCTTTCGGCGATGAAGACGGACGAGTGGCACCAGACGGTCGACGTGAACGTCAAGGGCGTTCTGAACGGGGTCGCCGCTGTGCTGCCAACCTTCACCGAGCAGGAGTCCGGCCACGTCATCGCGACCTCGTCGGTGGCTGGGCTGAAGGCCTATCCGGGCAATGCGGTGTATGGCGGATCGAAGTGGTTCGTGCGCAACTTCATGGAGGTTCTGCGCATGGAGTCGGCCCAGGAAGGGACGAACATCCGCACGGCGACGATCTATCCGGCGGCGGTGAACACCGAGCTTCTGAATTCGATCAGCCACGAAGGCTCGGCGGAGGCGATGGAAGGCCTGTACGAGCAGCACGGCATCTCACCCGAGCGGATCGCGAACGTCGTGGCCTTTGCGATCGACCAGCCCGACGACACGAACGTGAACGAATTTACGGTCGGGCCCACCACGCAGCCGTGGTAATACCAACTTTGCAAGCGCCGCTGGGTGTGGAGGTGTGAAGGTACGGAGTGGTTTTCGTGCCCATTCGTCCAGCTAGCCCTCCTTCCACATCCATAAGAGACTGCCCGAGTGAGGCCAAGTGCCTAGCGTCTCAGAACGTGTTGTGCTATATGTGGGCAGCATGTAGGGGCCCCAGACGCCAGAAATGGCTCCTCCCGTCGCTCCAGACTTGATCTGGAGCCTATCCAAGAGAGTGAGGAGGCCTCGTCCGTCCATCGGATAGGCTCTCAGTCAAGCTTGGACATCTAGATGTCCTAGAGCGACAAGGTGCTGTTTTCTCAAAATAAGGTTATCTCTGAAGGTTTGTGCATACTTTGCACTATGGCACAGGCCGTTCTCAGACCCGTCACGATCGATTTTCAATACGTTTGCCAATCCCATGGACATTACCAGAGCCAACACGCGACCAACGATCGACGGCCCGGAAAAGACCTTCACCGGCGACGTCGTCTGGTTCCCTCCAGGCGAGAACCACTGGCACGGTGCCACCCCCGAGCAGTCGATGACGCACATCGCCATTCAGGAAGCAAAGGACGGCGAGATGGTCGAGTGGGGGGAGAAGGTCAGCGACGAAGAGTATTCAGCCCAATAGCGTGAGCCGCTCAGTCCGATTTGTCTTCCCAATAAAAGAATCAACAGAAGCCTATGAACCGATTGATCGCATTCATCATCCCCTTCGCCATTTTCGCTGCGGCGCCTCTTGCGCAGGCGCAGGACCATGAGATTTCGGACCTCGACTCGCGTCCGACCGTCATGGGGCCGTCTGACTATTTCACCGGGACGGCCATTATCGAGCCGTTGTTCGACCCGCGCGGGCCGACGCGCGCAGGCGCCGCGAAGGTCATGTTTGCCCCCGGCGCACGCAGTGCGTGGCACAGCCATCCGCGTGGCCAGCGGCTGGTCATCACGTCCGGCCACGGCTGGGTCCAGCGGCGCAACGCAGAGCGACGGGCGGTCGAGGCGGGCGACGTCGTCTGGACCCCGGAGGGGGTGGTGCACTGGCACGGCGCGACCACAAGCCACTCCATGAGCCACATCGCCATCCAGGAAGAGCGGGACAGCTCCGTGGTCAACTGGAGGGACAAGGTCACGGACGAAGAGTATCAGCCCGAATAGGCGGTAGAATCGGGCCGACGGCCCCACTCACGGAGCCTCGGCCCGAAGCTCGGCCGCTGTATGGTAGGGAAGCCGGATGGTCGCTACGAGGCCTCCGTCGGAGGCATTCGACAGGTCGAGGGTCGCGTCCGGGCCGTAGAGGGAGTCCAGTCGTTTTCGGATGTTAGCCAACCCCACGCCCCCGTCCTGTGCGGAGGGCTCCACGTCGTCCGCGTCGATCCCCGGCCCATTGTCGCAGACATCCAACACGAGCTGACCATTCTCCGGACCGCGCCGCGCCCGCAGGGTGATGTGGAGGGGGGCGTCGTCCGACCCGTGTTTGATGGCATTTTCCACGAGGGGTTGTAGAATCAGGTCGGGGACGAGCGCGTCTTGGAGCCCGGCCTCGATATCCTCAGAGACCTCCAACCGACCCTCGAACCGAATGCACTGGATCTCAAGGTAATCCCGGATGAACGAGAGCTCCTTTTCGAGGGGCACCTCCTGCGTGGCCTCTCCTTCGAGCACACGGCGGAGGAGGGAGCTCAGTCGAGCGATCATGCGCTGGACGCCCTTCGGATCCCGTCCGGCGAGGGTGCTGATGCTATGGAGCGTGTTGAAAAGAAAGTGCGGATTGATCTGCATGCGGAGGGCTTCCAGCCGCGCATCGGAGAGCTGGGCCTGCAGCGCCCCGGCCTCTGCCTTGTAACGAAGGGCCGCATCCCTGCGCTCCTGAAACCGGAGGATGTAGGCCCGTGCCACTCCGGCAATGACGACGACCATAGCAATGCTGAACTCTTCGATGAAGCCGAACCCCGACAGGCTGCGTGCGAGCGTGTAGGGCTGGGAAAAAACAGGAAAGAGAATGTGACTTGTGTAGTCAATCGCAACCGCCGCCACGAACACCACCCCGAGATGCAACGGGATAGACCACAGCCACGTCTCCCGTTCAAGATTGAAGCGGTGCGTGAGCCAGAAGAATCCCGGGGTCGCGAAAAGCCAGAGTATATTCTCGAACGCCGTGTGGACCAGTCCCAGAGACCACCAGGACGAGGGCGCGTGGGGGCCGGTCGCCCGCTCCCCGATGGTCAAGAGAAACACGCAGGCCCAGAACGCGACGACCACGCCGGTCTCGATCCACAGTCGTCGGCCGGTGCGCCCGCCTTCAACTGCAGGCGAAGGGGAAATTTGTTGTGTTGATGGGTCAGTCACGATACGCGGTAGGGCTGCGAAGACGGTCTTGTCGGGGAGGAATGAAAAAGGGTCGTACCGTGTGGACAGCCCCGGCCGTCATGTCGGGACTGCCGGCAGTTCTCCTTCATTCGATTGGGACCGTCTTCGTTTCTTTGATCCGCTCCACTTCCTGCATCGGCGGGCGGCCGAACTCGCGCTTGTATTCCCGGCTGAAGTGGGAGGGGTTGTCGTAGCCCACCCGGTACCCGGCCGTCGAGGCGTTCAGGTCTTCCCCCAACATCAATCGGCGTGCCTCCTGGAGGCGAATCTGCTTCTGGAATTGGAGAGGGCTCATCCCGGTGAAGTCCTTGAAGTGCTGGTAGAAGCTCGACTGGCTCATGCCGAACTCCGCCGCGAGATCTTCGACCTGGATCGACTGGTCGAAGTCTTGCCGGAGGCGCCGAACGGCTTCGGCAATGCGGTGCTCCTGCCCGTTCAGCACGGCGATGTGCCGCAGCCGCTCGCCCTGCTCCCCCTGGAGCAGCCGGTAGATGATTTCTCGGGTGATCATCGGTTTGAGGACTGGGGCGTCTTCTGGTTCTTCTAGAAGGCGAACGAGGCGGACGGCGGCGTCGAGAAGAGAGTCACTCAAGGGGTTCACGTCAAGGGCCCGCACGTCGGATCCGTCCGGCGGGGCCGTGTGTCCGGCTTCCACCATGACCGAGCTCACGAGGGAGGGATCGAGGTCGAGGCGCAGACTCAGGTAGGGCGCTTCCTCGGAGGCATCGAGTACTTGTCCGGTGAGGGGCAACTCGGCCGTCACCAGCAGGTACTTGTACGGGTCGTACTGATAGCGGTGCTCGCCGAGGTGAATCTCCTTCTCTCCCTGGGCGATGACGCAGAAGCACGGCTGGGCCACCACGGCGTGGAGGGGCTCGTTGGTCGTGGAGGAGCGGTTGAGGAAGAGACCGTCCATCGGTTCCATCCGCCCATCCTCGGGAAGGGCTCGCGTGATGCGCTCTGTGAGCTCCGTCCGGTTGGCTTCTGCTTTCTGTTTCTCCGGATCTGTGGTCTGGTGGGACGCGGGCGTCGAGTCGTGTGTCGAATTCATGGCTGCACCTCTCGTGGGGCTCTCATGCGAAGGTCCACCTCCAGGGTACGACAGGGTTGGAATGGAATACAACCGATCCCGCCGTCTACTGCCGAATCTCGTAGGATTGTACAACGATCCTGGAATTCTGTTGTACCCAGGCTGTTTTCCCGTCGTGTACACTGGCCTGTGAGTAGGAAACGCTTCTCTTGCGCCCCCATCCGTTCGGTCGAAAGGCGTAGTGAGAGCGATGGGCCTGCGAGGGGATCGGTCGTTCCTACGGGGACCGACACATCGATTTTTATCCATAGAACGCGCATCACATGAGCACGAACATCGAAGGAAAGGTCGTTATCATCACCGGTGCCAGTAGCGGACTGGGAGAGGCCGCTGCGCGCCACTTGGCCGCCAAGGGCGCGAGCGTTGCGCTTGCGGCACGGCGGACCGAACGCATCGAGGCGCTGGCCGAGGAGATCACCGAAAAGGGCGGGGAGGCACTTGCCGTCACCACCGACGTGACCGAGCGCGAGCAGGTCCAGGCCCTCGTCGACCATGCAGTTGAGGCCTTCGGTCGTGTCGACGTGATGCTCAACAACGCCGGTCTCATGCCGCTCTCGCCGCTCGATCGCCTCAACGTCGACGAGTGGGACCAGATGATCGACGTGAACGTCAAGGGCGTTCTCTACGGCATTGCCGCGGTGCTTCCGTACATGGAGGAGCAGGCGTCCGGGCACATCATCAACGTGGCCTCCGTGGCCGGGCACGTGGTCTCGCCCGGGAGCGCCGTCTATTCGGCCACAAAGCACGCCGTGCGCGCTCTCTCCGAAGGGCTTCGCCAGGAGGTGAAGGACTACGGCCTTCGCACGACGATCATCTCGCCCGGCGCTGTCGACACGGAGCTTCCGGACACGATCTCTGAAGATGACGTGGCCGAGAGCGTCCACGGGCTCTACGATGCGCACGCCGTCCCCGCGGACTCGTTCGCGCGGGCCGTGGCCTTTGCGATCGAGCAGCCGGAAGCAGTGGACGTGAATGAGATCCTCTACCGGCCGACGAGCCAGGAACTTTAGAGGGGACTGGAAGGGAGAAGCGACTCATTTCCCCCTCCAAACTCAACAGAACCGATGCCCATGTTCTCTGAACAGCACGACCCATCTCGTGATGAGAGTGCATCCACGATGGACCGCCGACGATTTCTGCAAACTGGACTTGCCGTGACCGGAGCCTCCTTGTTTTCGCAGGGCATGAAGGTTGGCAGTGCCCGGGCGACGCCCCGGTCGGACGACGTTCTGATTGTGTACCTCACACGAACCGGCAACACGAAGGCCGTCGCCGAGATCATTCGCGAGGAGGTGGGCGACACAATGGTGAGTGTGGAGCCCGAAACGCCCTACCCGAAGAACTACGAAGAAATCGTGTCACAGGTCGCCCGGGAGAACGGGAGAGGATATGTGCCGCCGCTCAAAACAAAGATAGAGAATATCGGAGAATACGATGCCGTCTTTCTCGGCTTCCCGACCTGGGACATGCAGTTGCCGCCGCCGATGAGGAGCTTCTTGCACGAACACGATCTGAGCGGCACCACGGTGATTCCGTTCAACACCAACGGGGGATACGGAGTGGGGAGCAGCTTTCGGATGGTAGACGAGATGTGTTCGGAGTCTGATGTGCTGGATGGCTTCTCCACTCGTGGGGGGCTGGAACGAGATGGGATCTACCTTGCGATCGAAGGGGAGCGGCGGAAAGAGGTGCACGATTCGGTAACCACCTGGCTGGAGCGTATTGAGATCGGGGCGGTGGTCGAATGAGCGGGTCCCCTATTGAGTCGCACGACACTGTCTTTTTGGAATCAGACGAGAACCCATTATGCAAACGCGCACCCTTGGAAACAGCAACCTGGACGTCTCGGCCGTCGGCAACGGCTGCATGGGCCTGAACTTCGGGTACGGCACGACCACCGAGAAAGACAAGGCCGTTTCGCTCATCCGGCACGCGGTCGAGCTTGGTGTGACCTTCTTCGACACGGCGGAGGTCTACGGCCCGTTCGAAAACGAGAAGGTCGTGGGCGAAGCCCTCGCGCCCGTTCGTGACGAGGTGGTCATTGCCTCAAAGTTTGGATTCGACATCGACCTCGACACGGGCGAGAACCGCGGCACTCTCAACAGCCGACCCGAACACATCCGGAAGGCGGTGGACGGGATGCTCCAGCGGCTTCAGACCGACTACATCGACCTTCTTTACCAGCACCGCGTCGACCCCAACTTCCGATTGAGGACGTGGCCGGGACGGTGGGCGAGCTCATTGAGGAAAGCAAGGTCCGTCACTTCGGGCTCTCCGAGGCCGGCGTCGATACGATCCGTCGAGCACACGCCGTCCAGCCGGTCACCGCACTGCAGAGTGAGTACTCCCTCTGGTGGCGCGAGCCCGAAGACGAGATCATCCCGACGCTCGAAGAGCTCGGCATCGGATTCGTCCCGTACAGCCCGCTCGGCAAGGGCTTTTTGACCGGCGAGATTGACGAGTCGACGGAGTTCAGTGACGACGATTTCCGGAGCACGGTCCCGCGCCTGTCGCCGGAAAATCGGGAAGCGAACCGAGCCTTCGTCGAGCTTCTTGGCCGGATGGCCGAGCAGAAGAACGCGACGCGTGCCCAAATCGCACTCGCGTGGGTCCTGGCCCAGAAGCCGTGGATCGTGCCCATTCCCGGCACCACGAAGCGCAAGCACCTGGAATCGAACGTCGAGGCTGCAGACATCGAGCTCACCGAGGAGGACCTACAAGAGATCGAGGAGGCGGCTTCGAACATCGAACCTCAGGGGGCGCGGTACGGCGAGGATGCGCAGGAGATGATCGACCGCTAAGCGAAGGCAGCGATCCGCAGTCGGCCGCCGATGTAAGCCGTTGTCTCTCATGGTATCCGTTTGCGGTGTTCCTCCTCCAAAGAGCGTCAATCGCACAACTCCAAAAGTAACCCCCACCGATGGTCCGATCCTTACGATTCCTTGTTGTCCTTCTTCTCCTCCATCCTCTGTCTGTACTCGGGCAAGACGCGCCGCGCCAGATCAAGGTGAACTACATCTCCGGGAACATTACCGTCGACGGCGCAATGGACGAGGCGGTCTGGAGCCAGGCCGACGTGGCCACCAACTTCTGGCAGTTCTTTCCCACGGATACGGCTCGGGCTGAGCACCCCACCCAGATGCGCATGCTTTACAACGAAACCACGCTCTACGTGGCCGCCCGCGCCGAAGTGCCTGAGGACGACTACGTGGTGTCCACCCTCCGGCGGGACTTCAGCGGCACCACCAGCGACAACATCACCGTGATGTTCGACACCTACCGGAACGGCACCAACGCCTATCTCTTCGGCGTCAATCCGTACGGGGTGAAGCGGGAGGCCCTCATCTCCGGCGGGGGCGACGAAGGAGGCGACTTCAACGACACCTGGGACGAGAAGTGGCGCGCCGAGAGCCGGCGGCACGACGACCAGTATGTCGTCGAGATGGCCATTCCGTTTAGTTCGCTTTCTTATCCAGAAGGAAGTCGGCGCTGGCGGTTTCAGGGGTACCGGTGGGACTTTCAGGTCAACGAGCGCAGCGTCTGGTCCCGGGTTCCACAGAACCAGCTCATGATCAATTTGGGCTTTCTCGGAGAAATGGTGTTCGAGCGGCCACTGGGCGGGTCCTCGTCCCCAATCGCCGTCATCCCGTACGTGAACACGGGGACGCAGCGGGATTTCGTGCCCGGCGAGACGGACAACCAGTTCCGCATGGGCGGCGACGCAAAAGTGGACGTGGGGCAAGGGCTGACGCTGGACCTCACGGTCAACCCCGACTTCTCCAATGTGGAGGCGGACGAGTTCGTGACCAACGTCACCCGCTTCGAGATCTCCCGCCCCGAGAAACGGCAGTTCTTTATCGACAACAACGATCTCTTCCAGTTTGGAAGCCCGTTTCAGGATGACGTCCCCTTTTTCTCCCGGCGCATCGGCATTGCGCGAGACAGCACGGGGCGGTTCGTCGAGAATCGGATTCTCGGCGGTGCGCGGCTAAGCGGCAACCTGAGCGAAGATTGGCGGCTCGGCGTTCTCAACATCCAGACCGACGAAAACAGCGGCCTTCAGATCCCCTCGAACAACAACGCGATGGTGGCCCTGAAGCGGCGGGTCTTTGCCCGCTCGACCGTCGGGGCCTTCTTCATCAACCGGCAGACGGTCGGAGACTACGGCTTCGTGTCCCCAGAGGAAGAGTACAACCGGGTCCTCGGCCTCGACTATAACCTCGCCACGTCGGACAACGTCTGGACCGGCACCTTCTACCTGCACAAGTCCTTCCAGCCGGACGACTACGTCGGGAATTATTCGGCCCAATCCCTTCTGCAATACAACACGCGGACGTACAGCGGCATTGCCGATTTCGTGTACGTCGGGCAGGACTACCAGTCGGATCTCGGGTTTATCCCCCGGAAGGACATCTTCAAGTCCGGAAAGAGCATCTCCCGTACCTTCTGGCCCGAATCCGGCCTCGTGAACAACCATACCGTTGACCTCACGACTGTTCACTACTGGCGCCCCAATCTCGACTTCAAGCTGACGGACCAGCACCTACGGGCCGGGTGGAGTGCCGAGTTTGCGGACCAGTCCTCCTTCGAGGTGGAGTACAGCAATCGGTTTGTGTTCCTAACAAACGGGTTCGATCCCACCCGGTCGGACGACGGAGCCCCTCTTCCGGGCGACAGAGGCTTCCGATTCAATCAGATCACGAGCCAGTACGAGTCGGACAGCTCGAATGACTTCTACTTCAACGCGGAGTCGACGGTCGGGGGCTTTTTCAATGGAAACCGGTATTCGTTCGGCGGGCAGCTCAATCTCAACGTTCAGCCCTGGGCCGTCCTCAGCATGGGGGCAAACTACGACCGCATTCGCCTGCCCGATCCGTACGCGGACGCGGACCTGTGGCTGTTGACCCCGGAGGCAGACATCACGTTCAGCAAGTCGCTGTTCTGGTCCACCCTCGTGCAGTACAGCACTCAGCGAAATACGTTTGGGGTCAATTCCCGCCTGCAGTGGCGTTTTGCCCCGCTGTCGGACCTGTACCTCGTGTACAACGACAATTACTTCACCGACCGCTTCTCGCCCCGCCGCCGCTCGCTGACCCTGAAGCTGACGTACTGGCTGAACCTCTGATGCTCCGATCAATCGATTTCGCGCGGGCAGTCGCTCACGAGGCCTCCTCCGGCGTGCGATCTCTGCCTTCGAGATGTTGACGAGCACGTAATGGGGTGTCGCTCGTGTCTCGGGCGTGTAATTCGTCGAACGCCCCGAACCAAAAAAGCCTGCAGCGGCTGCAAGACCCCAGAATCAATACAGGCGTCCCTGACGCTCACTCAAAACAAAAAAGGGCCTCCGACCAGGAATTGTGTAGGAGCAGGTCCTAGTCGGCTCGCCCTTTTTTGTCGCGTGCTACCAACACACACCGTATCTTAGACCGATGAACACACCACTGTTTCTTTCTTCTTCGACCGACGCGTCGCAGGGCCTGTGCGGACGTGTAGTCCCCACGATAATGGGCAGTCTCTTTGTGTTCCTCCTGCTTGTCGCGCCGGTGGAAGCGCAGTCTACTGTTTCGGCCCCTCCGTCCCCTGACCGCTCAACGTGGCAGGCGAATTACGGGGAGCAGGCTGCGAATCTGCTTCGATCCGACATTGAGCAAAAAAAGCACCTTGCGCTGAAAACCCTGCTCGCGATCAGCTACGGCGCCCGACCAGTGGACCTCTCCTCGACCGTTCCGGCCCTCTTCGATCTTTACGAGTCGGACGCTACGCTGGAGCACCGCATTATGGCCGCTACTGCTCTCCGACAGGTGGCCGATCGCTCCGCCAACGGCGACCAAATTATGCAGCGCCTCGGAGCACTGACCGCCGAGCAGTCCTCCATGCGCGTTCAGCGGCTCACGCTGCGGGTGCTGGCGGACTACGAGATGAAGCGAGGACGCACGCTCCAGCTTACACCGGACCTCTATAAGCTATTCATGGAGCAGCAGGACCGAGCCTGACCCGACACGTCAGGCATTCGGCCCGCAACGATTATGCCCGCCCGGGAACCTGGGGCGGGCATTTTTCGGTTCTGGGAGACGAACCCGTATACTGCCGATTCCTCTCTCGGCCAAGCCGTTGCACGACGCCCCACCGGGCATCACCGAGTCGGTCGAGCACTGGGATCCCTCCCCGGCCTTCTAAAAAACCTCCAACAAAACTGGGACAGACCCGTCACTCTGAACTCACCTCAGAGCCGATCCGACGGGGGTAAGAACCTACCCTTTCGACTGGATGGGTTCTGGCTATCTAGATGACCTGGAGCGACATGACCATAGTGTTTTTATTGGCCTTGCGGCGGTTTTGATAGTGACTCTAAGGAGTTCCCCCTGCCTCCCTTCCTTGACGAATCTCCCCACACTTCGATAACGACAAAACTAGGTTCTCCATGAAACAACCTCTCCCCCTCACGATCACCGTCCTTTTCCTCATCGGTATTGCCTCTGGGCCTGCACTTGCCCAGGAAACGCCCTCGTCCTACCCGGTTGGAAATCCCGTCGGCACGCCGGCCGTCCCCAGCGCCGACCAGTCATTCGCTCCGGCCTCCTCGAACGTCACCGTCTACGGCGCCATCTACTCCGCAGAGAGCTGCACGTACGACCCGGAGCGGGACGTGATTGTGGTGCCCAACCGCGGCGCCCCCCAGAGCGCCCGCACCAACGACGCCTTCATCTCCTTCATCAACCACGACGGCTCGGTGCGCACACCCCGGTGGATCGGTGTGCAGAGTCCCTCAGCGCGAGCCGAACTGGACCCGCCCCTCACCCTGAACCATCCGCTGGGCAGCGACATCGCCAATGGGACCCTTCACCTGGCCGACCAGGACGGCGGGACGAGCGAAGACGATCCGAGCGTGGCCGTCGTTCGCCAGTTTGACCTAAAGACCGGCACGCCCGTCGGCGAGATTCGCATCGAGAACGCCCCCTGGATCAACGACATTGAGGTCACGAACGACGGCACCATCTACGTTACCCAGACCGGCGATCTGGGCCAGGACCCGGACCCGTCGACGTGGCGCGTCTGGAAAATTACGCCGGACGGCACGCCAGAGGTCTTCGCGCAGGGCGATCCGCTGCGCCAGCCCAACGGCCTCGGCATCGACCGGGCAGGGCATATTGTCGTCGTCAACTACGGCAACGACGAGGTCCTGACGTTCTCCCGGGACGGAG
The DNA here is from genome assembly GCF_002954405.1 of Salinibacter sp. 10B. Classification (NCBI taxonomy): domain Bacteria; kingdom Pseudomonadati; phylum Rhodothermota; class Rhodothermia; order Rhodothermales; family Salinibacteraceae; genus Salinibacter; species Salinibacter sp. 10B. The sequence continues at coordinate 3,095,066 of NZ_MQWC01000004.1, read as the reverse complement.
AGCTGCTGAAAACGGAAAAGGCCGCGCAGCCGGGCGGCGACGGTCTCGTGATCATGGACGATGGCACGAAGTACGTGAGCAGTGTCGCCCAGGGAGGCATTTCCCGCATTCGCCCCGGCGAGTCCGCAGAGCTGATTGCCCGCAACATTCCGAGTGCGGCGTCGATGTGCTACGACCCCAAGGCGCATCAACTCGTGGTGCCGATGAATCCGAACAATGGGCTGGCTTTTGTGTCGCTTGAATAGCGTCGGACACTGCCCGCGTGAAACAATCAGCCGCTCCTCAAGAGGCGATGGCATGTCCTTCGTCCAGGCCCGGCCTGCTTGACCACTGCTCCCTCCCTGTTCGACGTGGCGCCCCCTTTGACCGTTGCCCCCGGCGGAGCTATTCCATACCTGCGACGGGTCGGCGGGCCGGACCTCACGAAAGGAAGCTCCAACCGGCCGCGTGCGCTGCATAGCCCAGCCCTCTCTCTCACGATAGCCCACAATGCCTCGAAGAACACATCTCATCACAGCAGCCCAGTGCCGGCCTTGTTCTCCAAAAAAAAACAGAAGCGCCCCCCGATCTGTCGTCAAAAAGAGGGAACCGTTTCCAACCGAGGACGACATTGTCAGCGAGAGCGCTTTCGATGAAGACAGTGCAGAAGACCGGTGAAACGTAGGGGGAGGAATCGCTTACACCAGATTTTGTGGCGAACTTCCTTCGACAGGGGAGGATTCGGTGCGCTGAAGAAAGGAACCGCACGGTGGTCTTCCCCAATCCAAAAGAACCAACATGACTCGCGTACGCCACGCCACGAAGCGCATGACCCATTACGTCTCCAACAGGGGACAGACGATCTGGAGCCGTATTGTTCGCGCCGTGTCCCGCGGCTTTCGCAGCCACGCCGCCTGGAGTGCACGCACATGGGCTGCAGAGGCCTCCTCGTTGTCCTCGAACGAGACGCCTCACTCCGATGCAATGTAGACCCCGCATCTGACTGTGATGTGCGAAAGAAGACTTTTCGTCGTCCGCCCGCGGGGACGGGAGCCCTCACCGTTCTCCCCCGTTACGAACATACAACTGCCCCTCACCAATCCGTCTTTCCCATGTCCTTGACGTGCCATTCCATTATCTTCGATCTCGACGGCGTGCTCGTCGACTCCGAGGCCGCGGTGGAGCAACAGTGGCGAGCGTGGGCCGAGCACCGGGGCATTCCGTTCGAAGAGGTGGAGGCTGTGTACCACGGCCGGCCGGCGTTCGAGGTGATTCAAGAGGTAGCGCCTCACCTCGATGCCGACGCCGAAACCGAACGCATGAGCGGAACGCTCGACACTGCCCCCGAGGCGCTTCGCCGGTTCGACGGCGCGAAGAAAATGCTGGAGGATCTGCCCGACGAGCGCTGGACCATCGCGACGAGTGGACGCTTCCGTACGGCGACCGGGCGGCTGTCGCACGTTGGCCTTCCCATCCCCGACACCATGGTGACGGCCGACGACATCGAGAACGGCAAGCCAGCCCCGGACCCGTACCTTCTCGCTGCCAAACGACTGGGGGTGGAGGCAGAGCGCTGTGTGGTTCTTGAAGACGCCCCGGCAGGGGTGGCATCTGCCCAACAGGCCGGTGCCACCGTCATTGGAGTTGCGACAGCGACGGGAGCTGAAAACCTGTCGGCGGCCGACGCCGTGGTCTCATCCGTGGCGGACGTGGAGATCGAGCAGAACGGCCCCGGCGACCTCCATGTCCACTGTCCTACCACGGCAACGCACAACCCCTAACGCACCGCGTCCCCTTCCCTACACGCCCCAAATCGCCCAGATGCCGCCGCAGGTCACGAACGCGAGGAGCAGTTGAAGGGGCGCCCCCATTCGCACGAAATCCGTGAAGCGGTAGCCGCCCGGGCCGTAGACCATGAGATTGGTCTGGTACCCAATGGGCGTGAGGAGGGCGCAGCTCGCGCCGAACGTAACGGCCAGAACGAACGAGAACGGATCCGCCCCCGTGATCTGCGCTGCCTCCACGGCCATCGGAATCATCAAAATGACGCTGGCATTGTTGCTGATCACCTGCGTGACCAGCGAGGTGACGATGTAAAACACAAACAGGAGCACCAGCGCCGGCAAGGACGTCCCTATATCCGTGATGGCCGTAGCCAGATACGCCGCCGTGCCGGAGCGCTCCATCGCCATTCCCAGCGGGATGAGGCCGGCCAGTAAGAAAATCACGCTCCAGTCCACCGCCTCGTACACCTCATTGGGCCGCACGCACCCGGTCGCGACCATCGCCACGATGCCGCCGAGCGCCGATACCATGATGGGCACCACCTCCAGCGCCGCGAGGCCCACCACCAGCCCGATAATGCCAAGTGCCAGCGGAAGCTTCTCGGTTCGAAAGGAAGCCTCTTCGTCGGCCTGAATGACGACGAACGACCGGCCGCGCTCGAATTGTTTGAGGGCCTGGCCAGACGCCTGCACGAGGAGCGTGTCCCCCCCCTGCAGGGGCACCTGGTCGACATTGTCATAGAGGAGCTCCCCCTTGCGTCGAATGGCCAGCACGAGCGCGTCAAACCGCTGAGCAAACGTGATGGTACGGAGCGTCTCCCCAACGAGGGGATTGTCGGAAAGCAATACAATTTCTGCGAGCGCCTCCCCCTTCCGCTCGATCTCGAAGTCCTTTTCCCGGAACGTCTTCGTACGCGCCTCGGGCTCCAGTTTTTGCGTTCGGATGAGCTGCATCAGCGTGTCGCGATTGGTGCGGAGCAGAAGCTCGTCGCCGGGACGAAACTGCTTGCTGCCCAGCGGGGCGGCGAACGCCTTCCCGTCTCGCTCCATGCGCACGATGTCTACGTCCAGTTCCAACTGCTCCAAGGCCTGCCGCACCGTATAGCCCACCAAGGGAGACTCCTCGGTCACCACTACTTCTGACAGGTATCCACTAATCTCGAATTCCTCCGTCAGATCTTCCTGTGGCTTAATGCGCTCCGGAACGAGCCGATGCCCCACGGTCAGAAGATAGATCCATCCCGTCACGAGGACAATCGCCCCCAGCGCCGTAAATTCGAACATTGAGAACGGGTGCCCCAACAGTCGTGCGCTCACGTCACTCGCCAGGATGGAGGTAGAGGTCCCGATGAGCGTGAGCATGCCCCCAAGCATGGAGGCAAACGAAATGGGCATCAGCAGCTTCGAGGGGGAAAGCTTCGTGCGACGGGCCAGGTTGACCGCCATCGGAATCATCATGGCTACCACCGGCGTGTTGTTGATGACGCCCGCCGTGGTGCCGGAAAGGCCGATGAGTGCACCGTACTGTTTGTAGAAGCTCCCCTTTGCCCACTCCACAATCCGATTGCCCAGGCGCCGAAGCACCCCGGTACGCCGAATGCCCTCACTCAGAATAAACATGGCGAGGACCGTGACGGTGGCCGTGCTGGCAAAGCCCGAGACGCCGTCTGCCGGCCCGACCCCCGTCCACGGCTCCAGGAGAATGACCGCGACCATCGTGCCGAGTGCCGTGATGTCAATGGGGACGATTTCCGAGATAAAAAGGCCGAGCACCGCGGCAATCAACCCCAGCACGACGAACATATCCACGGTGAACGTGGGGGCCGCCTGAGTGAGGAGAATCGGAAGACGAGATAGGAGCATGTAACGCGTGAAGACAGACGAGTGGAATACGGATGTGGATCCTTCCTTCGATGCGACCGAGGAGCCTCAGAGGACTTTGTGAAGGAACGCGCCGGTGTGAGGTTCGGTGCGTTATTACTCCGTCACAATCGCTCCTCACTCTCGAGCGTTCGTTGTTTCCTCCTCCCTCTCCCCCAACCCACACGACCCGCTGCAAATGATGTGGGATGCTCGTTTCGGGGGCTTCCGGCGCACTTGAGTCCCCAATGGGCCCCCACCCAGGCTGTACAATAGCCTCCATTCCTCTTCTTCGACGCTCGCCGTTCGCCCGTATGACCTTCGGTACACCTGGATGCCAGTGCCCTCCCTCGCCCGGTGCCCTCTCATTATGGGGGCGGACGGCCGTAGTCACTCTCCTCCTGATCACCGTTTCCGTGAGCGGCGTTCAGTCGCAACACATACGAGTAGGCGTCCGCACTGGCCCAACATTCGGATTTCTCAACGACAGCGCCGTGCCCTTCGTAAGCGCGGGAGGCGAGGCCTCGGCCAATACCAACGTCCGGCTCGACCTACACGCCGGCGCCTTTCTCGTCGTGCCGATCACCGACCACATCGCTGTTCAGCCCGAGCTGCTGTTCGTACAGAAGGGGGGACATTTTTCTCGCTCTACCCCTCAGCGCTATACGTCCGAACGCTACCGGCTGTCGTACCTGCAGGGCCAACTCCTCGGCCGACACGACTTTTCTCTCCCGGGTCCCCTCTCGCTCCACTTCGTAGGGGGTGTCACGATGTCGCGAGCCGTCGGGGGGCGAGTTCGCCGCAGCGTCCGCATTCAGGCGCTCACTCTCAAGGAACGCATTCCTTTGTTAAAAACAGACCTCATTCGACGATGGGATGCGGGACTACTCATTGGCACGACAATCAGCTATTCTACGGAAGAGGGACACCGCGTAGCGCTGGGCGTGCGGTACAATCCGGGCCTCCGATCCGTCTTCTCCTCCACCGAGCGCTCCTCAAAGGCAAAAATAGCCGGGCTGGAAGACCCGCCCCCTCTCACCCGTACTCCCCCTCCCCTGCGACACGACGTGATTACCGCCAGTCTCTCGTATACGAAGCCCCTCGGGTGGTAAGTGGATCATCCTCGTCGTTTCAGAGACGGCTTTGATTTCACGCGACGAGACATCAGGCTGAGCAGAACGACTGCAAAACGTCGTCAATCGTCGGAAGATGCCCTCCAAGAGCGACGCTGTACAGTGGTTTTCGCGGTTCTCTCCTTCTACCGTACCACTGTTAGCTTCTGCGTCCGAGTCTCCCCGCCGGCCCGGAGTCGAAGAAAATACACGCCGCTTGAAAGACTGCTCACGTCCAGCGTCTGCTCGTGCCGCCCCTCTTTCCGGTCCCTCGTGATCGTCCGTACCTGTCGCCCGAGCACGTCGTAGAGTTGCACTTTTACAGTTCTCCGGTCGGGTAGTGCATACCGAACCGTCGCCTGATGACGGGCTGGGTTCGGATAGGCACCCAGAAGCTGAACAGTGCCTACGTCTCGCTCAACAGTGATCGCCTCCGAGTGGTGCGTGCTCCCCTCCGTGTCCACCTGCTTGAGACGATAGGTCAAGGCGTCGGCCTCGTAGGGCAGCTCTCCGTCCGTAAAGCGGTAGGCCTGGGCCTGGGAGGTGGTGCCGCTTCCTTCAACGGAACCGACCGTCGTCCACGCTGAGGCGTCCTGCCGGGACGCCTGTACATCAGGATCGTCTCCTCCCCCCGCCGTGCCTATCCTTCGTTGGACCCGGAAGCCGGCGTTGCCATTTTCACTGGCCGTCGTCCAGGAGAGAAGAACGGCCCCGTCGTCCATCCGAGCGTCGAACGACGCCATCTCCACCGGCAGCGGCTCGGTGTCGCTCCCCAGCGCAAACTCACTGAAGCCGTCCGTGGTGGCCTCAAGCGTGTCGTCGGAGATGTCATTGGGCGTGTCGTTGTCGTCTACCCGTGTGTCCAGGCTTCGGAACGTGCCACTGCCCGGCGTGCCCCGCTTGTACACCGTCACGTTGTTCGGGTCCTCGATGCCCCGGAACCGGCTCACGGCTAGGCGGACATCTACCTCGGTGAACTTCAGCGAAGCATCGGCATCAATCACCATGCGGGTGTCGCTCACGTTGTCCTGATCGATACTCTCCGATTCTTTGGGCTCACCGGAGTACGTGCTCACCGTCACGTTTCCGGGCTCTTCTACATTGGAAAAGTTTAGCTTAGCTCCACTCTCCTCAAAGTCCTGTTCGGACTCCGTATTACTGACGGATTTCGACTCGCTCGCCACGAGTCCTTCAGGCACCGCCCGGACCTCGTTCGAAAATCCCGTCTCCGCAGTGTCGCCCAGGGCAGTGACGCGATAGTGGTAGGTGGTGCCGGGTGTGACGCTTGTGTCAGTGACGGTGGTGGTCCCGCTCGCGGTGCTGTCGTACGGGGCCACGTCCGCAGGCACAGAGGTTGAATCGAAGGCCGACGTGTCGCGGTAGAGGTAGTATCCGTCGACCGAGTCCTGCGTCGGGGCCGTCCAACTGAGTTGGATTTGCTCCTCTCCGGCGGTGGCCGTGAGGTCGGTGGGAATGACCGTTTCCTCTTCTTCGACCAGAAGGGAGACCGTGGCCTCGGCCGTGGCGCCGGCACTGTCACTCACTGCATACGTGAAGGCATCGGTTCCCGTAAAGCCGGTGTTCGGTGTGTAGGTGAAGGTACCGTCCGCATTCAGCGTGAGTGAGCCGGACGACACGTCCGTCACCAGCGACACCGACAGCGAGTCGGTACTCGCCCCGCTGTCATTGTCCAAGACCCCCGGTGCTGAGACCGTGAGGGTTTGGCCCGCTGTTGTCGTGAAGGTGTCGGGAGCAGCCGTGAGGGACGTGCTCACGGTTGCCGACGCCTCTGCCGAGAGACTGCTTTCGGTGCCCGTCGAGTCCGTCGCCGATACGCGGTAATGGTATGTTGTGCCGGACGTGACCATCGAATCGGTGTAGGTGGTATCCGGGGCGGGAACCGTGGTGAGGGCCGATGCGCTATCGGAGGCCGTTGCTCCCGTATCACGGTAGACGGTATAGGACGCTACGACGGTTGTGTCCGGAGGGCTCCACGACAGGGTGACGCTGTCCGGGGACGCGGAGGCGGTGAGATCGGTCGGGGAAGGAGGCGTGGAAGTGCCGCTTTCCGTCGTGTCCTCCTCTACGACAATCTCAGCAATCGCCTCATCGCTGCTATCCCCGTCGCTGACCGCATACGTGAAGTCGTCGACACCGGTGAAGGAAGAGTCTGGCGTGTAGATAAACGAGCCGTTTCCATTCAAGGAGAGTGATCCATTGGACACGCCGGAAACCAGCGACACCGTCAGCGAGTCGCCGTTCGGATCGGAATCGTTGATCAGCACTCCGGGGGAGGCAATGGATAGCGTCTGGCCGGGAGCAGTGGTGTAGCGATCGGACTCAGCCACGGGTGCTCCGCTTGTCCCTCCACTTGAAGTGTCCTCCTCAACTGTGACTTCGACGATCGCCCGGTCGGTACCGCCCCGGCCGTCAGATACCTCGTAGCTGAAGTCGTCGACGCCAGAGAAGGAGGAGTCCGGACTGTAGGTGAAGGATCCATTTGTGTTCAGCGATAGTGTGCCGCTGCCCGGAAGAGAGTCCACGGACGCAGTCAGCGAGTCGCCCTCCGGGTCGGAGTCATTGTCGAGGACACCGGGAGCGGTAACAGTGAGGGTTTGTCCTTTCGGAGTGGAAAAGCTGTCGGAGTTGGCAACTGGGGCGCTGTTGGAGCCGTCGCTGGAGGAATCGGAGTCGACGGAGATGGTGACACTTGCCGAGTCGGAGGCACTGCCGTCGCTGGCTGCGTAGGTAAATGAGTCGGTGCCGGAGAAAGAGGAATCCGGGGCGTAGTCGAACGAGCCGTCGGTATTGAGGGAAAGGCTACCACTGTCCGGGAGAGCGACGACCGAAGCGCTGAGCGAATCGTCATCCGGGTCGCTGTCGTTATTCAAGACCCCCGGCGCGGAGATCGTTAACGTCTGACCCGAGGATGTCGTGTAGCTGTCTGAATCGGCGACGGGTGCCCCATTCGATCCGCCCCCCAAGGTGTCCTGGTCAACTGTGATTTCGACACTCGCCTGCGCTGACGTATCGCCATCGCTGACTGCGTAGCTGAACTCATCGATCCCTGTGAAGGTTGAATCCGGCGTGTAGCTGAACGATCCATCCGTGTCGAGCGACAGACTGCCGCTGTCCGGAGCCGCCACCACCGCCGATACAGTCAGCGAGTCACCGTTGGGGTCGCTGTCGTTGCCAAGCACGCCCGGAGCAGATTCCGACAACGTCGCTCCCTGCATCACGGTGTAGCTATCCGCGCTCGGGACCGGTGCGTCGTTTTGGGCCTGAGCATTTTGGGAAAGGGTACCGGCCACGATCAGAACGAGACCGATCCCGAGAACGCACTTCGTTCGCATAGACGTACGCCCGGAAGTGAACGGCAAGAACGGACTGCATACGCGGGCAATTGCTGAGACGAACGAGAACACAGGGAGCATGGAGGGCAGAACGGATCGAGAGAAAAAGTAGAAGGGCAGGTCTCGCTCACGTCGAAAGGTGAGAGGCGCGTGAGCATCATACTGTACCGCCCCACAAAAAGAACGCGTCACAGGAATCCCAGTCGAATCGTGGTCGAATTGCGACGGTACGATGTGTGGTTGCGACACATGAGCTTGCGACCGGTCTCTTGGCCCGGAAATAACGTTTCTGGCGTGGTAATAATCACCAGGTGTACCGATCCGGGTGCTCCCTGCACCGGGGACTCCAAAAGCTCACGAATACATTAAAAATCGGACCCTCGTGCTCAACAGAGAGGCAATTAGGAGCACAGTGGATTCGTACGACTGGTGCTATTGAATAAGCCCGGACGTAGGTCCACACACGTGTCCCCCTGCTCCGTTGGAAGACGCCACCCGCCTTTCCAATAGCACCACTTAGTAGGCGTACTCGAACAACAAATTGACCTGAAACGACTCCTGGTTGTTCAGGGCCCGAAGCATGAGCGTATCAAGGAGCTGGTACTCAAGGGTCAGGTCTGGCAGGTAGGGGGTGGTCCCCGCTCCCATGACGGTAGGCTCGGTCACCGGCTGCTCAACACTCACGAAGAAGCGAGGCGTAAAGTACCGTCCCACCGTGAGATACGACGCCCCTGAGGGCCGGATTTGCACACGCACCACGTCGAGCCCCAGCTCACTCGCGGCAAGGTTCTCAACAAAATTGGTGGCCTGCCCCAACGCCAGTTGTGTGGCCAGATTGCCCTCTCCACTCCCACTTAGCAGCTCGTCCGCCGGGCGGCCCGTGGCAAGATACGACAGAATGTTGCGCGTATCCATCGGCGGGGTAGACGAGAGGGTGGGCGACAGCGTCTCGGGGCGACCGTCCAATCGCAGTGTGATGGTCACCTCGTTCCCCTGTGCGCCCCGGGCCCGTTGCTCATAGGTCGCCTCAAGGGTCAGGTAGGGTGTAAACGGATCGCCGTTGAAGGTGAGACTGCCCTCCTGAATCTGGAATTCCTGTCCAAACTGGCGCAGCGTGCTCCGCTCCGAAAGGACCTCAATCGAGCCGAACACCTGCGGATCGGCATTGGGCGCCTTCGAGACGTCGAGATCCCCCATAAACTGGATGTTCATCTCCGGCGCGCTCTTCGATCGGATCCACGTGTTGCGCTGGATCTGGACTGTAAGATCCATCTCCATGGCTTCGTACGCATCAAATGTCGTGGTGTCGGCCGCCGAGAGGCGAAGGCCGAAGCGGTTTTCGAGGGTAAGTTGATCCTCTTTCGTCAGGGGAACCGTCGTGGCCATCGCCTCACTTTCGGACAGGGCCTCGTTGTAGTAAATGTCGGCACTGCGCACCTGCACCTTTCCATTGAGCACCGGCTCTTGGGTGGTCCCCCTCAGGGAGAGGGTGCCGTCGATCACGGCCTGACGATATGCCCGGGTGTCGATGGCGATAAAGTTGGAGGCGTTGAGGGTGAGATCATATTCACCGACGGTAAGCTGGGGAAAGTTGATAACGCCCTCTGCTTGCATACGTCCGTCATTGGACGAGTGGACGACCGCCTGTTCGAGGCGGACTCGGTCCTCGGCGAATTGAAGCGTCGCCGCGGCGTCTCGATAGCGCGTTTCGAGAGCGGGCAGCCTGGCAGTGCCGTTACTGAGAGAGGCCGTACCGGCAAGGTCGGGATCACTAAGGGTGCCCCGCACCTCCACGTCGGCGGCGAGGGTGCCGCTCACCTCCCGTACCGTGGCCGGGTCCAGGAACGGATCGATCCAATTCACAGGGAAGCGGCTTGTGGAAAACCGCAGGCGCACGGGCCGGTCTGCTACGGTCACCGCATTGGAGGCCTGCAGGCGCAGATCGGTGGGCACGGTGCCCTCCGCCGTAAGCGTGCTGCCATCGGTGTGGGCCAGTGCCGCATCGAGAGAAAGCGCAAGGTCTTCGTAGTCGGCATTCAAGCGGAGCGTGCCGACGGCTCGCTCTTCGGAACGAAGATCGAGGGCCAGACGACTGTCGATCTGAGGCGCAGCGGCCGGGCCGGTGAGGTCCAACGAGCCCGACAGCGTCCCGTCCAGCCCCGATAGCCCCACGAGCGATGAGATCGGCCCCAGCTTCACGCCCTCAAGGGTCGCGAGAAGGTTCTGCGTGCCGTCGAGGTCCACCAGGCCATCCACCGCAACCTGCTGGGTCCCGCTATGAAGCAGAAGCCCATTCACCCGGTACTGCGTTGCGGATTCCCCCGCGACCGTTAGGGTTGCGTCCTGCAGAAGCGACCACTGATCGTTCTCAAAGCGAAGGCCAAGCTTGGTCAGGGTCACCTCGACTTGGTCGGCGGTGGGCGTGACGGTGCCCGTAAGCGTGGCGGTGTGGGTGGGATCGAGGCGTACGTTCGACGACAAACTCATGGTCGTGCCATCGTACACCGCGTTGACCTCAGTGCGCTCGGCTGAAAGGCTGGGCATCGACAGATACCCGAGCGTCCCGTCCAGTTCGAGACGCTGGACGAGTTGGGCCTCCCCCCGCCTCCCGTTGAAGTTGATTTCGGCCTCGGCCATCCGCACGTCGTTGTAAAGCAGCCCTTGGAGGTTCACCGCCCCATCAAAGCGCTGCTCCGCGAGGGTCGGGCCGTAGATGCGCGTTTCGAGAATGCCGGTTTGCAGACGGAGGGTCTGGGCCCCCACGAGCCGGCGAAGCGGCGAGGGATCCGTGACCTCCGTCCGCAGCGTAAAGTCCGATCGCGCACTCGTGTCGGTGACTGCCAGAGTGCCTTGTCCCTGGCTCGTGAATGCATTGGATTGGGCCACGAGTGTATCGAGCACGAGCTGGCCATGCCGAAATGCTCCATTCAAATCCACCGCGTCGATCGCGAACCGGTCAACGTGTATTCCAGCAGCGGAGAGCCGGGTAGACGTCGTAAGGGTGCCCGGATCGGTCCCGCGTCCGTCCAATTCCCACCGGAGCGACCGAACGCTGGCCGCGAGGGAATCAAATCCGGCAAGCGCCCCAACGTCGAGCGAATCGACCGTGGTCTGTGTCGTGTAGGTCGGCGTCGACTCCAGGCGATCCACCGTTCCACTCATCTCTACCGTGCCCCCGGCGATTGCAAATCGCCCGTTGGCTTCGGCGCGCCCCTGCTCCGTCGTCACCGACAGGCGCCCATCGGAGAGAACCGCGTCGTTAATGCGAGACTCGGCAACAGACAAGCCGGCATCGAGGGCGAGCGTCGTCGCGGTGGCCCCGCGTCCCGTCAGCGCAAGCGACCCCGAAAGGGCAGTCGTGAGGCCCGGCAGGCCGGCAAGCGTGCCAATGTTGAGATTGCGGAAGCGCCCCTCGGTCACTTCGAACGTGGGCGTCTCGGCAAAAGGACGAGCCGTCGCCGAAATCTGCGTCTCCCCGTCGGGCGTGTCGAGAGAAAGCGCGGTCTGGAGCTGCGCCTCTTGCAACTGCAGGCGCCACACGGCGGCGTCAATGCGCTGCCGATTGACGCGAGAGGAGTCAAGCGTGAGCCCGGCCTCAACTGTCATGCGTTCCGGATCGAAGCCCTGCACCGTGCCCCGAAGCGTACCGTGCAAACGGCTCGACTGACTCGGGCTTTGCAGAAATGGGCCAATGTCCAGATTGCGGAAGCGGCCCTGCCGAAGCTCAAACGACGGTGCAGGAGCAAAGGGCCGCCCGCGCCCCTCCAGGGTCCACTCGCTGCCATTCAGCGTGGCCTCCGTAGTCGTCGTAAGACGTCCCTCCGTGAGGGCAGCGGTCGTGGCCAAGGTGGACAGCCGATAGGGACCGTAGTGCGAATCTTCCAGCGTGACCGACGCATCGAGACGCATCGTCTCGGGCACAAAGCCGCGGCCCTCTACTCGTGCCGTCCCCGTTACGCGACTGTTCGTAGTGTCGCCGACGAGAGCCGCCACGTTGAACGAATCCAGCCGCGCTGTTTCTAACGCAAATTGTTCACTTCCATCCAGTGCGGCGAATCCGGCCGCCTGCACGTGCCCCTCCGGAAGAGCAAGAGCGCCGTCGAACGTGGCCCGCGCCGGCCCTAGTGCCAGTGTGGCCTGCCCCCCCTCGATTCGTTGCACCCCCACCCGCGACGAGTCCAGCGTCAGCGATACATCGATCTCTTGGGCTGCCTGGCCGAGTGCGCGAGCCTCAATACGTGTGGTCGCCGCAAGGGTGCTTCGGATCCCCGCTGCCGGCGCGAAGGCCGCGATATCGAGCGCCTGCACCCGAGCGGTAAAGGTCGCGTCGGGAGCGTCGGCCAGTGGGCGGGTCTGCCCCGTCACGTTCACCTCCGCCTCGTTCATTCTTCCTCGTAGCTCCACCGCTGCGGCTCCATCTCGCATCGTCGCCCCCAGCGTCATGTCCGGAATGCGGAGCGGAGCCCAGCGCGTATCCGTCAGGCGGAGGTCGGCGGTGCCGTCGAGCGCCGTGAGCGAACGGCCCGTGAGGTCGACGGTGGCCGTGGCACTGAGGCGGTTCTGCGTCGTGTCGGGCGAACCGAGGAGACTGGTCGTAAGGTCGCGGACCTCTGCGTCGAGGTGGTAGTGAAGGGGCGGCCCCTCCGCCGTTGCCGTCGTGGTCGGGGTCGCGTCGGCCTGAACCGCAAGGGTCCCGCCGCCGCGAAACTGTCCGTTGGCCGTGGCCGAAAGCCGCCGTCCGGAGCCCGTCACCTGAACATCGAAGCGGACGGTCTCCGACGGATCAATATCAAGGGTCGGTACAAACGGCGTCAGGTCGCGCAGAGCAAAGGGGGTCGCCTGCACTCGAAGGGCCACGTCGTCCACCGGGTCGGTCGGCCCTTCGGGCAGCCGCACCCGACCGTGGCCCCGAACCCGGCTGCGGGGCGAGTCGAGTCGGAGGGTGTCGAGCGTGGCGGACGTGGCGGAGAGCCGACCCCGAGCGGCAAGACGAAGGTCTGTCGTGTCGGTGGGCAGTTGCGCCCGGAGGCCGAGCGTGTCGAGCCGTCCCGTGACCGCCGATGCCGACTCGAACTCCTGCACGCGCAGGTGAAGGTCGCGGATATGGGCCGTTGAGTCGCGCCCGCCGGCGTAGAAGGACGCCGCAAAGCCCCCGTCTACAACGCGGATGCGGTCGATTCGCACGGGCATCGCCGCACTCGTGTCGGGTTCGTCGGGCGTCTCCGGCAACACGCGCAACCAGTCCCAGGTCGAGTCGGCGGCTTGCCGCATCGTCACCTCCGGCCCGGCGATGGAAACGTGAGTCATGTGCAGGCGGCCCTGCAGAAGCGGAAGCAGTCGATACGAGGCAGTGAGCGTGTCGATGCGGGCCATCCGCACGGAGGATTCCGCACTCGAATCCGTGCGGGTGAGCGTCACCCCCGTGAGGCGGAGCGAGCGAACCCAGCTTCCAGAGGCGCGCTCGATGCGGATCTCGGTGCCGGAAACGGGATTGGCAGACGCCGCCAGCCACTGCGCGGCCGCCGTCGCGCCAGTCTCCGTCTGTACCCCCAGAAGGAGGAGCCCGACGAGGAGAAGTCCCGCCCCCATCGTCGTGCCAACAACCCACAGGATCCGACGTCCCCACCGGTGGAGGGTAGACGGCTGCTCCTCGGTTGGGGCCGCCTCGTCGGAACGTGAGAAAGATTCGTCAGGCACAGAGAAAAACAGCAGTCAGTGGGACGTCGGAACGAGTATCAGCTGCCAGAGATCATTCCCGATCTCGTCGACCCGCAGTCGACACGTGAAGGGGTTGTGCTATCGTATGTGCAGTGCTTCAGCAGTAAGCTCCTTCCAAGAAAACGGCACTTCCGTCAGGTGAGCAACCCGTACGGTGCATAATGATCCTGCCTAGTTGGCATTAGAACGAACGGCCAATCCCAAAGTGGAATCGAAAGCGACGAAGCGTGCGCGGATCGGCGTCACGAACGGGAGTGGGAGAGCCCTTTTCAATTTGAGATCGGATGTCGTTGGGACGGCGGAGGTCAAGTTGGTCCGGGGTAAGCTTGTACGCCAGATCGAGCCGAACGAACCCGAACGGCGTCTGGTAGCGCAAGCCTGCCCCCGCCCCCACGAGCAGTCGGGAGGGCTTGGTCCGAATGGCAGTCCCACTCGGCCCCGCAACGACGTCAGAAACTTCAGGCGACGGCACCAAGTTCAGATCGCCCGTTTCCAAGTACGCCGCGTCCATAAAAAGCGCCGTGCGCCATCGGTCGCCAAGGCCGGGGAAGGGAAGCCGGGCCTCGAGGTTCACTCCCACCTTCGACTGGGCCCCGATGGGGCGATACGCGTAGTCGGGCGTCTCCTCCGTGCCAATATTGCGTAGTGCCTTCCCTCCGGCCAGCTGGGATCGCCAGCCGCGGACGTCACTTCCGCCCCCCGCGTAGAACAGGTGATCCGAAAAGCGATCCTGGTACGTCTGATTTTCGTTGAGTAGCGAGTCTCGTGCTCCGGGCCCGATGGCGAGATTGTCGCGACTTTTGCCAAAGGGAAAAAGGCCGCCCCCAAACAGGCGTCCCGCAAGCTGAACGGAGGCGGAAAGTGGGAGATACCCACTGGCCTCCATACTCCCCCGCCAGAAGTTGACCCCTGAGCTGAAGGTCCCGCCGCCCACGGCTGCCGAAGGTCGAATGATGAAGCCCCGATCGGGATTGATGAAGTCGTCGGCCTTGCCAAACGTGCCGTTGAGCGTGAAGATGCTTTTGTCAAAGAGATCCGTTTGTGCGCGGGCGGAATCCGAATCCACAATTCCCCCAAATTGCTCTGTTCGGGCCAGCGTGTGCTGCAGCGAAAGCGACCGGAAGGGCAAGAATGTGTAGATAAGCGTCGTATTGAGCCCAAACTGACGCTCATTCAACCCCAGACGCTCTAGCAGCGAAAAGGCCCGGTTCGGATTCTGGTCCAACGATACGCTCCGACGCTCCTGGATAAACGGTTCAATGGAGCCGGACAACTGCTCGGCAAAAAGGTACGGCTGGCGTAGCGTCGCCGAGGCCCGAAACAGCCGGTCAGGGGTCTTCGTCGTCGAGGTCGAAAGGAATGGAAAAATACGGGCCGGATCTTCCGGAAACCCCGTGTCGGCCGTCAGGTTCACCACCAGGGTGCGGGCATTGCCGTGGAAATTGCGATGGCGCCAGCTTCCCTCCATGGTAATGCCCGGCCGGGTCCCATACCCAATCTGCCCGGAATACGCCCGCAGCTTCGCTTCACGCACCCGATAGCGCACCGTCACAGTGCTATCACGGGGCTGCTCGGGCACGTCTGCCAGGGCCACGCGGAACAGGTTGAGGTCAAAAAGCTGGCGCTGCCCGTCGGACACCTGCTGGGCCGAAAACCGATCCCCCTCTTTGAAGGGAAGTTCCCGACGCACAATACGGTCGCTCACCGACGTATTGCCCTCCACCCGAATGTGGGAGATTGTCGTCAACGGCCCGGGATCCATCAGGAAGCGGAGCTCGACCGCTGTCGCCGCCGTGTCGATCTCGGCCCGGGCCTCTACGGTGGCAAAGGCATAGCCCCGATTACGAAGCCAGGTCTGCACCTCGTTCGAAATCTGGGTGCGCTTGAAGTCTGTGTAGCGTTCGCCCGGTTGAACGGTCGATCGGGTTCGAAACTCGGCCCATCCTCGCTCCAGATCCTTCCCGAAGAAATTCGTGACGGGTTGCGTCCCCTCCGGCCCGAGGAACGACACGTTGCGGATGGTGAGCGGCGTGCCCTCCTGCACAGTAAAAATGACGTGGATCTCGTTGGAGGCCGTGTCGAGCTGGGACACCGGATAGTCGATCTGGGGGCGCGGGAAGCCGTTCTGCTGATAGAAGCGGCGCAGGCGCACCACGTCTTTTTGGAGCGTGACGGGGTCGAACAGGAACGCCTGCCGCTGCAGGCCCGGCAGAAACGAGAACTGGTTCTGCAGGCGCGCAAAGAACCCAGGGGCTGCCGTGGCAATTTGCTCTCGCAGCCGATCCGTGTCGAAGGTTTTTCCCCCAACGAACCGGAACGACACTTCTCGGACCGACGTCTGGTCGTCGACCAGGTACAGGGGCGCCTGGGCGACCGCGGACGGCGGCGCCCAAGCAACGCCGCACATTGCGACGATGAGGACGATCCACCAGCGCCCAAACAAAAACCGGAAAAAAGAACAAAGCGCAGTCACGAACGAACGACCGAGACGAACAAAGCAAAAAGAGCGCAGGGGATACGACCACGTCGTGCTTCCGTTCAGGTCGCTCCTCCCAAGCGAGCACGAATTATACCGGATGCCGAGGATGATTATCCCCTTAGAAGCAGTTTCCATTTCCTACGCTGTGCGTCCGGCGGGACGCAGCGACTGCGGACCCGCCCCTGCCCGCCGGGGATGCAGACGCATACGCTCCGATTTGTTTTTGCCCTCGTAATATCGGCATCGGATGAGGAGACGGACGTACATTCACACAGGTTCTTCGGGCGGAAGGATCAGAAAAGAAATCGTCACGGAGCACGTCTCGGGACAAGTCTTCCACGCTAGCGGATCCCTCACATGCGCAGCGAGCGTTCGTAAACGAAATCAGGAGGGAGAGGGAGACGGATCGGGCTTTGCAGGGTCTTCAGTCTGCTCCGACGTCGGATCCTCCTCGGCCCGGCCGTCTGGGTCGTGGGCGGGCGAAGGAGCAGCGGGCGGATCTTCTGTAATGGGAAGCGCCTCTGGCGGCGGTTCATCTCCTGGAAGGTGCCCCGCCGTCACGTGTCTGTGTTCGTGAAGCGACGCGATGATGGCCCCCAGCATGAGCACGATGCTTGAGAAGTAGACCCAGAAGACGAACGCAACGATAAGCCCGAATGCGTTTCCCAGCGCACTGAGCCCCCCATCGCCCGTCGCGTACTGGTCGAATTGCCCCACGTAGGTGGCGTAATAGGTAAACGCCTGTTTGGTAATCTCCCACAGCAGGCCCGCGATGAAGGCCCCAGAGAGTGCACTTCGCTTGCGGGGGTGCGGCTGCGGCACGAGGTAGTAGAGCTGGAAGAACATAGCGGTGGTTATCAAAAAGGGCAGGAGAACCCCGAAGGCAAAGAGAATCTGATTCCAAAACCACCGAAGCCAGCGAACCTCTCGGCCCAAATCGTTGAGAACCACGTTGTTGAAAAACGACGGGAGTACGGTCGAGAGCCCGACGGTGAGCACGAACAGGAGGCCAACCTGCATCACCATCCGTACGTCGAAGACGTACCCACGGAGGAGGGTGCGCTCCTCGTGCCAGTTTTGCTCGAAAGCATTGCTGACCGCAATTCGGAGGGTGATAAAAAGAGACACGGCGGACAGAAAGAGCCCAATGCCGCCCAGGCCGACGATGGTGCCACTCGCCCCTTCCACCTGCTCCAAAAAAGTGATAAGCTCGTTGCTCTGACTGGGGGGAAGCAGCCCTCGAATGAACCGCTCGACAGCCGTGAAGGCATCCTTCCCTTGAAGAATACGCCCTACAAGCCCCGTCCCCAGAATGACGATTGGAACGATGGTGACGAGCACCTTGAAGGCAATTGCCTGGGCCCACAGAAAGACATTCTTCGCCGTAAGCTCCCGGTAGAGGCCCCGTAGATAGTAGTGCACGCTTTCCGCAAGCGCGTCTCGGAGCAGACGGAGGACGTCGGAGGTGCTGGATGACATTTCGAGACAGCAATCACGAGGGGCGGTGAGCTTAACGGCCGTTCGGCACGTTGTGTACCCAAATGGAGGGGATGGTGATTCTCAAACGCCGACGACACGCTCCAGGACCCGCCGCCATTCGCGTAGTGCCTTCGGCCCCCGCCAGCGGCTAGTCGAAAATGGGCCAGTGCACCCCGAAACGGAAGAGACGGCCGGGGAGGGGATACACCGGCACAATGAACGCTCCGGGCTGGGCCGTAAACTGACGCTGGAACGAGCCGGGCTGGGCAAGAGAAAGCTGGATATTCTCAAAGGTAAAAAACAGCGTGGCCCCCCGAAGCTTGATTTCGGCGTGTGCATCTACCGTGCCGTTGGGGCCAAGCCGATAGCCTGGGCGTACGGGCACTGGATTTTCGGCGGGCGGCACGGCGAAGCGCCCCGTAGGCGGATGAAACCACCGGCTGTTCATGGCCGTCCATCCCCGCGCCTGCACGTAAAGGTCGGTCACCAGATCCTCGAAAAACACAAAGCGGGCGCCGATGCGCCCTCGTCCGTAGAATCGCGGCAGGGTGCGGGCAAGACGCGTATGGAGACGCGACGCCGCAGCGTTGAGGGTGGAAAGGGCTGTGGCCTGTGCCGTTGCGTAAAACCCCCACGTTGCATCGCGCCGCCAGCCTACGGACGCGGTCGCCCCCACTCGCCGCACCGGCGTTTCCGTCTGCCGAGCCTCCACCGTGTCCGCAGACGCCACCCGCTGCCCAAACGACGGTAAAGCATACAGATCAACGGCCTTGCGGATCTGATGTGCAAAGCCTTCTACCCGTAGGTCGAAGGGACCGGGCTGAACCTCAAGTCCGACGTTTCCTCGAAGCACACGCCCAAACACGCTGGTTGGACTCTCGTCGAGAGGCGTCACCAGTCCCTCAAAGCCCGCCGTCTCGATCCACGACAGGCGCTGTCCCGTGGCCGCGGCTGAGGCCGTCACCTGAACCGGACCGACCGACTGGTACAGCTGGGCCGAAGCGGACGGATACTGCTGATCGATGGTAGAATGCCAACCGGCATCCAACACGAACTGCGTGGCCCCCAAACGCACCGAGTCACGCGCAATGGCGTGCACCGCCCACCGCTCCCCGTCCACCTGTCGGACATTGCTCTTTCCCACCCCCCAGAGACTTCCCCGAACCCCCAGCGTCAGATCATGCGGCCCAAGGCGCAGCGACTGCCGCATGCTCCCATGTGCCCCATCCATCGCGACCGTCCAGGTTGTGTCCGAATCCGATCCGCTCTCCTGAAAATCAAACGTATTGGAGGTCCACGTTGCCGAGAGCTCAGCAGGGGTCGAGAGTCCGGGAAACACCGGTCCTCGAACGCGGGCCGTCAAGTCGTTTCGAAAGGTGCGCCGGCTCGCCCCCGGGGTGTGACTGCAGGCCTCGCAGCGCGGAACGATGTAAATGGTCTCGAATGAGGACCCCTCGGGGGGGACCACGCCGCCGTGCGCCCCAATCCGATGGCGGGACGAAAAGTCGCTCAGCTCAAAGGCCCAGTTGTCACGCTGATAGCGAAGGCGCCCCCAGATTCGCCGTTCGCGACGCAGGTCACTCCCGCTATAAACCCCATCCGCGGTACGCCCTCCATACCCAAACGTGGTCTGAAAAAGTCCCGGCTCTCCAAAGAACGAGAGCTGATGTTTCTGCGAGTGCACCACCTCAATTGCTTTCTGGCCGTTGCTGTCGCGCCGAAAGCGGAGCTCCGTAATGGGCCGGATCGAAGGAAAGGAGCGCCAGGAGAGCTGAACCCCAGCGGTCCCGCCCCCAGGATCCTCCCCAATGCCAGGCCGCTGCAGAAACGACGTCGGGACGAGATCAAATCGGGCACGCCCCGTAAGGGGACTGTTGTAGGGACGCCCGTCGATCCAGAGACGCGACCGGTGCGGCCCCAATCCGTTCGGGCTCCAGCCATGCGGCCAGCCTACGGCGGCCAGGTCATAGAGAAAGCTGCCCGTCTGCTGAGCAAGCGCGTGCTCCAATCCCACGTGCGGGGTCAGAGTGGGGAGGGAATCGATGGCGGGGCGCCCATAGACGGGCGTCGTAAACGTACGCGGGTCGTCGGGCAATTCTGCCGCCTCGGAATCGGTCGTGTCGGGGGAAACAGCCGTCGTATCGTCGGGCGCGACCGTCGTGTCAACCGTGTCAACGGAAGCAACTGTCGTGTCAGCCGGAGCAGCCGTCGTGTCCGAGACTGTCGTGTCTGAGACTGTCGTGTCTGAAACAACAGTGGTGGAATCGACCTGGGCGTGGACGGCCCCTCCAGGCACAGCAAACAGAACGAGAAGGATTGCCCCCACCCCACCGTCTAGCAATACGTTCCGAACAGATGCGGTCATGAGTGGGCGTAGCACGTCTGACGAGTCGAGCCCATACGATGCCACTGCCGGTTCAGCGGCGCGGCCCGACAACGGTGTATTTTAGTATTGCGGACGGCAAGCGCCGTCTCCCCCAGTCCCTTCGTCTTTCGGAGAGGCAGAGGCGTATCCAAAATGGCGTGGCCCGACCTGAACCTATTCGTCGGCAAAGAGACCAAACAGCCGGCTTTCAATCTGATTCAGCACGGCGCGCCGGTCCTCATCGTTATTCACGAAATCCCGCTCGTCAATGTCGACGATGAGTTTTGGCCCGCGGTCGTACTCGTCGATCCATTCCTCGTAGTGTCCCTGCAGACGCTCGAGATAATCGATGCGGATGGTGGACTCGTAGTCGCGGCCGCGCTGTTGAATGTGGTTCACGAGGGTGGGAACGGACGCACGCAAATACACCAGTAGGGTCGGGGGCGTAAGGTACGAGGTCATGATGCCAAAGAGATTGACGTAGTTCTCGTAGTCGCGCCCGCTCATCAGGCCCATCTCATAGAGGTTCCGGGCAAAGATTTGTGCGTCCTCGTAGATGGAGCGGTCCTGCACCACCGAGTCCTCCATCTCTTCAATCTTCTGCAACTGCTTGAAGCGGCGGGACAAAAAGAAGACCTGCAGATTGAAGGCCCACCGCCGCATGTCGTTGTAGAAATCGGTGAGATACGGATTCTCGTCCACCTTTTCATAGACGGTCTCCCACCCAAAGTACTGCCCCATAACGTCCGTTAGAGCAGTTTTCCCGGCACCGATGTTGCCGGCAATGGCGACGTACTTTTTCTCATCGGACGGATTGTCAAAGAGGTCGGGCATAAGAAAGAAGTACGGATACCACAGGGAACATGGGAACCGTCCTGTCCTAGCAGAAGGAGCGCACCTTCGATCCGATCTTCCGATCTCTTTTCTGCGAAAACCCTCTTCGTTTTCCCGTTTTGAACATCGGATCGGAGGCGGGCCCCTGCCTGGAACGAGGGACCTGCCCAAGAAAAAGGACGGATGTCTGCGACGGCACTCTCTCCATCGCTAGTCGGAAGGGTCCGTCCAGCCGCGAATCCACGCCACCTCGAGCTGGAACGGTCCCTCCTGTTCGTCGGCAATCAGAAACCCAATCGTGCGGACCTCCGACGGATCGAACGGGGGCGCGTCCGGGCGCTTCGTGCCGCGCCGGTACGGCGTGAGCTCAGCGAAGGGGATACGGACGATTGTCCACTCGCGCGGAACCTGGATCGGGACGCGGTAGCTGACCGATCCGCCCGAGGTGGTATACGCCGTGAACCAGTATTGCTTGCCGTCGCCCCGCAGGTGGAGACGCAGCCCGTCGTGTGCATGCAGGTCGTAGTCCGCTTCGGGCGCGCGTACCGAGGCAAAGCCGCCGCCCTGTTTTAAGGAGACGGTGCCCGTGAACGCTGCGCCGTCGTCCGTGGCCGCGAACGTGCTTTCCGAAACGCCGCCCATAACCGGGTCGTCGACGTTGCGCCAGGCGCTGGCAGGATCCGGAGAAGGGGAGGTGAAGTCAAACATGGGGCAGAAAGTACATGAGCAGAGCGGAGAGGAAAGAGGCCCTCGCAGGGTCGGGACCGTACATGCATTACGAGTTTATTCAAACAACTGAGCCGTGAGCACTTGAGCAAGAGATAGGCGCTCGTTATATACAATCAGTCTAAATAAGTAAAAACCCCCGGCCTCCCGTGTATATCGTTCGCTCGTTACTCGATCAGAGATGGGCCTTCGCCGTCGTTGCGACTATGGCGATTGCCGTCTCGGTGTTGATCTCTGCGTGCTCCGACGATCCCGTGTTGGGCCCGTCGGATGGAGAGTCTGATGGGGGAGGCAGCTACAGCGTCATCGAAAAACTCGCTCAGCCGGATGCAGCCACGGAAGCCGACTCAACGAAAGCATCCCCCGCTCAGAAGAATCCGGAGCGCTTCTGACAGCACGGTAGTTTCGAGGTACGGTTTCCTGCTTCCACGCGCGACTGCACGACTGTTTTCCCTATGCGAACGCTTCTTTCGGGACTTGCTCTAGTCTTTGTACTTAGTCTAAATTGGGTGCCGTTGGCGACGGCACAGGCGGACCGCGATGGCCAAATTGCCGGTCAGGTCGTCACCGCGGCGAGTGGGCGCCCCCTCCCAAACGCCACGGTCAGCCTCGTGAACAGTGCCACGTCCCTTGGCACCGCAACCAACAGCGACGGCCGCTTTGTTCTCGACGACCTGCCCGCCGACACGGTGGCCCTGCAAGTTCGATACGTCGGCTACGTCACGCACACTCGCTCCGTTCGGGTGCGGCCGAGCCGGACGACGCGCATCACGGTGGAGTTGGAAAGCGCGACGGTGGAGCTCGCGGGCCTGCAGATCACCGGGACCTCGCAGGGTGCCCGCGCAGCCATCCCGGGAGCGGCTTCGAAGGTCGACGCCGCCGCCCTGGAGCAGATGGACCCTATCGGCTCGCAGGCAGCGCTCAAGCACGTGCCCGGCGTGTACGGCCTGGCCGACGACGGGATGACGCAGACCCGCATGTCGGTGGGCATCCGCGGCCTGCAGCCGCGCCGCACCCAGCGTGTGCTGGTGATGGAGGACGGGATGCCGATCCAGCCAGCGCCCTACGTCTTCTCGCCGCTCTACTACAACCCGCCCATTGAGCGTATCGAGGAGATTGAGGTCATTAAGGGCAGCTCCACGATCCGGCACGGGCCGCAGACGATGGCCGGCGTCATCAACTACGTTACCAGCCGCCCCCAGCGCCGCTCCCCCGGCGGCACGCTCGAGCTGACGCCCGGCACGAACGGCTACGTCAGTGCGTTCGGCGAGGTCGGCGGCTTCGGGACCGACGACGTGCGTCCACAGGTGCAGCTCCTCTTCAAACGGGGAAACGGCTTCCGCCAAAACAACGACTTCCGTCAGTTCAACGGCACCGCCAAGCTGCGAGCCAACCTCGGGGACAGCCGGTCGCTGTACGTGAAGCTCAACGCCGACTACGAGCGCCTCAACGCCACGTACACGGGCCTTACGCCCTACACCTTCCGCACCGATCCGGACTTCAACCCCAAGGACGACGACCTCTATCAAATCTACCGGGCGTCGCTCGGAACGGTCTACAACCGCCGCTACAGCGATGCTGTGCAGGGGACCACGCGATTTTACGCCAATGTCTTCCACCGTCCGTGGTGGCGAGAAAAGGACGTGTTCGTGCGGGCCGACGATTACCAAAACGCAGACGTGGATGCCCAACCGGTCCCGCCGAATACACCGGGGCCCCTCATGCGCGTCGGCATCAGCGACGTAGTGGACAATCTCACGTTGGACGACAAGCCCTACTTCGGCAACGTTCGGACCTTCTACGTGACAGGTGCCGAGCATTCGCTTGGCATCCGGCACGCCCTCTTCGGCCAGGAGGCCGACCTGGAGATCGGCGGTCGCCTGCACTGGGAACGCTTCAAAGACAATCGCAAGATTAGCGACGAGGTGGGCGTGCGGGAGGGCGTCTTCTACCAGGGCGACGTGTCCGATCCCGGGCCCGTGACGATTATTGGCGGCAGTTCGGTCTACGAGACGCGCGCCCTGTCGCTTCACGCGTTGGAGGACGTGCAGTGGGGGGCGCTCCGCCTCTCGCCCGGCGTCCGGCTGGAGGTCTTCGAGCAGTCGCGCATCAACCGCCTCAACGGCAGCCAGTACCGCGACCAGACGAGTGTGGTGCCCCTTCCCAGACTCGGCTTCAACTGGAATGTGGGCGCGGCCGACCTGGGCCCGAGCCTCGGCGAGAGCAATCTCCGTCTCTTCGGCGGCGTTCACCGCGGCTACACCCCGCCCTCCAGTGCAACGTTCGCGATCGTGGGCTTCGACCCGCCTAGCGCCACCGGCGCGGATGGGGGCGGATTTGACCTGAAGGCCGAGAAGAGCTGGAACTCGGAGCTGGGCGTGCGGGGCCGCTCGGCCGCCGGCCAGTTCGAAGTCACTGGGTTCTACCTGTACGTGGAAAACCTCGTCGGGGGACGCACCCGCTTCCAGAAAAACCTGGGCATTGTGGAGAGCTACGGCCTGGAGGCGCGAACCCGAGTGAAGGGTGGGGCCTTCGCCGGGCCGTTGCCTGCGCTGGACGTGTCGTACACTTACCTCCAGTCGGCAGTCGTGCAGGGCACCGTTTCGAGCGCCATCGACGGTGCGCCGGAGGATATCAGTGGCAACGAACTGCCCGCTGCGCCCAACCACACCGCCACGGTAGGCCTGTCAAAGACCTTCTCGGAGATTGGGCTCACCCTGTCCACGGACCTCAGTTACACGGGCCGCTTCTACACCGACCTCGAAAACCTGGAGATGACCAACAACCGGGGCGAGCGGGGACCGGTGCCCGCCCACGCGGTACTCGACGCCGGGGCCACCTACGCGTACTCCGACGCCCTCAGCGTCCAACTCACCGCCAAGAACGTGACGGACAACGTCTACATCGGTTCGCGGCTACACTCCAATCCCCGCCAGCCGAGCGCCAACCTGAGCACCGGCATCATTCCCGGTGCCCGCCGCCAGGTCAATCTCTCGATTCAGTACGACTTTTAGAATCACACAGAAAAGGGCCCCGCCCTCCGAAATCCGAAGGACGGAACCCCTTCCTCACACAGAAAGCACCCCTCACACGGAGCACTTTTTCACTAACGCATACGCATCTATGCATCATTCTTTCCTGCGCTACACACGCCTTCTCCTCATTCCCCTTCTCGCCGTCGGGCTGGTCCTGACGGGCTGCGACAGCACCGGCTCGAACGGGGGCGACAATGGCGACGAGACGAGCACGTTCGAGTATCCGTCCAATGATTACGGCTCCCAGACCGTCGCGAACCTGCTGGCCTTCGACCTCGGCATTCGGACCGGGTCGGACGACGCAGTGTCGAACAACTCCGCAAGCAACCTCAAAGCCCTGTACACAGGGGACATGAACGACACGACGGTCCCCTCTATCAAAGGCTCCCCCGAACAGAGTGTCTACGGGGACTTCGAGGGAACGGTCAACCTCTCTTCGCTGACGGACGACACCCCGCTCGTGCGAAGTCAATATCTGGAAAATGGCGACTCCCCCGACCCTGAGTCGCAAATATCCACGAATCAGATGCTCGAGTTTTATCTCGAACGAGCCGGATCGGAAAACATCGTTCGAACGGACAACGGCATTGTCCTGAGTCAGTTTGCCGAGAAGATGCTGCTGGGCACGCCCATCTACGGCCGGGGCGCAGCGATCCTCAACGATTTCGCCAATGGGAACGTCTCCGGAGACCAAGCTGAGCAGTGGGACAAAGCATTCGGCTACTTCGGCTTCCCGCGTGCCCTTGAGCCCTTCCTTGACTACAGTGGAGGGGTTGAGGGCCTAGCCACCGACGGTGGGGACGACCCGATCATCGCGCGGGACCTGGACGAAAACGGCTCCGTCGACCTGACGAGCGAGTACGTTCACACCTGGGCCGCCTACGCCATTGAGCGCTCCGCCGCAGCTCAGCAAACCGGCGAGCCCAACGACTTTGCCGGTAAGGCCTTCGAAGCACTCGTACAGGGACGGAAAGACATCGAGAACGGAGACTCCCCGTCCGACCACGCCCAGACGGCCCTCAACGCCTGGGAGAAAGTCGTTGCGGTCAACGTGATTCACTACATCAACTCTATGGAGAGCACTCTGAACAGCGACGAGGTCAGCGGGACACTGAGTCAAGGAGACATTGACGAGGGTGCCTGGGGCGAGGCAAAGGCATTTGCCTGGGGACTTCAGTTCTACAACAGTGCGTTGAGCGAAACGCAACTGAACGATATCCTGGAGGACATCGGGAACGCCCCGCCGTACGGCGAGATGACGGCGGAGGAATACGCGAACGAGCTCGAGGCCGCAACGGGCATCCTTCAGGACGCCTACGACTTTAAAGACACCAACGTGCAAAACTGGTAACCACCAGGTTCTGAGGATCAACTCCGGTCTCTACCGGTGATGCTTGATCAACTGCCCCTCTTCCACTTCAGTGGGAGAGGGGCGTTGTTGTCTCCCACGCAGACATCAACTCGAACATGAACGCGTCTACCGCCGCTACCTCCCAGGTTCCGGCCGCGTGGCGTCGGGCGCTCCGGCGGTACGGGCGGATGCCCGGCGTAGCGTGGGGAGCGCTGGTGCTGGCCTGCGTCGGCAGCCGCCTCGCCACGACCATAACGTACATCGAAGACCCCGACAGCCTGCGCTTCGCTCTCAGCGTGGCGGACGCGTACGACATTGCGGCGCTGCAGCCGCACTTTCCGGGATATCCCGTGTTCTGGGCGGCGGCCGAACTGTTCTACCTCTCCACCGGCTCGTTCAGCGCGAGCTTCTCGATCGTTGGCGGGCTGGCCACCGTGGGCATCATCTGGGGCCTGCTCCGGCTGCGCGATGTGCCGCTGCGGTCCGTGGAGGGAATCGCCATCAGCGGAACCGTGTTCTTCAGTCCGCTGCTGTGGCTGATGGGAAATCGCTACATGCCCGACCTGTTGGGCACAACCAATGCGCTGGCGGCCCTGGCCCTGCTGGTGCGAGCACTGGACGGAAACAAAGTCCAGGAACGGGCGGCTCTCGCGGGCATCGGACTGACGGCCCTCCTGGCGGGGCTGCGGCTCTCGTACCTTCCGCTGGTGATCGTACCGGCCTTGTGGGTGCTGGGGCGGTCTCGGCATCCCGTCCGTCTGATGGGAGTGGGCGCGGCCGGCGTGGCGGTGTGGCTCGTCCCGATGATCGTCGACACCGGCTTTTGGCCCCTGGTCGACGTGGCGTGGGGACAGACGACCGGACACTTCACCGAGTTCGGCGGCACGGTGCAGACGGAGTCGGACCTGAGCCGCCGCGTCGCGGGACTGGTGCAGGGCCTCTGGGCCGACGGCCTTGGGGCCTGGTGGCCGGGCCGCCATCCGCTCACCCTCCTCGTGGGCGCAGGTGTGCTCGGGCTCGGCGGCCTCGGGGCACCGCGGCTCGGGCGGAACGGGGGCTGGCGGGAGCGGCATTTTTGGCTCGTTGTGCTCTGCACGGGGCTCTACGGCGTCTGGATCTTTGTGGGCCAGAACGTGGTGCACAAGAGCCGGCACGTGCTCCCGCTGTTGCCCCTTCTGCTGACGCTGCCGGCAGCCGGAGCAGCGGCACTCTGGCGACTCCAGCGGTGGTGGGGCCAGGCAGTCGCCCTGGGAATCGCAGGTGCCTACGCTGCCGTGACGCTCGTGCTGGTAAATCAGCACCGCACCCCGTCGGCGATCGCGCAGGCGAAGACGTTTGTCGAACAGCAGACCGAACGGCCCGGCCCCACGCGGGTGGTGTCTAAGCCGCTCGTCCATACGTACCTGCGCCGCCAGCAGGTGGAGGCGCGCTTCCTGTCGGTGGAGGACAGCAGTGACGTCCGCCGCGCGCGCCGGGCTGAGCAGGGACGGACGATCGTCGTGGGCACCTACGCCGCGCTCCCCGACCGCACCCCGACGCGAACAAAACGATTCTACCACAACCCACACGTCAATCGCATGTGGCCCAAAGTCACAGTGTCCGTTTATGAGCACTAACCCCTCCGACATGCCGATCACAGTGCTGGGGGCCGGTCCGGCCGGGCTGGCCACCGGGCTCTACGCAGACCGACAGGGCATGCCCGTGCGCCTGCTGGAGGCCGCCGACGCTGTGGGCGGAAACGCACGCACCCTCCGGCTCGGCCCCTTCCGCTACGACACCGGCGCCCACCGGTTTCACGACAAAAATGACGAGATCACCGCCGACGTGAAGGCCCTGCTGGGCGACGACCTGCGGCGGATCGACGCGCCGAGCCAAATCTGCTGGCGGGGACGCCGCATCGACTTTCCGCTTGCGCCCGTCGACCTCCTCCGGAAGCTGCCGCCGTCGCTTCTCGCCCGCATCTCGTGGGAGCAGCTGTCCATTCCGCGCGTCTCGACCGACGCCGACCACTTCCGCGAGATGGCACACCAGAGCTACGGCCCCACCCTCGCGGACCTCTTCCTGCTCAACTACACCGAGAAGCTGTGGGGCGCCGACGCCGAACGGCTCTCCCCTCGCGTGGCCGGGGACCGGCTGGAAGGGCTCGACCTGACGACCTTTTTCCTGGAGGCCTTCGGGAGCTCGAAGGGGAAGGCCCGCCACCTGGACGGCTCCTTCTACTACCCAAAGCACGGCTACGGGCAAATCGCCGAGGCTACCGCCAACGCGCTGGGCCGCGACCATATCCGCACCGGGACGCGCATTACGAGCATCGCCCACGACGGGACCCGCGTGGAGGCCGTGACGGTGAACGAGACGGAGACGATTGACGTCGAGACCGTCGTGAGTACCCTGCCTCTCACCCTCGTCCTGCGCCTGCTCGATCCTGCCCCGCCCGCCGAGATTCAAGACCTCGCATCATCGATTCGCTTTCGACACCTCCGGCTGGCGGTACTGGGTCTGGATCGCCCCCGCCTCACGCCGAACGCGTCGCTCTACTTTCCCTCCCGCCACGTGCCGTTCACCCGCCTGTACGAGCCCACAAACCGGAGTCCCGACATGGCTCCGGACGACCAGACGGTGGTGGTGCTGGAACTGCCCTGCCACCGCGACGACGCCGCGTGGAGCCGGTCCGCCGACACGCTCCGGGAGGAAGCCCGCGCCCTGCTCGCGGCGCAGGGCCTCACCGACGGCGACGATATCGTGGCATTCGATCACCACACCGTGCCCTTCGCCTATCCCATCCTGGAGGTGGGCGCGGAAAAGACGGCCGAACGTCTCGGCAACTACCTCGACCGTTTCGAAAACCTGCACCGACTGGGGCGGAGTGCTAACTTCACCTACACCCACGTCCACAACCTCTACGCACGGGCCAAAACTCTTGCCTCTCGCCTGGCGTCGGGCGAGAGGGAGAGGGACCGCTCCACGGCGGCCCGCGCCTAATGGACCCGTGCCTCGTCCATCCAGGCGGCCTCGGCGGCAATGCCCTCGCGCAGAGTCGTGGTGAGGGAAAAGTCCAGTAGGCGACGGGCCTTCTGGATCTGGGCGCAGGTGCGGCGCTGATCCCCGTCGCGGGGAGGCACCCGTTTGATGCAGAGGGGCGCCCCGACGGTGTCCGCTACAACATTGAGAACGTGTTGCGTGGAGGCAGTGGTGGGCGCGCCAAGGTTGATGATTTCGCCTTGACAGCGGTCGAGCCGACGAAGAGCCGCTTCCATTCCGTCGACGACGTCCTCAACGTACGTAAAGCTGCGTCGGTGCTCCGCACTTCCTTCGTAGAGGGGAAAGGCGTCCCCCGTCCGGGCACATCGGAGTGCCTTGTGGATGAGCTTGTCCGGGCGCTCGCGCGGCCCATACACGGAGAAGAGACGGAGGATGCAGGCCTCCCACGATGCCCGCCTAGCGGCCGCACGTACGGCCTGTTCGGCTCGGAGTTTGGTCCGACCGTAGGCTGAGATGGGAGCAAGGGACGTATGCTCACGCCCCGTTGCGTCTGCCCCGTACACCGACGATGAGGAGATGTAAAAGAGGGTACTGAGGGTCGAATGGTCGGCCAGCGCGGTGAGGAGTCGTTCCGTGGCCCGCACGTTGTTTCGCACGAAGGTCCGCCGGGACGTTTGAGAGGAAAGGCCGGGCTGAGCTGCGAGGTGATACACAACGTCGATCTCGCGCAGGACGGGCCGTATCGGATCAACCGCAAGGTCAAGCTGCCGTGTCGTAATGCCCTGTTCCCCCAACTGGGCCAGCCGGGCTTGTTTGAGGGCAGGATCATAGTAGGACGTAAGACCGTCGAGCCCCACCACGGTGTGCCCCCGAGCAGACAGTCGCTCCGCCAGATGAGACCCGATAAATCCCGCCGCGCCGGTGACGAGAACGTGCATTGTAGCAGTAAGTCCTGACCGAACAAGGATGAGGCAGTACCCCCCAACTGCCTCCCCGAAGTGCGGTTCGCAAGAACACCGCTCTGGCGTGACGTAAGCGTGTGCCTTCCCCCGGCAGGGGAGGTATAACCCAACGTCGCCTGCAATGGGTGAGACCTACGCCTTGCCGTCTCCCCGTCCCCCAATTAAAAAACCGAACGCATGACGCTGACTTGAGAATACAGACGACTCCATCCTGGGGTACGTCCTGAATACCCTGCCGGTATCCCTCAGGGACCGGACATTCTCCGAACCTACATCGTGCCGCCGGGCGGACAGGGGGGAGTACCGACACGTTGGAGCGGCCCACGAAACCGCGCCCCCTGCACCGACAAGCCCCCTCTTGATGAGGACCAGTGCTACGCCGGCGAACGTCGCTTATCCCTTCAAAACGCTTTTCAACCGTGACACAAAGCGTTCAATTTCCGCTTCTGTGTTATAGTAGTGTACGGAGGCCCGAACAAGATCGGGCAATCCTCGAGCCTCGGCGTCGAGACGTGTTGAGCTCGGGGTTGAGACGGAAACGTTGATGTCGTGCTCCCGCAGCGCCGTCTGGATCGCGGGGGCCGTTTTCTGCTCGGCGCTGAAGGTGGTAATGCCACAGCGCGTACGCCCCGCGTCGTGGACAGTGACACCAGACGCTCCGGACAGCGCTGTGCGTAGCGTGTCGGCAAGCATTTGTACGCGCTCCGAGATCGCCTCCAATCCGAGAGTCAGCGCATACTCCACCGCCACCCCCAGCCCTACGGCTCCCGCTACGTGGCCCTCATACGTCTCGAAGCGACGAGCGTCGGAGTGAATTTCGTAGGTCTCGGGACCGGTCCAGGTCGCCGCGTGCAGGTCGAGGAGCGGGGGCTCCAGACGTTCAATCCAATCCTTCTGCACGTAAAGAAAGCCGGTACCACGCGGCCCCCGCAAATACTTACGGCCGGTGGCCGAAAGCATCGTGCACCCGATCTCGTCGACCGACAGCGGCATCTGCCCGGCAGATTGACAGGCATCCAGTAGAAAGGGGACGCCCGCTTCCCCGGCGATTTCGCCCACCTGTGCCGCCGGATTCACGAGCCCACCATTGGTCGGAACGTGCGTTAACGCAAGGAGCGCCACCCGATCATCCATCATAGAGCGGAGAGCCTCCACATCGATCTGCCCGTACTCATCATGGGGGACAACGTCCACCTCCGCCCCCGTACGCCGCGCCACCTGCAGGCAGGCGATGTGATTGCTCGCGTAGGCGGCTCGTGACGTCAGGATGCGGTCTCCTTCCTCAAACGGCATGGCGTAGAAGGCCATGTCCCACGCCCGCGTCGCATTCTCGACGATCGCTACCTCTTCAGGCGTGCAGTCCAGCATTCGAGCAATCGCGGCGTACGTGTGCTGAAGCTGAGATTCGGCTTCGGCCTCGGCCTCGTAGCCGCCGATGGCCGCCTCCCGGTTCAGGTGTCCGACTTGAGCATCGAGGACGGGTTGCGGCGGCAGGGCCGCCCCGGCGTTGTTGAAATGAAGAACGTTCGAGCATCCAGGCGTTTCGGCCCGACACTGCTCCACATCAATGGCCATCGGATCAGGCATTGGGATAGACATCGTGCGCATCAAAGGCCAACGAATGGACCCTCCGTCCGTTCGAGCGTTCGGTTTCAAAGCCGACCCAGTCGACGGAAGCTCTCGGTCAACACCCACCGGCTGATCTCTTCGTCTCGCAGGGCCTCGCGGAACCGGTGGGGCCACTTGAACCGGCGGAGTTGTCGTTTCTTCTCAGGAGCATCCAACTTTTCGCCGTGCAATTCAAAGTAGGCGCGCTTTGCCCCACCGGAGATCTCTGCCCCTATGGGCTTCACTCCAAACCGGCCGAAGTGGTGCCAGTACGCATCACGGGCGTTCTCGCGTACCGTATCCAAGACGCCGGGCAGTTCCCCTTTCCCTCCGTTGGTTCCCGCGGTGTGCTGAAACGGCCCGGCCGACAGGAAGGCCGCGTCCCAGGTGTTGATCGCCCGGAGCGAACCCTCCGACTCGCTCAACGACGCCCATACGTTGCGGTCGAAGGGGCTCTCCGGAAGGCCTTCTCGGCCAGAGTCTTGGAGGAGGGTGTAGAAGTCGGGGTCGGGGTCGTCGTCCCCGTGGCCCGATTCTGCAATTCCAAACGTGTGCGGCGTTCCGTTGAAGGATTTGTATCCGACGCTGCTCGACTCGAACTCGACGATTGCGGACGTGACTGGCACCCTTCAGGATTTCCGGCTGAATCGACCGGTCGTGCTAACCTGCCTACTGTTTGTCGTAAACCTCTCGCCAATTTTCCACCTCCGTGGTGTCGATGATCTTGGTGTAGTTGCTGCCCGGCGTCATTTCCACCTCCCGCTTGCTGGTGGCCGTCGGGTCGATCACGTGGCGCCCGATCCAGTGCTGGGGCGGACCGAGCGACACCCCGCCTTCGTCAATGGTGTTTTCCCACACCTTCCCGCGCTTCGAGCGCGGCTCAACGAGCATAATTCCGGGTTCGGGGACCGACACGTCCCACTGCTCGGCGCCGATGAGCTTCTCACCCCGCGTTCGCTCCACGCGCACGGGAGCGCGATGCAGATGTCGCATGCCGCGACGGCGGTCGTAGGCAAAAATGTGTCCACGCCATCGAGTGTAGACGCCTGTCGGGGAGCCCTCCTCGTCAAGATGTCGTTCTTCGATTTCGACCCAAAGATACTGAGAGTCAGCACCGGGCACGTCAATCGGCCGCATCGCTCGAATGGAAACGGTGGATGGGGATTCGTCTTGATAGGGCCGCGCTTTTCCAATGTCACTGAAGAACAGCGAATCAACCACCTCGGCGACGAGGTAAAGGTTGCTTTTATCCAGGGGATCCGGATCGGCGGGCCGCATCTTTACCCCATAGGTTACGGCGTCCTCGGAAAGGCGGAGACTGTCCCCCACCGGTCGCACGTACTTCGGAAGGTGCGTAGAGTCGAGACTCAGACCATTCTGGTAAGCAGCCCACTTGCAGGTTAGTTCGTGTAGCGACGCATAGTGGGTTCCAGGTAAGGGGCTGGAGCTTAAGGATTCCCACCCTTCCTCCGGAGCATCAAACCAGTCGTAGGTTCCACAAGGTCGCTCTTCAATCGGAGTTGGTCTTGTGGTATCGGTCCCGACAACATGTGCAATAACGTGGAAACTGGCGACGACTTCACCGTGTTGGTTCGCGTCTTCTTTTCTGAAGAGTGTTGATATCAAAACGAGCAGAGAACATATAAGAAATCCCGAAAGTAAAGGACGCCTGGAAGTCGAATGCGTTAGCATAATTTCGACTTAGACACATTTGAGGTAGCGGCTGGAAGTTTCGGTCCATTACTCACGTCTGAAGGAGAGGGGCTCAGCCTCGTGACCTTGAATATCACCCCAGGCTCCCTCACCAGAATGGTCTCGGTTCTCGGCCAGATTCAGTACGCGTGTTAAGAAGGCGGGCACGGTTTGCGGCTGGTCAGCAAGCTGGTTTGTCGTAGCCAAAGTTTGTACAACCTCATCACTGGTATACTTCAGAATGCCGATCGCGCGTCCTTCGGGGTCGCTCATAGGCGAATCGACTCTGTTCTGTAATATCGCCTCGATCAGCTGACGCTCCTCATCCGGAGTGAGGGTTGGATCGCTCGCCGTCCCGTTTCGACTTTTTAGCAGGCTCGTCGCCTTGCTCGTCCAGACATTGTCATCATCATACGGGACCACCAGTCCAGGACGATTGATGTGGGCGTCCAAGATGAGCGCTTGCCCCAGATCGCTCTGAAAGACATCTTGCAGACGGACGCTCATCTCTTGCGGTTTCCCCTGCTGGTCAGGAAGCTGCATGGTTGCGTCCCAGTCTCGGATCCGATCCAGACGTTTGAAGCCTTCCCGCATGATCCAGTACCTGACGGTCGGGTCCTGCATCGCCTCCTGGAATCGGTGCGCCCATTTGAACCGGCGGAGCCGCTCCTTCTTCTCCGGCGTGTCGAGCACCTCGCCGTTGAGCTCAACGTGGGCCTTTTTCGCTCCGCCCTGAATCGTGGCGCCCACCGGCTTGAGCCCAAATCGCCCAAAATGCCGCCAGTAGGTCTCCTCGGCATGTTCGCGAAGGGTATCCAGCGCCCCCTGGAGCTCGCCTTTTGCCTCGCCCGCCCCCGCCGTCTGCTGAACCGGCCCCACCGACAGGAACGCCGTGTCGTAGGTGTTGAGCGCTTGAAGGGATCCCTCCGATGCGGTCAGCGATGCCCATATGTTTTTCTCCATTTCGCCAAACCAGTCCATGGGAGTCTCCGACGCGCTCTCGACCGGCGTGCGGCCCGGCACGCCTTCAATCGGGCTGCCTTCCTGTAGCATCTCGTAAAGCTCCGGGTCGCCGGCTCCGGTGCTCGTCGCGAAGATGCCGAGGAAGTAGTTCGCTCCGTTGAAGGTGGCGTGTCCGTATCGGTTCGGTTCAAAGTGAACATGCGCGAATTCCTCCGGCGCTTCGGTCGCTGGGGCCGCTACCTTGATTTTCAGATTGCTGTCGCTGGATCGCTCGTAGTCCATCTCCGACCGCACCCGCTCGAATTGTTGCTCATCGAGACTGAAGAGGTCCCCGCTGTAGCCAAGAGCCCCGATGACCTGATCGGCCACGTCCTCGATCGTCTCGACCGGGCCGTCGAGCGTGGTGTTGTCTCCTTCTGCCGTAAAGCGGGGCCGGATCGCCTCCAGCGCCCCCACCGGGTGGTAGTGCCACACCGTCGCGTCCTCGGGCAGCTCCACCGAGGAGCCCGCCGCCGACCGCGCGTCCCGCACCTCGTCCCACCACTGCAGCCGCTTCATCGCCGCCCGCCCGTCGGCCTCGTAGCCCTTCTCGTCGGCCATCACCGTCTCGACGTCCTTCACGCCCCACTCGCTCCGAAACTTCGCCGCGATCCGGCGGCTCCACGGGGCCTCCATGATGAAAAACGGGCTCCGCTCCTCGGATGGAGCCTTCGCAAACGTATCGGTTTCCGCAGCGGTGCTCTCGGCCCACCGGTCCTGCAGCTGCCCCGCCGCCTCCACCTCCCTCGGGTCCAGGCGGTGATCGTCATTCTGATCCTCAAAAACCGACCACGCGCCGGCCTCGGACCCGTCCCCGACGCCGTCCTCGTGCCCGAAGGCTTTGTCTGCGGCAAACACCTCCCAGTGCACCGTGGGGCCTCGCTCGTAGGCGTCTGTGATTGCGACCTCCCCGGACGGGAGGCCGAACGCACCGCTCCACCACAGCATGTCCCCGGCGGCCACCGGCGCGTCGAGGGCGACCACTTCCCCGCTCCTCAGCGCATCGAGCGCCTCCTCGTCCACGGTCGGCTCACGGGTGCGGACGTACCGCGTGCTGCCGTCTTTCGTCCGGGTGGCCACGTACTGGGCGTAGGGAACCCCCGGCACGTCGACCTCCCGCCACAGGTAGCCCTCATTGATCCAGTGGGTGAGGCAGCGGCGCGTCTCCTGGTCGTGGTCCCCCGTGATTGGACCCAAGCGAAAGAACCATTTTATGTGAACGAAAGGAAAGACACGGCATATGCAAGAATACATTTCTGTCATTGAATCCATGCGAGCCAATGCGCCACTCCTTTCCCGGATTCGCTCTCTTCTCCGTATCTTGTCTCTTCGGCCTGCTCCTCGTTTCGGGCTGCAGATCACCCGAGTCAGGCGACCCTTCGCCAGCGGAAGCGGTAGAATCCACGGATATCGTGACCGAGGATACCCGGTTCGCTTCCGGTTCGGGCACTTCTTCCAGAGGCCGTTCGCCGGCCGCGCTTTCTGCCTCGACCGAGGAGGATTCTGCGGCGCACGATTCGAGTGCGTCGACAACCGTCCCAAGACCGGATACAATCAAGGCTGAGCTACAGACCTCCCAGCTGGACTCTGCGGGTGTGGACTGTCCTGTTGGCCCAGAAAATGGGGTTGTAACTATCACCCTCGATTCGAGTAGCTATGACACGAAAGCTACCGTCGAGCCTCTTAAGGAAACGTACAGAGGAAAGAAACTATGGTCAGCAACGGTCGAAACGTGGTTACTTGAAGATGTGAACCGGGACGGACGACTCGACGTGGGTCCAGCCGTCAACTGTGATCGCGCTGGATGCGACTTTTCGCTCTACTTGGCCTGCGGAGGAGGCAGATATGTTCCTGTCATGAGAATGCTTTCTGCATATGATTTTGAACCCTTTCACCCCGATTCGACCGAGTGGACAAGTGGCACCGGCTACGTGCCTTCGGCTTTTGCTGAAACCAAAAGTGGGCAACACTGGCGGCAGTTCATGAAGATTCCTCACTCCCCCCCCTTGGGAACTGAAGATGTGACGTATCCAACGCGGATCTATCGCTACTATGAAGATATCGAGCGCTACGCTTTACTACCGGGTTCCGCGTGGTTCGTGCATCACGACTCTCCCTACACCAGGTCCGAGATGCAGAAGGCGGGCGCTTTTCCCCCCAACTGTCCCGCCGGACGACGAGCACCGACAATTCTGGATAGCACGATGAAAACCCAGACCGTCTGGCGAAGTGACCTAAACGACGACCAGAAGGTTGACCGTGTTCTCCGTGAGAATTCAGTCGGGGAGACCGGACCTGCTCAGCACGAATTCACCGTCTACGCGAGGTGCAACGGAACGTGGTATACCCGGATACACCGGCAGAGATACGCAGTTGAGCTCACGCCGACCGACGAATACACGACTGCCCCAAACGGATCTCGCTGGCGGAATCTCCACGTTCGGTTCCACGAACCCGGTGAAACAGAGGTCCGTTCGCGCACGATTCGCTTCAAGCACGCCGCGTATGAGGAAGGTCTTCCGTAGCTTTGCTCTGCGAGATTCCTCTCCCCTGTTCCAGAAAAAGCAAGTCTCACCCGGTTCAAGGGCTCTCGGGTAGTCCCGCATCCGCAAACGCGAACGAGCCTCGTCCTTCGTCGAGGGTCTGGTGCTCGTCTAGAAAAAGCAGCCCGATCCGCCGACGAATCTCTCCACTGGAGCGCTGTAGAAGCCCGCCGATCAAAGCCAGCTCATGCCGGTCGGACCAGGAGCCGGGCCGTCTCGACCAGTCGAGGCGTGCTCCATCGACCTCTTCGCCGTTTATGGTCAGTTGCCTTTGAATTTGCAGTTCTTCGTCCTCTTGGTCCACATATTGTTCGTGAACGTCGTGGTACCCAGAACTGGCATGATCGAAGACCTCCTCAAGGCACGATTGGCCTACTAACGGAAAAACATCGCTAGGCGAGTAGATGTGCCAGCAGTAAACCATCACCATGGCTTTCTCGGAGGTAAAGATGTCTCCGATAGTGATCTCCTCTGGCGACCATTCCGCTTTCTCTGGTGCCTCCAATGGGAGGGAGGCGGAACGAAGATCTCGAATCCGAACCCGAGCCATGTCCCACATTCTCTGACGATACGGCTCGACCGTGCGTCCTGCCATCACGAACCGGTAGAACCAATGCCAGGACTTGAAGTACAGCGCCTCGGACTTGGCATCAGGTGGGGCCTTCGGCATCGATTGCATCTCCTCACTGCTCTCCTCATCGGAACCCTTCCCCTCAGGATCTAGGTCCTGCGCTGGCAACTGCACCCAGCTGGAGTAGGTCCGAGATGCGTCGTCGTAAAGCGTGCTCCCGTCAGGGGATCCCCCCGGATCCTCCCAGTTCCCCCATTGATGGTTCAGGCCCAGGCCGAATCGGCCGAATGCCTTCTCGAACGCGTTTGGATTACACTCTTGCAGATAGGCGAGATACCCACACAGTTCTCCTCCTCCTACCCCCCCAGACGAGTCAGCTAAACCGAGCGTCCAGTGGCACGGACCAACGGACACGAGGGCTCGGTCATAGGCATTCACCGAGTCGAAATAGCCCATGCACTCGATGTGAGAGACCGCGTGGACGACATCGTACGTGGATTGGTCGGCTTCAGTTAGGTGCTCCCCGGGCGTTCCTATGAGTCGCTGCGGAGTAATTTCACCCTCATTCCAAGTGTGATACTGTTGGGAGACTGGGCCTTCATCGCCCTCATAGGAGTTGTATTCGCCCAAGACAAAGTGTCGAATCCCATCAAGAGATGGGTCAGACGAGTCTGGCTCCGAGGGGAGATCGTAGTAGTCGGTAAAGTCGACGGCGAACACTCGTGGGCTATTACTCTGCAGGTCGTCGTGGCCCCACAGGTTTTCGGGATCGGCCCCCTCGGCCATTGCATCGCCGTCGTAGACCGACGCGTATTCGTCCCCCGTCCGCGCGGTGATGACCACCGGGCACCGGTAGCCCTCATTGATCCAGTGGGTGAGGCAGCGGCGCGTCTCCTGGTTGAGGACGCCCGTCACTTCTCCGGTGTAGCGCGTCATGGATCCTTCCGGATTGTCGGTCCCCGACAGCCGCTCGACGTACTCCCCGGCGGCCTTCGGGTCTTCCTCGGCCACCCGGCCCATCCCGGCGTAGATCTGAAACTCCCGCACGGCCTGCTCGGTCCGAGGGCCGAACACCCCGTCAAACTCCCGGATGAGGCCAAAGCCCAGATTCCACAGGTCCAGTTGCAGTTGAGTCACGTATCCCCCGAGGGAAATGGTCGGGGGCTGCTCCTCGGCCGGGTCCACGACAATGCCGGGGAGCACGAGGTCCCCGTTGGCGAGCCCGATCTCCCGCCCCTCCTCCACCGGCGCCGAGGGCCAGGAGCCGTCCCAGTCGCCCCGGCGCAGGGTGTAGTTGCCGTACCGCCGGTAAAAGGGCGCATCCTCCGGAAGCAGGTCCAGTGCGGCCTGCCCAGAATCGGAGAAACTCTCCTCAATCCAGGACTCGATCGTCGGTTCTGATGAATCGGGCGTAGACATGACAAACTGAGATTGGAAGTGCAAAACAATTGAGAAAAGAAAAGGGACCTACGCATCCCGAAACCGCAGACCGTCGAGCATGGGGCGTTCCATTTCGGGAATCGTGCCGGTCGGCGATTGGCCCAGCTGTGCCTGCAAAGTCTGAACGGACGCCCGGGTGACCGCCCCGTTTTTGCTATCAACCTTGCCACCGTAGACGCCGGCCTGCGCGAGGCGCTGCTGCAACCCGGCCTCGTCCCCCCCCGCCGAAAGAGACGTGAGATCCAGCGGCACCGTAACGGTCCCGCCTTCCGTCTTCAGCGTGAGCGCGGCGGCCACCGCTCCGACCGGCACCGCCTGCTGCAGCCGCCCCTCACTGTCCACCGTTCCCTCGAGGGTGGACGTGGATCCGTCCTCGGTTTTGATCTTCAGCGTGTAGTCGGTGCCCGCGAGCTTCGCCCCGACGAGCCCGTGCTCCAGGTGAAGGTCGATTCGTGGCGGCACGACGCAGACCGTCTCCTCGCCTCCGGTCGCCACGCCGGCGGTCGCATCCGCCGTGTCCATCACGAGCCGAGTTGCATCCTCGGACGGCGGCGATTGATCGGCCTCGGACTCCGATTCGTCAGACGCGGGTTCGTAGCCGGCCAGCCCAACGTGAACCGGGCCCGGCGGCACCTCTCGCAGCTGGACGCGCCCCTCCCCAGACGTCTGCCGTTCTTCGGTCGAGCCGTCGGCGAGCGTGAGCTCGACAGTCTGATTGGCCAGCGGCGCTCCTCCCTCGTTTACAAACCGGAGATCCAGATCGTCCACGAATCGCATCACGCCCGTGCTCTTCGCGTCCTGCGAATCGGCGATGATGCCGCTCACGTCCACCGTGTAGAAAAACTGCGGTTGCACGTAGCCCTCCGGCGCCTTCCACTCCGGCACAATGTCCGCGGTGTCGCCCGGATACTGGAACCGGTACATCACCTCCACGGCTCCGTTTTCTACCCGAGGACGCAGCCGCGTCACCGGGACGTGCGCCCCGCGCTCCTTGTATTCGAAAATGCGGACGGTCGCCCGGCGGCCGTCGGGCGCGCCTTTCGCGTCGGCTGTGAGCGTGAGAATGTCTCCGCGTTTGACTTCTTCCTGCGACCACCGCGGACCCGCACCGGCTCGGTCACCTTCAGGGCCTCCGACTCGGCCGAGAGGCCGTGGTTCGGCATCTTGACCTTCGCCAGGAGGCCGCCCTTCGCCTTTTGCGGCACCCGAAGCCGGAGATTCATGTCCTCGCCCGCGAGCCGGCCGTCGAGGGTGTTGTGGACGGTCCCCTGCGCGTCGACGAGCTTGATCTGGAGACGAGAGCCCTCAGCGCAGAAGAGCGTGCGGATTTCGAGGCCGATCTCCCCACCGGGGGCGGCCTGCCGTCGGTCGAAGCGGACGGCGTCGATTTCGGAGGGAAGGGTGAAGACGTGTGTCTCGTCGGTCGCGCCGGTAAACTCAGGCATGGAGAAAAGGGAAGCGAGGAGAAAAAAATAAAACAAAATAGAATTGGTATGTATGCTTTAATTAACTTAAGCGGGGAGAGAAGAGAGTGTCAACGGACCGCTCATACCAAATCCTGCAGCTTTTTTCCAATATGGAAGCTCAGTCCGAAACGCCGTTGGAGTGTGCCGTTGCGAGAGTAGCCGCAGGTCCGACGCGTCGCGACACTGGATTTTTTGCCTCGACACAGAGCGTCTCCATCGTGCGGCGGACAATCTCGCCCCCCTCCTCCGACAGCGCTACAGATTCTTTTCCGTCCTGAATTAAGTTGCCGGATCCGGTATCCGGGCGTGCAATCGAGAGTCGATTCGATGAGGGTTTCGCACGGGGTTGGCGATTGATCTCCGGGGGCTCGTTGCATTCAAACGAGTGCACACGAGTGCGCCTCACTACCTCATGCCAGACCCCATACTCACGCCCTAATCTTTTCCTCCAATTTTGACCTACCCCCAACATAACCTGGGGGTAATATGGATGTTTGAGGAAATAAACCGACGTGCGTAGCATTTTTCCACAAACGCCCTCACATTACAGATTCCATTCTCCTCACGCATGAACCATTTGTACGCCTATGGCGAAGGCAAGCAATCTCGGTTTTCCCCGTATCGGTGCGCACCGTGAACTGAAGCGTGCCGTGGAGGGATACTGGAAAGGCGACCTCTCGAAGGAAGAGCTCATCGAGTCGGCCCAGGCACTCCGTGAATCGCACTGGACGGAGCAGCAGGATCTCGGCCTCGACGTGGTGCCGTCCAACGACTTCTCCTACTACGACCAGGTGCTTGACACCTGCGCGATGGTCGGTGCTGTGCCCGAACGCTTCCCGTGGGATGGCGAACGCGTAGACCTCGATACCTACTTTGCGATGGCCCGCGGGCTGCAGGAGAAGGACCTGGAGGGCGAGGACTCCGGCGTGCAGGCGATGGAGATGACAAAGTGGTTCGACACGAATTACCACTACATCGTCCCGGAGTTTTCGCGCGACACGAACTTCTCCCTCTCCTCGACGAAGGTCATTGACGAGTACAAGGAGGCGAAGGAGCATGGCATTGACACGCGGCCGGTCATCATTGGCCCGGTCTCGTTCTTGCTACTCGGCAAGACGCAGGAGGACAACCTCGACGCCCTCGACCTGCTCGACGACCTGCTGCCCGTCTACGCGGAGGTACTGCAGGAGCTCGCCGCCGCCGGGGCCGACGCGGTACAGCTCGACGAGCCGAATCTCGTGTTCGATCTCAGCGACGAGGAGCGCGCGGCCTTCACGAAGGCCTACGAGGCACTCGCCGACGCGGCCGACCTCGACCTGCACGTCGCCACGTACTTCGGCGGCCTGGAGGACAACCTCCCTACGGCTCTGGACCTGCCGGTCGACGTCCTGCACCTCGACCTCGTTCGGGGCGCGGGCCAGCTGGAGGATGCCCTCGATTATGGCGTGCCCGAGGACCTGTCGCTCTCCCTCGGCCTCATCGACGGACGCAACGTGTGGCGGGCCGACCTCGACGCGCTCCTCGACACCGTGGAGACGGCCGTCGACGCGCTTGGCTCCGACCGTGTGCTCGTGGGGCCGTCCTGCTCGCTGTTGCACGTGCCGGTCGACCTCGACACCGAGCCGGCCCTCGACGACGACATGAAGCTCTGGCTTGCGTTTGCCAAGCAGAAGATTGAGGAGATCGTGGCGCTGACGGAGCGCGCCAACGGCGACGTGGACGGCACCGAGGCCCTCTTCGAGAAGAGCCGCAACGCCCAGACGGCGCGCGCCGAGTCCGACTGGATTAACGACACGTCCGTGCAGGGCCGTGTGGATGGCATTGACGGTTCGATG
This sequence comes from Salinibacter sp. 10B, assembly GCF_002954405.1. Taxonomy (NCBI): domain Bacteria; kingdom Pseudomonadati; phylum Rhodothermota; class Rhodothermia; order Rhodothermales; family Salinibacteraceae; genus Salinibacter; species Salinibacter sp. 10B. Next base: position 3,052,890 of record NZ_MQWC01000004.1, on the reverse strand, counting down.
ACGGAGCGCAACTCTCCGCACGCCCAGCGCCGCCCCATCCAGCGGGACGCCCTCGACCTGCCGACGCTCCCGACCACGACGATCGGCTCCTTCCCGCAGACGAACGATGTGCGGAAGATGCGTGCGAAGTACAAGAAGGAAGAGATCTCGAAGGCGGAGTACGAGGAGTTCATCGAGGAGCAGATTGCCGACACGATTGCGGCGCAGGAGGAGATTGGCCTCGACGTGCTGGTGCACGGCGAGAGTGAGCGGGGGGACATGGTCGAATACTTCGGTCGCCAGCTCAACGGCTTCCTCTTTACCGAAAACGGCTGGGTGCAAAGTTACGGCAGCCGCTGTGTGCGGCCGCCCATCATCGCCGGCGACGTGAGCCGTCCCGAGCCGATGACCGTGCGGTGGCTCTCCTACGCCAACGACCAGACCGACAAGCCGGTGAAGGGCATGCTGACCGGCCCGGTCACGATGCTGCAGTGGTCGTTCGTACGCGACGATCAGCCGCGCGCCGAGACGTGCCGCCAGATCGCGCTCGCCATTCGCGACGAGGTGGTCGACCTCGAAGACGCCGGCGTGCAGGCCATCCAGATCGACGAGCCCGCCTTCCGCGAGGGGCTGCCCCTCCGCGAGAGTCAGTGGGACGACTACCTGGAGTGGGCTGTGGAATGCTTCCGGCTCGCCTCCTGCGGCGTCCAGGACGAGACGCAGATCCACACTCACATGTGCTATTCGGAGTTCAACGACATCATCGAGGCGATCGCCGACATGGACGCCGACGTGATCTCCGTGGAGGCCTCCCGCTCGAAGATGGAGCTGCTCGACTCGTTCGACGAGTTCGACTACCCGAACGAGATTGGGCCGGGCGTCTACGACATCCACTCGCCGCGTGTGCCGTCGGTCGAGGAGATGGAAGACCTCATCCACAAGGCCCTTGAGGTGCTCGACACCGAGCAGATGTGGGTCAATCCGGACTGCGGCCTCAAGACACGCCGCTGGGTTGAGGTCAAGCCCTCACTCGAAAACATGGTGCAGGCTGCCGAAAATGTACGCGAGCCTGCTGCGGTAGCATAACCCCCGTACGCACACATTTCGGTTATCGTGATCAAGGCGGCTCGGGCTCCCCCGAGCCGCCTTTTTTCGTAGTCGTGGTGCGCGATCCGTCGCCTCCCGGACATCGAGGACGAGGCGGGCCGATTTCCCGAATCGGACGAAGAACCATTGATGGATGTAATGAGAAAGAAGGGACGGAATGATTGTTGTTTATCACCTAGAACACATTCGGGGCCGTCTCTCAACAGCCATGCCGGCTGTCGGAGGCGGACGCCGTAAGTCGCCCCTCGTGTTTCCTCACATCCGTTGCCACCGCCATCCATGTTTTCAGGAACTGTTTTCGTGCGTCGGCGCGAACCGGATCCCGACCTTATGCTTCCCCCCTCTTGCTGGGCCGTTTACGACCGGCTCGACGGGGACACGAGCATCGGCCAGATTGCCGATACGCTCGAGCTGAGTGAGCCGGAGATCTTTGCCGTCGTCCGTCAGCTGCAACAACGAGACCTCATTGAGGAGCCCACGATCGCGTATGCCGCCTACAAACAGCAGGAGGGCAGCGAAGACCAAAACACGGAGGGGGAAGAGACGTCGTCTCTTGCAGACGCGTCGAGGGACGGGGTTAGCAGCAGGAACGGGACGGCGTCTGCGGCAGAAGAGACGACCGACGATGACACGGACGTCATTCACCTTCCGACCCTGTGGGACTGGCTCGAAGAGACAACCGACAACGTCAAATCCTACAAAAATACCCAGGCCTTCATCCTTATGGAGGCCTCTGAGGCACTCGAATCCATCGGAGTGGGCAACATGGACGAGCTCGAAGATCTGGAGCAGTGCAGCAACCCGGACGTGGTCGAGGCGCTCGAGAATGCCATCGAGAACAACGTCAACGAGCACATTCCGGACCAGTGCTATCGGTAGCGGTTTCTGTCTCTACCGTCCTCGTTCGCTCTTTATTTAGCAACGAAGTCAAATGGACGTAGTATCCCCTGACCTTCGGGCTAAGGCGGTGCAATCCCTGCAGCCTGTTGTAGACCGTGGTCATCTCGTGGGACCGGGTGGGAGTACCCACGTGGCCCACTGCCACCACTACAACTGCTTCCTGCAGAAGACCCTCCGCTCCCGCTCCGACACCGGGATGGACGCCGTCCTGGTCAACGTGTCGGCCGCCCTGTTTTTTGTTATGTTCGTGCGCGCCTTCGACGCTGAGTGGTCCCTCAATCGACGGCTTGCCTACGCGCAGGCCCTTTTTCGGGTACGGGGATATGGCAATCCGCAGGTGACGGATGCTCTAGAGAGTGATACCATCACGGCAACGGCGTCTCACTACTCTGAGGGCTACAAGAGCAAGTTCGGCGTCCAGGACGAACCGCAAGACTTCTTCCTGACGGGAGCCCTGCAGGGAGCATTAACGGCGGCTTACGGCTGCGACGTGGAGGTCGAGCAGACCTCTTGCATCGCCATGGGCGACGACAAAAACACGTGGACGGTCACCCGGCATAGCAATCGACAGGACAACGTCGAGAACTACATGGAGCAAGCCAAGCGCCTCCAGCAGCACCGTGATGCCCTCACGCCGAACCCTAAGCCCGAGAACCTTCCTGCCCCGCCCGTCACGTCGGCGGTTCAGAACATGGACCTCGTGGGGGACCCGGAGAAAGGTCTGATCCCGGCGTTTAACGTGTACCTGACGTTCATTCCGTCGCTCTACTACAACATCTGCTCGCAGATCTTCCTGGACCGCATTCAGGAAAACAACATGTCCCGCGCCCTCGGCGTCCGGTTGCTGAAGGAAGCGGGCCACGTGTGCGGATTTTACACCCTCGGAAATATCCTGCTCTCCTCCGAGTTTGGATTGCTTCGCAAGTCGCACTTCGGTCCCAGCCCCGGCGCACACGACTCCATGACGGCCCTCTTTGGGGTCGTCAATGCCTTCGGGTGGGGCTACTGGCAACTCGACGAGCTGTCGGACGACACGCTTTCGTTCTCGGTGCACAACAGCTACGAGGCCTACAACTACCGCGAGTACTTCGGAGAGGCCGACGAACCGGTGTGCATGCTCCATATGGGGGGCGGGGCGGCCATCATGAACGCTCTTCGGCACGGGGACATTCTCAACTTCAACGGTCCCATCGATCGCGACTACGTAAACAGCGTCTTTAAGGAAAGCGATGGCTTTAGCTCAAAAGAAGAGCAGTGCTTCTCCTTCGACGAAGACGGACGCCCCTGTCGTTTTCGCGTCACCGAGTGAGCTCGATGCGCATCTGCGCAACGGCGACACGCACGACATTTTCGTGTACGACGGAGCCGACCGGGAGGTCGTGCTTCGCAACGACTGTCGGGCGTATCCTCTGCACGTACAGGCGACGTTCGAGGACGAGACCGCCGGGCCGATTCTGAGCGGATTCGCCGCTCGCTGCGAGAAGCGGTACGGCGCGTCTTTTTCGGCGTCGATTCCCGGATCGCGCACGAGCCGACTGCCGGGCGTCGCCGGCAAGGTGGGCCTTTACGCTCCCCTCGACACGGTCGAAGTGCACTTCTACAAAGATGCTCCCCGCGAAGACCGCCGACGCATCATCGGCTGGCTGGTGGAAACGTCTTGAATCGTTGCTGGGGGATCCCGCTCAAGAAAAGGGCTTGTACCGAGGTCCCCAGCATCCGAACGCAACCCCCCGTCCGAGCGTCTTCGGATCTCTCGATTCTTCCGGGACGGGCTCTCTCGTGCGAAGGAAAATCAGCAAACCCGTTTCTAAGCGCCCCCGCACTGGCCGATTCGGGCAAAGGCACGAACGGGCTTCTTTCTGTTCTGGAAGGGGAAGTGATCCCAACTCCGGGGGCTCTATTCCGGTAGAAGTAGGCTTCCGTAGCGCCGTTGGAGTCCAACGGCGCTTCTGGTGCCCTCCTTGACGGCGCCGACGATCCGAGAGGGATTTGCGTATTACATCGTCGTAGCTCCCCTACCTGAAGCCTGTAGCAAGATTCGGTATGAGACGTCCATCAGAAAAACCCTTCTCATGACCGTTGCCTTCCTCCTCTTCGACGACCTTACCGCCCTCGACCTCATCGGGGCCTACGACCCCATCACTCGTCTGAAGACGATGGGCTTCGTAGACGACTTCGCGTGGGACCTCTGCGCATTCCGTGAACCGATCTCCGATGCACGGGGACTGCACTTCACCCCCGATTGCGTGGGGTCCGCCCTAGACGCGTACGATCTGCTCGTGGTGCCGGGCGGGCATGGCACTGCCCTTCTGCAAGAGGACGACGCCTTCCTGAAGTGGATGAGGACCGCCGAGCCTGTTGGCCTGAAGGCCTCCGTCTGCACTGGTTCCCTACTTCTGGGGGCGGCGGGCTTCCTTGACGATCGACGGGCAACCACGCATCCGAATGCATTCGACGACTTGGCGCCGTACTGCGCGCAGGTGGTCGACGATCGCGTGGTGGACGTAGGCGACGTGATTACGGCCCGGGGCGTCTCGGCGGGCATTGATCTCGGACTCCACGTCGTGGAACGGCTAACGGGACCGACTGTGCGGCGTCAGATTGCCAGACAAATGGACTATCCACACACGTAATCTCTCTTCGTCCCCGCGGACCCGAGTGCTCCGTTCGCATCTGAGCGCTCCCGATCAGGGTGCTGCCACGCTTCCACAACGCCTCTAGCGAAAACTTTGCAATAGGACGAGAACGATCCATCCTCTCCGGTCACAGCGTCCTCCCTACTCCTCTCCCCAGGCCTGCGCCAGTGCCTCTGGATCGGGTGTCTCGCCGCTCGCGGTCAAACTGCGCGTCACATACTTCCCGATGAGATCGAACTCCAGGTTCACCGCCGCTCCCTCCGTCCACCCGTCGGCCACGTTCGTCTCCTTGTAGGTATGCGGAATGATCGCGACGGTAAAGGTCTCCTCCTCAAGCCGCGCCACCGTTAGGCTGATGCCGTCTACGGAAATGGAGCCCACCGGGATGAGGTAGGCGGCGTATTTGGGATCGAACTGGATGGTGTACAGCCAGTCTGTCTCCTCCCGCTCGACCTTGACGATCGTGCCGGTGGCGTCCACATGTCCCTGCACAAAATGGCCGTCCAACCGGTCGCCGGCCTGCAGTGCACGCTCCAGGTTGACCGGCGCGCCCGCCGTGAAACGGCCGAACGTCGTTTTGCGCAGGGTTTCCTCAATGCTATCGACGGCGAAGGTGCGATTCTCGGCATCCACCGCCACGACCGTCTGGCACGCGCCGTTGATCGAGACGCTCTGGTCGACCCGGAGCGTGGGTGCCATCTCCGCCTCAATGGTGAGCCGTTTGCCGCCCCCGAGATCCTCGACGTTCGTGAGAGTACCTACCTCTTCGATGATTCCCGTAAACATAGGCGACTGTGTGGACGTGTGGACGCATGAACGTGAGGGAGACAGACGGAAGCCGCCGTTCAATCCTCCACGCTTCCATGCCTCCGCCCCCTATACGCTTCCTCCCCCCCGACAGTGCCTCAATGTGCTTTAGGGATCCGCATCTTCCAAGTGAAACGCAGCGATGTCAGTCGGTCGTCGGAAGATCGAGTTGGCGTCGGAGCTGCTTCCATTCGGCACGAATGTCACTGAGGCGCTTGTCCAGCGTCTGAAAGCGGGCAGGCGCGTCGGATCCAGGATTCTGGTCGGCCGCACTCGTCATGTAGTAGAGGTACTCCAGCTGGTCAATGAGCTTGGGGGGCGGGTAGCTGCCCTCCGTCGAGGTTGCCAGCTTTGCGTGGAGAGCGCCGAGACGATCAAGCGTCGATTGCACCGTGCCCTGATCGCGTTGCCCATTCTCTACGGCGTTGCGGAGTTGCGTGCGGACCGAGTCGATGGCGTAGGCCGTGGCGCGCGCCGTGCCGATGGCATCGAGGATCTCGCGGTTCAGCGCAAATTGCGCCTCCAGGTCTTCTTTCGTCACCCCCGCGTTCTGTACACGCGGGTCCATCTTCACCGTCAGGGGTTGCGTCGCGTCCCAATCGCCTGCCGATAAACGCACGCGGTACGAGCCGGGAAGGGCCATCGGGCCGCTGTAGACGCCGAAGTACGTGCCCTCACCCTGTGTCTTCGGCGTTGCCTCGGGGTACTCCAGGTCCCAGGTGAACCGGTTCTGTCCCGCGTGGACCGTAAACGTGTCAATCGTGCTCGGCTCGACAGGACCCGGGGCCTTCATCGGCCGAGCGGGGCTCCTCTCGTCTGCCGTTTCCATCTGCTCCGTTACCCCCACAAACCGGCGCACCACATCAGTGCCGTCGAGAATGTCGAGGGTGATCGGCTGGTCCGGCGCCTCCTCCAGATAAAAGTCGATCATCGCCCCAGCGGCCGGGTACTCCGGCCCGCTCGGGCCGCGCTGCCCCCCCCAGTACCGCAATCGGTACGCGTCGCGGGGAGCAAAAAGGTGACGGTCGGCCTCGGCGAGCTGCTCGTCGATCTGGTAGAGCGGCGTCAAGTTGTCGAGGACCCAGAAGCTACGCCCCATGGTGGAGAGAGCGAGATCCTTTCGATGGACCCGAATGTCGGTGACGGGGGTCACCGGGAGGTCGCGCTGGAGGGGCTGCCACTGTTGCCCCCCGTTGAACGACACGAACAGTCCGAAGTCGGTGCCGGCGTAAAGCAGACCTTCGCGGTTCGGGTCCTCCCGAACGGTTCGCACGGGGTAATCCGACGGAATGCCGTCCGTGATGCGGGTCCACGTCTCGCCGTAGTCGGTGGTGCGGTAGATGTAGGGCGCAAAGTCCTTGAGGAGGCGTCGCTGGATGGCAACCGTTGCGGTGCCGGGCGCGTGGGGCGACGGCGAAATGGCGTCGACGCGCCCGTTTGGGGGCACGTCGGGCGGTGTCACATTCGTCCACGTCTCCCCACCATCCCGCGTTACGTGGACCGGACCGTCGTTCGCGCCCGCCCAAATCACGTCGGCGTCGTGAGGCGACACCTGCACGGCGTAGAGGGTACTGAAGTGCTCTTCGCCCGTGATGTCGTTGGTGATGGGGCCGCCAGAGCGCATCTGGTATTGTGGCTTGTTCGCCGTAAGGTCCGGACTGATGCGGGACCAGTCCTCCCCCCCGTTCGTGGTTCGATGCACGTACTGCGAAGCGTGGTAAACGACGCTGGAGTCATGCGGCGAGATCTCGATGGGCACCACGCGCTGAAAGCGCCACTCCAGCTCGGCGGGGTTCTGGCCGTACATGTACTGCGCCCCCACCCAGTACTGCTGCGCCTGGCCGGTTTCCTGGCTGTATCGGGCAAAGCGCCCTTTGCAGTTGCCGAACACGATGGGCGTGTTGGGCTGAGGCACGACGGGGCCGGTTTCGCAGCCGCCAATGGCCTTCCACCAGGCCGACGGCCCCGCGGGCGCACTCTCGGCGGGCGGACGGCTCGGCACGGCGATCGTCGAGTTGTCCTGCTGTCCGGCATAAAGCCAGTAGGGAAACCGCTCGTCCACGTTCACCTGGTAAAGCTCGGCGGTCGGCTGGTTGTGCTGCGTAGACCACGTCTGCCCTCCATTCATCGACACCGTTGCTCCCCCATCGTTTCCTTGAATGCGAATCTCAGGCTGCTCGGGGTTGATCCAGAGGTCGTGTACGTCCACGTGCGTCACCTCTTTCGTGTCGAAGGTCTGCCCTCCGTCCGACGACACCCAATAGTTGACATTGCCCACGAAGATCTGATCCGGGTCCTCGGGGTGGGCAAAGATGTGGGTGAAATAAAACGGGCGGCTCATGATCTCCTTTTTGTCGCTCACCTGTCGCCAGCTCTCGCCGGCGTTGTCCGAGCGGTAGAGGCCCTGCTTCTTGCCCGGTGCTTCCACAAGTGCGTAGACGCGATCCGGCGCGGCGGGCGTGACGGCGATGTCAATCTTGCCGACAAGTCCGGTGGGGAGCCCGTTTTCCAACTGAGTCCACGTATCTCCCCCGTCGGTCGACTTGTAGAGGCCGTCCCCCCCGTCGTTGCCGCTGATAATGGTCCACGGCTTCCGCTCGGCCCGCCACATCGCAGCGTAGATCACGTCGGGGTTGTTTGGATGGAATGCGAGGTCCACGGCTCCCGTCGAGTCGGAGGCATAGAGGACCTTCTCCCACGTTTCGCCGCCGTTCGTGGAGCGAAAGACGCCCCGCTGCTTGTTTTTCCCGAAGGGATGCCCAAGCGCAGCGACGAACACGCGGTCCGGGTTCTCCGGATGGGCGTTGATGGCGCCAATCTGTCCGGCATTTTCCAGTCCCAAAAATTGCCAGGAATCGCCGGCGTCCGTCGACTTGTAGACGCCGCGTCCGGTGGTCACATTGGCGCGGATGGCTTCCGAACCGGTGCCAGCGTAAACGATACTCGTATCCGAAGCAGGCACCTCCAGTGCCCCGATCGCCGTGCTTTTCCAGTTTTCCCCGTCCGTGAGATTGATCCAGGTCTCCCCGTAGTCGGTGGTTTTCCACACGCCCCCGCCGCCGGCGGCGCCCATATAGAAGGTCTTGGGATGAGCAGGATGCCCCTCTACCGCCGTCACACGCCCGCCGCGGGTAGGGCCGACCATCCGGTAGTCGAGATCACGAAAAAGCGCCGTGTCGACCGATGCCGGCTGGGCGGAAAGGGGAAGCGGAATCGCCAAGAGCAAAACGAGAACACCGACGAGAGAACGAACCGATGAGGGCAGCATGCTGAGGGAAAACTACGGTACAAAACAGCGACAGTGGGACGGCACCGGGCGAACGGAGATCTGTTCCAGGGTCGATCCCGGGATCGAGAAATGGCCGCGGCCGCGGCAAGCGGGATGGGCCCACGCCACTCTTTCGGGGAAAGGACACGTTCCGAAACGGTGTATCAAGCAGACTGCGACGTGAAGCCCTCTGCTCTATTCCTCCAGGAGCTCCGAGGCCGCCGTTTCGACCCCAAGCCAGTGCAGGGCCGCCTCCATCGTGTCCACGATTTGAAACTGGCTCTCAGTACGATTCGACTTGTACTGGTAGAGGATCCCCGTAAAGTGCACGTCCTCGTCCGAGCCTACGATGACAGAATTGCTGTTGGAATCCACCCGTCCCTTTTCGCGAAAGGCCCGAAATCGATCGACGATGCGCTCGATCTCCTCCACGTCAATCACGGTGTGATGGACGTAGCGCATGTCGTAAATCCAGTCGTAGTCCGGGGCAAACTGATCGTCCGCGACGATCTCGTCCGCACTCTCCAAAATGTCCTCCCCAGTCCATTTGGCCCCCTGTGCCCGAATAACGACGAGGCCGTATGAGGGATGGAGATTGTAACGGTAGGCCACAGGATCATCTGGGGCACGAGCCCTTCCTCGTGTCCGCGTTTATAAAAAGGGGTTGACGGTACCGAAGTGCGTATCTCGGACGCGGAACCGTCCAGACTGTTTCTCCAATGATTCGACGCGGGCTACGACCCGTCCTCTCACCGACGGCGGCTCCGTCACTCCGGGAATCGGATCTGCCGTAGAAGACCCGCTTGTCGTCGGGGTGCTACACGCGAAGGGCCTGCGCACACCCCCAGCGCACGTACTCACCGAAAACGCCCTTCGTGATCGGCCCGCCTCGGAGGCCCACCGCTTGGCGGAGACGACCATCCCATTCTCGGCGTACTCGGGAACGGAACCCGACGCAGCGGTTTCTGACGCTGTACCATTCGAGACGGTTGCGCTGTCCGAAACGGTCGGCTCGGGGGTCCAAGCTACGAGGGTGCCGCATGCAACGACGAGGAGAAAGGTGAGGCTGAGGACACGCCGCATCGACGGAACTGACATGAAGCGGAAGGGGATGATGCAGAACACAGCGTCGTATCGACGTAGGCATTGGCAATCAGCGATTGTACGGCAATCGCACGTCATAACATTGGACGGAGGAATGGCGGCTTTGCCTGCCTCCTCTGATGCCGGACCGGCAGAGGGGCGATCGGGGACCACTGAGGGTAAAGGAAGACCGGATCTGAGGGAGAATCCTTCTGTAGTGTGCTCTGCGGTAGGCTCGTGCACTTCGTCGGCCGGGCCGGAACCCCTCGGGACGGACAGAAGTGGACCGGGAGGCATGTCGTCCCCACCTGAGTTCTTTCTTCTGACTCGCCATTTACGGTACTATGCCTTCCGTTCCTGCTCCGTCCCTTCTACTTTACTTTGCCCTCTCCGCCAGCCTGTGCGTTCCAGGCCACGTGTGGGCACAACAGACCGCCGCCGACCAGGAGCGCTCCACGGTGGAGGCCACACCGGCCTCCGAGATCCGCGTCGACGGTCGTCTGCAGGAGACTGCCTGGACGGAAGCCACTTCGATCAGCGACTTCCGTCAATTTGAGCCCGACGAGGGCGCGGCGGCCACCCACCGGACCGACGTACGGGTTCTCTACGGCGAGGACCATCTTTACGTCGGGGCCCGGATGCACGACCAAGACCCGAGTCGCGTTCAGGCTACGATGGGCCGACGTGATGAATGGAACCGGGCGGACTGGTTTCTAATTTCGATCGACTCAGACCTGGACCGACGTCAGGCCTTTGCTTTCGGGGTGAGTGCGGCAGGTGTGCAGCTCGACGCCACGCGCTCCAGCGGAGGCCAGGGGGGAGGTGGAGGCGGTGCCCTGTTCCCCAGAGGCCTCGATACGTCCTGGGATGCCGTGTGGTACAGTGACGTCCGCCTCACCTCGGAGGGATGGATGGCAGAGCTCAAAATCCCTTACAGCATGCTGCGCTTCTCTAGCGCCGAGACCCAGCGCTGGGGCATCCACTTCACCCGCACGATTCCACGACTCGGAGAGCAGGCCGAATGGCCGCTCGTGCCCCGGGAGGAGCGCACCAATCTCGTGTCTCAGTTTGGCTACGTGACGGGCATCACGGGAATCGAATCCCGCCGCAACGTGCAGGTGCGCCCCTACACGCTCAGCCGGGCCCGCGCCGAGGAAAGCGAACAGGTTCCAGGCACGGCCGAGTGGGACCGCACCTTCGACGTGGGTGGCGACGTGAAGGTGGGGCTAGGACCGAACTCGATCCTGGACGTGACTGTCAACCCAGACTTCGGGCAGGTCGAGTCGGATCCGGCTGTACTCAATCTTTCCGCCTTCGAGACATTTTTCGACGAGAAGCGCCCGTTTTTCGTGGAGGGGATCAACAAGTTCGAATTTAGCGCCGGTCCCGGAGAGCTGCTCTACACTCGCCGTATCGGCGCGCAGGCCCCTATTGTGGGTGCGGCCAAGTTCTCAGGACGGACGGAGGGGGACCTCTCGTACGGTGTCCTTGGGGCGACCACGGGGCAGAGTTTTGACCCCACGCGGCACTACGGCGTGGCCCGGCTCAAGCAGCAACTCGGGCGCTACTCAAGTGTCGGCGGCATCGTTACTGGGATGTCCGCTCCGAGAGAAGAGACGCCGGACCGACGGAGCAGCCTCACCGGTGGGGCCGACTGGGACCTCCGGTTCGGGGACAATCGCTACGGCGTGGAGGGATTCGCCGCCTTTACCCACCTCCGCCCTGCACCGGCGGAACAGGACTCGAGGGCCGGAGCGGCCGGGAAAACGTGGCTTCGCAAGCGACAGGGCGACTGGACCGGCTTCGTTGGGCTGGATGTCTTCGGGGATCAGTTCAATCCGAACGACCTCGGTCAGCTACGGGAGAACAACATGGTCGTGATGCTCGCCTCCGTCGAACACAACATCAACGGCGGAGAGTCCTTCGGCCCGTTTCAGCGGGCGAGCGTGCGCACCTTCAATACGCAGTCCTTTTCCTATCAAAACGGCCTCAATCAGGGACTGAGTCTTGAGGTGGGGACCAATTGGGTGCTCCGAGGCTTCCAGCGGATTGAGGTATCCGCAGAAGCGGAGAACCCCTTTGGTGGATACGACCTGTATGAGACACGAGGCCTCGGCCCCTGGGCAGAGCCGGCTCAGGCCAAGGTCGAAGCGGAGTTTACGACGGACAGCCGCCGCAGCTGGGAGATCGAACCCGAGGCGGGATTCACGATGATAGAGGACGGCGGGCGTAGCTACGCGGCAGGGCTCCGAGGCAACGTCGACGTGGGCACGCGTCTCTCGCTCTCGGCGAACGTGGAGGCAGAATGGGAGCGGAGCGTGACGGCCTGGTCGGCCAACGAGGCACTCCGCCGGACAGACGGAGGATGGCAAATCGGCACGGAGGCCCGCCGCACCCCTGCACGCTACCTCTCCCTCGGCCCGAATCAACTCGACCAAACCCTCCAAGGGGTTGAGCCTATCACCACAAGTCCGCGTCGGTACTTCGTTCCCGTCTTCGGAGAACGAGATACCCGGTCCATCGACGTCACGACGCGAGGAACGATCACGTTCACGCCTCAGCTTTCCCTGCAGCTCTACGGCCAGCTCTTCGTCGCCCAGGGAACCTACGATCGCTTCCAAATCCTGCAGGACCGCGACACGCTCGTTCCACTTGACGCCTATCCAAAGCAGAACGAGTTTGCCATTCAGAGCCTGCAGTCCAATTCGGTACTCCGATGGCAGTACCGCCCCGGCTCGACGATCTTCCTGGTGTGGACGCACGGGCGGCGCGCGAACCCCAGCGCGAACCCGCTCGCCCGCCGGGATCGGTCGCTCTACGAGCGCTCTTTCCGGGATCACGTCGCCGACGCGCTGGACCTCTTCCCGCGCAACACCTTCACCTTGAAGGTGAGCTACACCTTCCTCCGATAACCTTCGGCGAGCGCTCAAAGAGAATCCCGCTCAAGGTATAGCGAACAGCCGACTTCGGAAACACCAAGAGCGCCATATTAGACGGTTCCAAAGAATTGGGAATCCAACACACTTTCGCCGCAGAGTACGCGCAGTCCCCCTCATCTCCGAACGTGCTCCCGCAGTGCATCACTCCGTTCCCCTTCCCCGCAGTCTCCGGGCCCAATTCAGAGTCGGGCTCGCCGTTGCCCTCAGTCTTTGCTTCTACGTAACCGCCGTACAGGCACAGGAGGAGGGGCGAACCGTCACCTGGCGCGCCCATCCGCCCACAACACACGGATTCGACGCGGCCGCCCTTGCCGAGGCGGCGGCCCTTGCCGAGGAGATCGCTCCGCCCCTCACTAGTCTCCTCGTTGCCCGCGGCGACACGACGGTCGCGGAGATCTACTTCGGTACTGGCGGACCCAATCGTGGATCAAACCTCAAGTCTGCCAGCAAGAGTGTGCTCAGCGCCCTCACGGGCATTGCCATCGAAGAGGGAGCGCTCTCAGGTCTCAACCAGCCCATCGGCCCCCTCTTTCCGGCGTTGCTGGCCAACGCTCCCCGTAAGCAACGAATCACCATTCGCAACCTGCTCACGCAGCAGGCCGGACTGGAGTCGACGAGCTTCGGGAATTACGGCGCCTGGGTGACAAGCCGCGACTGGGTCGCGAATGCGCTGCAACGCCCGATGGTGGACCGGCGCGGCGGGGAGATGATTTACAGTACCGGCAACACGCACATTCTAGGGGCCGCGATCGCAGAGGCAACGGGGCAGTCGCTCCGAGCCTACGCGCAAGACCGACTCTTCGACCCGCTCGGCATGCGCATCCGGAGCTGGCAGCGCTCACCGGTGGGCCGCTACTTCGGCGGCAACAACATGTCGCTCACGCCGCGAGGGATGCTCCGGTTCGGGCAACTGTACCTGAACGACGGTCGGTTCGACGGACAGCAGGTGCTCTCCCCAGACTGGATCACGCTCTCTTGGAAGACCTACGTGCTGTCGACGTACCGCAATCATCAGTACGGCTACCTCTGGTTCACGCACTGGTTTGGTGGCGAGCGCGTGGCGTTCGCGTGGGGGTACGGCGGACAGTACATTTTCGTCGTGCCTCGGCTGGATCTCGTCGTGGTCTGCACGTCCGCTCTCGGCGATCGCCCGCCCGGCAGCGACAATCACAACACGCAGATCCTCCGTCTGCTGGGCAAACACATCATCCCGGCGGCCCGCGGTCCTGGGGTCTTCGATGCCTGGCCGCCGCTTTCACAACCCATTATCGGGTGGTAGTCTTCGACGTTCGGAGGCTTTCGTAACGACCGAAAGGCCCTTTGTCGGCGATCCCTCCCTCTTCTTCCACGATATTCTGTTACGTTTCCCAATTTGGCGACGGCTTCCCGGATGCGCATGCCCACTCACGATCAGCGATCCGTCGCCATGAGCATTCAAGTTCGGGGGTTCGCAGTCCTGTTCCTCGGTCTCCTCTTTGCCCTCCATCCCATGACGGCCTCAGGCCAAGGGCCTCCCGGCGGCGTCCCGCCCGGACTGGACCGTGCATCCGAGGCAACTCCTGACCGAGCTGATCATGAGGAACGATGGGCGAAGAACAGGAAGCAGCATGCGTCCCGAGGCCGTTCGCGCCAAACCAAGCATCGCGGTCAACGCTCCCGCGGCCTCCATATCCCGAAGGGACATCGTCCACCGCGCGGCCTGTGCCGCCTCTGGTATCCGGGCCGCCCGCCCGGACATCAACCGCCCCCAATGAAGTGCCGGATCGCCGTCCGGAAGCAACGGGGCGCCGCTATCGTCGTGAACCACCGGGGCAGGGTCTATCGGCACCGGGCGCCGCGCTGGCACCGACGACCGGCCCGAGACATTGTCTTTCGCCGTCGCCCCCACCGGGACGAGGGCGTGTCCATCCGTGTGGAAATCCTGATCGACATTTTGGGCCGCTCCGGAGTGCGCCGCCTCGAAGCGGAGCGCCGTCGCCTCGATCTTCGCGGCGCCCTCACCGCCCAGTGGGTCTCGACGGATCGGACCGGCGAGCGGGTATTGCGGGTCCGGGCCGGAGGCCATCCATTGGCGGCACTGGTGGACCGGACCGGAGATGGATACGTCGAGGACCTGTACGTCCGGCGGGACCGGTAACCGAGCGTGTCCGATTCTACCAAATCCGATAGCTTAATTCCGATTCCTGAAAGGATCCGCAGCGCCGTTGGACTCCAACGGTGCTACTGGAGCCATTCTCGGCATATGCACGTGACCCAGACGGCCTGAAATTAACCGATGGGCCTCCATACTCGGAGCTTACCCCCGAACTAGGTATCAGAAACGGATGTGGGCATGGACCGCTAGAGCTCGATCCGCGCCCCGTCCTTCTCCGATGACTCCATGATCGCGTTCACGATCCGAATGTCGGCTAGGCCCTCCTCGCCGGGCACGAGGGGCGCTTCGCCGTTCTTGATCGCACGGGCGTCGTCGTCCATCTGACGGGCCTGCTGGTCGCGACCACTGGGTCGGAGCTGCGTGCCGTCGCTGGTCTCACCCTGCACGCCGGAGTAGGACTGGTACGGCCGCAGCCGGCACCAGCCGTCGGTGTACGTCACATCGAGATAGTTCGTCGATTTGCCGAAGCTGGTTTCGCCCGTGGCCGTGACGCCGCCAGGAAACTCCAGCGTAAACTCGGCAAACTCGGGCACCTCGCTGTACATGTCGTCCCGCTCGGACCACGTGCGGCCGGTCACGGCCACCGGCTCCAGGCCCGTCGCGTACCGGGCGGCGTTGATGGAATAGACGCCCATGTCGTAGAGGGCGCCGCCGCCAAGCTCTGCGTCCCGCCGCCAGTTGTCCGGATCAGGGTGCGCGCCATCGTAGCCCGCGCCCGCCTTCACCTCCGTCACGGCGCCGTACGTTTCCTCTTCCGCGTAACGCATGACGGTGCGGTTGTTGGGCTCGTGCTGCAGCCGGTAGCCGATGGTAAGCTGCACGTTGTTCGCGTCCGCCGCGTCGATGACGGCCTGGCACTCCTCCTCGTTCATCGCCATTGGCTTCTCACACCAGACGTGCTTGCCCGCCTTTGCGGCCTTGATCGCGTCTCGTGCGTGCACGCCCGTCGGCGTGACGATGTACACCACGTCAATGTCGTCGTTGTCGGCGATGTCCGGCAGCGTCTCGTAGCTGTAAACGTTCGCGTCCGGAATGTCGTACCGCTGCTGCCACCGCGGAATCTTTTCGGGCGAGCCGGTGACGATGCCGCGCAGTTCGCAGTGCTCCGTCTTCTGCAGCCCCGGCGCCAACTGTCCGCCGGCGTAGCTGCCCAGCCCGCAGAGCGCCACCCCAATCGTCCGGTCCCGATTCGGCAAAAGGACGGAGGGGAAGCCGATGGTGGAAACGGCTAGAGCCGAACCCGCTCGTTTCAGAAAGTCGCGTCGGGAGGGAGAGTGAGACATCCAACTGTACCGTCTTTACGAAAAATAGTGAGCCGCTTCCTCCACAAAATAGCACCTGCATTCGCCTCGGTTCCGCACTGTAAATTGGTCCCGCTCTCTCGGAGGCGTTCGCCGTTCTGTCGATCGGGCGGGCAAGACGAGAAACGGGAACATGTCCCGAACGGCATTACCCCCCATCAAACAGATTCCGCACGCGGTTGAGCCCTTCCTCCTTCACCATCTTCTGAATGGCGGAGCGTACGGCCTCCTTGTCCACAACCTCTACGGTCGGATCGCTCATCGTACCCCCCACCTGAACGCGCACGGGGATCGTGTTACTACCCACATCCCCGCCGGCCAGCTTCTGCACGAGGCTCGTGACTTTGCCCCCCACGAGGCCCGGAATGTTGCTCTTCTGCAGGGCCGTCAGCGGCAGGTCCATCCGCATCTCCACGTCCACACTGCCGCCAAGGCCGAGCGCTCCGGAGAGGCGTGCGTTCGTGGACGCGCCGCCCATCTCCCACGTCCCCATCTCCAGCGTGCCGTTCTCAATGGTAAAGGGCCCACCGAATCGCTTGAAGGAGGTCAAAGCAGAGCCGAGGCCGAGCTTGTCGGTGAGCATCTTCACGGCGCCGAGGTTCAGTGAGAGGCCCCCGTTGGCCACAATGGACGTGCCCTTGGCCGTAAGCGCGTTCGCCACGGGCAGGAAACCCTCCGTGAGAGGAGTGTCGCCGTTCATTTCGAGATCGAGTGTGCCGTTGACGACGCGCCCGAGCGTGGTCCAGTCCTCCAGAAAGGCCCCGGCCCGCGCCCCTTTGAGCCGAATGTCGTAGTCGAGGTCGGACGCGGGGGGCATCGGGGCAGCGCCGCCGGTCGTGGAGGCCAGCAGCACCGACTCCCTCGTGGAGCGGGCCGCACTCGTGGCCGACCCGCTCTGGTCAAACGTGATCGATCCGGCGAGCTGTCCCTCATACGTGGTCCCTGACAGGTTGCGCATCTCCAACCGCCGGTCGCGCATCTGCACGTCGAACGCGAGATTGTCCACGCGCTGCGGATCGTTGAGGAAGGTCGCGATCTCGACATCTCCGTCCACGGCGTAGGCCGGAAGCTCGGTGCCGCCGTACAGCTTCTTCGCGACGGCCTCCGGCGATCGTCCGTTCACCTTTGAACCGGAGAGTGTGGCGGCGAAGAGTTGCGAGTAGTAGACCTCCGAGGTGTCCCCAGTCGCTTCCGGATACAGCTCCACGAGGTCGAGACGGTCGGACGTGAAGGCAAAGTCGACAGCCATCGCGGGGTTGGTCTCGGCCAGCCCCTTCGAGATCGGGAAGAGGTTGCGAACGGTCGTCTGCAGCGCCATCGATTGCTCGCCGGTTTGAATCGTGAACCGGTCCATCGAAAGGCCCGTGCCGGTGAGCCGTACGGTGGCATCCGGAATCTCGACGGGGTGCCGGAATCCCTCGTAGGGATATCGGAATTCCGTGAGCCGAATCCGGCCGTTGGGCCGGATGGCGTCGGGAGTGTCCACCGGCCCGACAAACTGCACGTCGTAGTCGGCCGTGCCGCGTAGGCCCTCCATTTCCGCGTCTTCGCCCGCCAGGGAGGCAAGCTCCGCAATGTCCGCCGCGCCGGCCAGCCGCCCGTCTACCGCGGGGCTCCCCAGCGGATCGCGGATCGTGACGGTGCCCTCCAGCGGTTTGCCGAGAAGCTGCCCTTTGAGGCCCTGTACCGCAGCGGTCGTGGAGGAGAACGAGAGGTCGGCCCCCAGCTCACGCAGCATCGCCGTGCCGTCATAGTCGACGCCCACACCCGCCAACTGCCCAGTACCGTCGACCGTCAGCTGATCCATCCCCTCCGTGTCCTCTGGAATCGGCCCCGTCGCCTTGATCGCAAGCTGGAGCGTCCCCTGCGGATTGTAGCCCTCCACCTGCTCGGGCGGAGCAAACGCCGCGAGGTCCGCCAGATTCATCGCACCGGTTTCGAGGTCGAGGTCGACCTGCGGCGTGCCCATCGGATCCCCGACGGCGACATTTCCGCTGAGATCAGCGCCGAGGAGCTGCCCCTGCATGGATCGGACGGCCGCCTCCTGCAGGGATAGCGCCAGGTCCGCCGAGAAGTCGCGGAGGAGCGCTCTGCCCTGATAGTCGACGCCGATGCCAGAGAGCTGTCCCGTGCCGTCGACCGCGAGACTGTCCATTGCCCCGGTGCTGTCGGGGAGCGGCCCCTGAATCGTCGTCTTGAGCTGGAGCGAACCCTGCGGGTTGAGGCCCTCCCCGGCGGCCGCCGGGGCAAACGCCGCCAGCTGGGCAAGGTCGGCCTCCCGCGTCTCCACGGTCAGGTCCACCGCCGGACGCGTGTTGAGACGCGTCACGGCGCCGGTGGTGCTCACGGTAATGGGTGCCGTCTCGATCGTGAGGTCCGACAGATCGATCTGCCCGTCCGCCAGCGCCGCCCGCACGTCGTACGTGATCGTAGCGTCCGTCACCGACAACGTGTCCTCCCGCACATCCGGCAGCACGGCGCGAAGGGCCTGCACGTCGATCGTGCCCGCGCTGGTGAGGGCGTTGCCGTCGGGAAGCGCACTGAGCTGGGCGTCGAAGTCGAGCTCCAGCGCCTGCCCGGTGCTGCGATCCCGATAGCGCACCTGCGCCCCCGTGGTGCGGAAGTTGGAGACGGGAATGGAAAGCACCGCCTCGTCCTCTTCGGCCGCGGCCTCCGTCGTGTCACCCCCCATCAGGTCCTCGAAGTTCGTGCTCCCGTCCTCCGCAATCTCGTAGCGGATGACCGGGTCGACCAGCTCCACGGCCGACGGCTCGATGGCGCCGGTGAGGAGCGGCCAGAGAGCGACTTCCACGTTCAACTCCTGTGCCTCCACGCCCGGCTCCGGGCCGTACCCCTCCCGGTTGGCGAGGCGAAAGCCCGAGACGGATACGGCAGGCGTCCACAGGACGCGAAGCCCGATGTTGTCGATCTCCACCTGCCGCCCGGTGGCCTCCTCCATCGGCGGAATGACGTAGCCCTTCAGCTCCTCGGAGGTAAAAAACTGGGGGATTAGCAGTGCGGCGACCAGGATCAGGACGAAGAGCCCACCCAGAATGCTCCCGCCCCAAATGGCAATGCGGCGGAGCAGCGAAGGCGACGAGTCGGACGAGGCGTCGGCGGCGTCGGTCATGGGAACGGAGACGGTCGTAAACGAGAGAAGTGCAGACGGGAAGGGTAAGGTGCCATACCCACAGCGCTCCTCACCGATCCATCCGCCTACTTTGGGAGACGTGCTCCGTACCAATCCTGCATCCCCACTCCGCTCATCCGGTTGTCAGCCGCGCTGCGTCCACCATGCTCCCCACAGGAAGCTCTGATACACGCGAGTACATTCCGCAAAGCCCGTCGCTTGCAAAATCTGGTTCAGCTCTTCTTCCAGCACGAACGAAATCTCGTCCTCCATCTTTGAAAACGTGCGCTCTACCTCCTCGTCCGACGCCCCGACCCGCGCAAACCACTCCTGCCACGCAGCCCACAACTGATCGGCCTCGTCCTCGGGATCGTAGAGGTCCGCGAACACGAATGGCGCCCCCGACCGCAGCCGCCGGGCAATCGATTCGACGTACTGCTCCTTTGCCTCGCGGGTCTGGAGGAAGTGCGAGACGAAAATCGAGGTGGCCCCATCGAACGTTCGGCCAGACGATAGGTCCTCCACGCGCTCGCAGACGTACTCCACGCGTCCGTCCAGGTCCGTGCCCGCCATCCGTTCGCGGCATCGCGCCAGCATCTCCGGTGAGGGATCAACCGCGGTGAAGCGCCAGCCCGGCTGCACCTCCCCCATCGCAGCGATTTCTGCCCCTGTCCCCGCGCCCACGACGAGAAGGTGGGCCTCATCCCCCAGCGTCGCCGCCATGACGCTGGAGAGCAGTCCGTGCAGCACGTCGTAGCCGGGCGCGATGCGGCGGATTCGATCATCGTACCCGTCCGCGCGCTCCTCGTCGAATTGCTGAATGGAGGTTGGCTCGCTCATTCTGATTTCGTGTTCTGAATCGTGACTGTGAATCTGCTGCCGATCAGGACGTGCGATCAGACCCAAGCTCCTCGTCCACAATCTCCCCAAGCTCAAGCATCGCCGCCGCACCGTCGAGCAACTCCTCCAGCTCAAGCGCCTCCTCCCGCGTGAAGCGGAACGCAAATCGGTCGCCGTCCACCGACAGGAGGATGGGGCGCTCCGCATCGATGCGGCTCTGCTGCGCCTCAACGTCGATCTGCTTCACCGCCTGACGGAATCGCTTGAAGAGAAACGGCTCCTCGGCAACGGCAATGTTTCCAAAGACGACCTCGATGCGATCGCAGCACGCGCAGCGGAGCACTTTGCCATTTTCCGTCTGAAAGATCAGGGACGAATCGTCGATCGAGTGGGTCATGGGATTGGAAGCAGTGGTCAGGGAGATCCGCAGAGGGCCGGGACACGCGACCGCGTCAGGGGGAGACGACCGTCATCGTGCCCTGCATCGTCGCGTAGTGCCCGGGGAAGGTGCAGATGTACCGGTAGCTGCCGGGCTCGCTCGGCGCCGTGAACGTGGCTGTCACCGTCTCCCCGGGATCGGCAAGGCCCGTGGCGGCAAGGACGGCGTCATCTTCAGGCACATATTCGTTGTCGGCCGCCTGCGTCCCGGCCTGTCCGACCCGCGTCACGACGGATCCCTCGCTGGTCGTTAGAAGGACGACATTGTGCTTCATCGCCGAACTCGTCGCCGTATTTTTGAACGTGAGCGAGATTTCCTCACCGGCCGGCACCGTAAACTCGGTCTGCTCGAACTGCATCTGATTGCCGACGGGCGTAATCGTCACCTCGGTAACGGCCTCGTTCGCCGCATCGGAGGATGAGTTGGAGGAACCGTCGCCGTCCCCACAGCCAGCAATCGCAATCAGGGCGGTGAGGAGAAGAGAAAGCGAAAGGGTGCGCATGAGAATGAATATCGTCTGGTCCGTCGATTCGATGATGAGGGCGGGTGCCCGTCTCGGGCAGGCCGAGCGCCCCGATGCGCTCGGAGCTGGAAAAACGATCCGGGGCGCTGCACAATCGGTACAGCCAGGGATCCGTGGGTCTATAGACGGTCGTCACGGCGGAATCCCGCTGGTGGGATTATCCCGCGCATGGCAGATGATCGCGCACGACGTCGGTGGCCCGGTCTGCCAGGTCGGTCGTCGCGGCGTCGATGCGCTCTTCCAGGACATACATCGCCCATGCTCCCTGGAGCAGTTCGTGCAGGGCCGCCAGCGACATTTCCGTAAGCACGACGCCGACCGCTCCTCCGTCCGTCTGCGCCTGCAGCTGCCACGACTCCTGCTCCTCGGCCTCACGGAGCTGGGCCAGCGCCTGCCGGACCGTCCGCATCAAGAGTTCGAACTCGTCTTCGTCTACCAGCAAGACGTGCTCGCGAAACTCGATCTGGATCCGGCTGCAGCATTCGCACCGCAGAATCGCACCGTGACGCGTCCGGAAGAGCTTGGGACTGTGGAGATTGTACATGGGCAGTTGGGGGGTCAGGGTTTGGCGTTGAGCGTTAGGGCATGGATGGTGGGGAGGTAAGAGCGCGGGGGAGGCCTGCGAGGAATCTGCTCCAGTCCCGGTCGTTGCCTGCTATTCGAGGGACGAGAGGCAAAGGGCGTGGGGCGTATGGGAGCGTGCCTTGAAACGTAATGACGTGATGCGTGAGCGAGCAATCGGACATCCACGCCACGCCTCACGGTTCATCTGGGCGCTATTCGGTAGACGAGGCCGTCTGTACCGTCTCTGCCTCAGACTGCGGCGCGGCCTGCAGGCGGTCGATGCCCGTCTCGATCTGCTTCCGCATCCACGCCTCGAACTGCGGGTGCGGCGCAAACCCTTTGCCGTAGCGGTAGTCGAGTCCCTCCAGGTACTCCGAGGCGCGCCCCTGTGAGGTCGTGCGGGCGGGAATGACGAGTGCCGTGCCGTCCTCCGACGCGTCTCTCACCATCTGCTGGATTTCGGGGATCGTCTCTTTCCGCTTCTCGGGCCAGTCCTCGCGCCAGGTGTGCACCTTGATGTCGCGGAAGGCGTCGCCGCCGTGCGCCTGCATCGTGTCGGCGATCGTGCGCAGGTTCTCCATCCAGTGCGCGTTCTCCTCGTCGGAGCCGGTGCCGTGTGCCAGCAGAATGACCGTCTCGTCGGACGGATTCTCGCTAATGGCCTGTGCCCGGTCGAGGAGACCCTTTGCAAAGTGAGGGTCAGCCTCCAGGCCGCCGAGCGTCGTCATTTGCAGGTGCGTGCGAATGCGCTCGGGAAAGCTCTCGCCCATGATGCTTCGACCGAAGGTGTCTCGAAGACCCAGAATGTAATGCGATTTCTCCTGGAAGCTGCTCTCCATCGAGAAAATGCGCACCATCACGGCCGCCTTGAAGCCCTCCTGTTCCAGCTGCCGGACCGCCCGCTCCACGACGACCGGATCGACCATGCTGAAGGCCTCCGCGATGGTATAGTCGTCCGTAAGCGGGTCGAGGCCCGTCCGCATGGTCTCGTTCCAGTTGTACTCCGAGCCGTGCGGCACGGCAATCACGCCCACGTCGTCGGGCGAGAGGGGGCGGTAGGTGGTGGCCGTGCGCCGCAGCCAGCGCTCCACGTTCCGGTGGGGGAGCACCGCCTCTCCGTTCGCCACCACCCCGTCGATCGATCCAAGGGGACGACTCATCCACGACCAGCTCGACATCATCGAGGTGTACTCCATCCCCAGATTGTACGGCACGACAATCACACGCTCGTGCTCGCCGGCCGCCGCTTTCACCGTCTTCGTCGCCGTCCCCATGGCGGCGCGAGATGCCTTTTCGGACGCGTTCCTCGCGTACTGCACGACGACCTGCCCACTCCCGGCCAGTCCGTACTTCTCGGCCGCGCGCTCGGCGGAGGCCTGGAGGTCGGCTTGAATCGAATCGGCCCCCGCGGCGTCCGTGGCGCCGTACCCGACCACCACCAGCGCCTCCTCGTCCGGCTGTTCGGAGAGGGCCTCGACCCGATCAAACAGAATTTCCTCGGCGAGGTAGTTCGTGCCCAGTGGCGCAGCCCACTGCACGCCGTTCTCGACCGTCGGCATGGCCTCCCGGGCGGACTGGTAGAGCGTGTGGTGGGTGGAGAGGAAGAGCGGCAGCACCACGACGCCGTTCTCGGTATCAATCTGCGAAAGCCCCTCGTTCAGGTTGGACGTCGTCTCCTCGTACGTCGCGAAGGCAAGCCCGACGTTCGAGGTGTGCTCGCGAAAATCAGCCATCACGTCGCGGGTCTTCTCGTTGCCGAGAAAGCCGCGGTCGGGAGCCAGCACAAGGAGCCCGGGATCGTCGGCAGCGACCGTGTCCGACTGTGCCCTGGCGGGCGAGGCGACGAAGAGGAATGCGGCCAGAACGCTGAGGAGGAGTCGAAGCATCGGCATTGTACGTATTACGTGTTGCGTAGTGCGTAGAACCTGGAAATGAAGCGTGTGACGTGATGCATGGAATCGGGCTGCTTCTCTCCCGCCACGCATCACGATTCCCTCATCACACTTCCCGAATCACGTGTCACTCGAACGACGTGCCGTCCGTCTGCAGCACGTACTCGAAGGTGTAGTACCGCGACTCGTTATCCGTATTCTGATTACGGTAGTAACTCTGGATGCGAATCTTGGCGTACGACTCGCCGTCGGCCGTGCGCACGACGATGGTGCGACCCGGCGTGGGACGGACGAGGTGATTGCCATTCGCGTTGTAGGTGTACCAGTTCTCCACGCGGTTCTTCTTCAGGCTGTCGGTATTCACCTCCGTAACTTCCTGGAAGGCCTTCTCAGCGACGTACGCTGCGCCCTCCCCCGGTCCGTTCGCTCCCCCGTTCACGATGATGTCTGTACTCTGGAAGGCGATGTCCCACTTCGTCGATGCCGAATCGGACCGGGTCGACTCGTCGGAGTGCAGAACGATGCTGCTATCCCGCAGATTGAAGAAGGCGAATTGACCGTAGCCCTGCGGTCGCCCGCGGCCGCTGGTCGTGTCGGGATCGGCGGGAAGGTTCTCCACAGTCACAAGGGTCGCCGTCTCCCCCGGATCCTCTTTCTCGTTGGCGCCGGTGCTGTCACAGGCCGAGAGGACAACCGCTCCGATCGTCAGCGTCAGCAGGGCAAGGAGAGAAGAGCGTTGCATGATTCGGTTGAGCATTGTTCGTATTGCGTGTTGCGTGAGGGGTGAATGCTTGAGGAGTGAGTGCGTGAAGCAAAGGGGAGTTAGAAGCGGGCCTGGGCTTCCACGAACCAGGTGCGGCCCGGAAGCGACGGGACGCGCGTGGGATTCGTGTAGTCGAGCAGGTTCTCGGTCCCGACCCGCAGCGTGTAGTTGTCGCGAATGGTTTTCGAAAGCGTGGCGTCCCAGAGCATACGGCGCTCCAGATATTCGCGGTCGGCGTCGATAATGCCGTTGCCGTCGAGGTCGGCGTAGCCGGCGCGGCCGCGGAGCGTCCCCTGCACGCTGGCAGTCAGCCCCAGCGGCGCATAGCGGTAGCGGAGCTGCGTCGTGCCGGAGTGGGTGGCGCGTCCCGGCAGCCCGGCGTAGTCGTCGACCGTCACCCGTACGTCGCGCCCGTTCTCCCGTCGGTAGATGGTGCCCTCCTCCAGCTGCTCCAACACCTGCCGGTCCTTAGCCTCCAGGTAGTCGTAGCCAAGCTGGACGCGAAGCCCGGAAGCCGGACGGAGCGTGAGGCGGGCCTCGACGCCGCGGGTGAAAACCTCGTTTCGGTTCACGTAGGTGAAGACCCTCTGCCCGTTGGCCTTGCGGGCCACCGCCTCCGTGTCGATCAGATTATCGACCTCGTTGTGGTAGAGGTCGAGGCGGAGCGTGGCGCCCTCCCAAAGCGTACCCGTGAGCCCTACGTTGAAGGCACGTGAGGTCTCGGGAGAGAGAGGATCGCCTAGCGTGCTCGGATCGCGGAAGAAGGTGTCGATTTGGCCCTGCTCCTCGAACCGTCGCAGCCCCGCCTGCACCTCCGTCACGCCGAGCACCGAGTACCCGGCCTGCGGATTGGTGAAGTCGAGGTAGAGCTGGCGAAACGCCGGGGCCTTGTAGCCGCTGCCGACGGACGCGCGAAACGAAAGGCGATCCAGCAGCGCGTAGCGGACGGCCAGCTTCGGGCTCAGGCGCGAGGCGTAGTCGCTGTTGCCATCCAGGCGAACGCTCGCCGTCACGTCGAGGGCATCCACCGGGCTCCACTCATCCTGTACGAAGCCGAAGCCGCCGACCCGCTGCCCGGTCTTGCGGTCGGCGTTGATGGTTTCGAGCGTGGCTCCGGCCCCCACCGTGAGCAGGTGAGTGCTGCCGATCGTGCCGCGCAGCACCGTCTCGGCCTCGCCGTGGTACTGGTCGAGCGTCGACGAGCTGCGGACCCTTCCGTTGGACGTGCGGCGGAGCGTCTGATCGGTGTGATAGCCGGCGCCGTAGAGCGTGCCCGTGAGCCGCCAGCCCGCGCCCAGCTGCTGCTCGATCTCGGGTGAAACGTTCCAGTCGATCTGCTCAGCACGTTGGGTGTGTGGTGTTTCACCGGAGGGGCCGGCACTACTGATGCCGACGGTATAGTCCTGCGACTGCGCCGCGAGACGCCCCTGCAGCGACAGTGTCGTGTGTTCGCCCGCATCGTACTGCCCGCGGGCCTGCGCCGTGTAGTCGACGTAGCCGGGCCGGGTGGGCGACAGCGTGCCGGGGGCCAGGTCGTATCCGCCGGTCCGGTACCGATTCACGAAGACCGATCCCTGCCACGGCCCACTTCTGCCGCCGAGCCGGGCACTGAGATCGACGGTACCGTGCGTGCCGTAGCGGGTGCGCACGTTTCCGCCAACACCGTCGTCCGGCCGCTGGGTGATGAGGTTGACGACCCCCGCCAGGGCATCGCTGCCGTACAGCGACGAGGTGGGACCGCGCACAATCTCTACGCGCTCGATGTTGCCGGTCGTGAGGCGGTCGAGGTCGAGCGTCCCCGCCGTCCGCCCGATGATCGGCTCCCCATTCAGCAGAATGAGCGTGTACTCCGCGCCGAGCCCGCGGATCTGGAGGCCCGAGCCGTGGTCGTTGTTGATCATGAGGCCGGGCTGGTTGGCAAGCAGGTCC
Source organism: Salinibacter sp. 10B (assembly GCF_002954405.1). Classification (NCBI taxonomy): domain Bacteria; kingdom Pseudomonadati; phylum Rhodothermota; class Rhodothermia; order Rhodothermales; family Salinibacteraceae; genus Salinibacter; species Salinibacter sp. 10B. The sequence continues at coordinate 3,026,635 of NZ_MQWC01000004.1, read as the reverse complement.
GTCATGCGGGCTGCGCCCTGCGCCTCGATCTCCTGCTGCCCGATCACCGAGACGGGCACCGATACCTCACTCGCCGCCCGCTCTGCCCGCGTGGCGGTCACCACAACCGGGTCAAGGTCCATCTGCCAAAGCGAGTCGGGCGGAGCCGTGGTGTCCGACGCTGCTACTGATGGACGGGGTTGTGCAACGGCCCAGGGCGTTCCCACAAGAAAGAGGAGAAGGAGGCAGAAAACAGAGCATATCCCCGAGCGCTCGCAGGAGCCGCCACGACGACGATGAGGAGGATGGAATCTCATTCCGGTCGGCAAATCTTATTTAGACCAGTTCTAAATAACCGCGCATCCGTACAGTATCGACTACAGGGGGCACTGTCAAGGAGTCCACGCTCGGCTTGCGTGAAGATAAGGTAGATACAAGGGGTCCGCCCCGTGGTCTGCCTTTGTGCCTGGGGCTGCGGTTGCCAGTCGACATCGTTGGGCACAGGTAGCCACAGAAGCTCTCGTTTTCGTCGCCCCCGTCAGGACAGTGATGTGCGGAGCGGTACAGACTAGTGGTCAGTCAAGCTGAGACTGTCAGGGGCCGAATTGAACACGCTGTGTTGAATACGCCATTCTGCGGCCTGAATACAGTACTGGCCATCATGGAAAACGTGACGCACCACTAGGGAAGCGACAGTATAGCCGCTGACGTGGGGGGTTCGTGCCACGTCCAATCAACGGGGGCGTAGCCCTCATGCTGCAGCGGAATCTGGACGTGTGCTGCCGCATCGACCGGGTCAGAAGCCCCATTGCACGAAGGCTTCCTCAAACCCAAAATTGGGACTCCCTACGCGACGACTGGACGGAATCCCGACAATCAGACCGCAACTGCGAGGTCTCAGCTTCCGGTCAGGGATCGAGTGGAGAGAGCATCTGGATGGACGAAGTCAAAACGATCCGTACAAACTACCGTGTCACGGTGACTTTACGAGTCGTTTGAAACTGCTCTCCGTCTATACGAAGAAAATATACGCCACTTGACAGTTCAGTCGCGTCGATGGATATCGTGTGACGCGTCATCGGTTCGAACTGACCGTTGCGGAGAGCGCGCACGCGCTGACCGAGCACGTTGTAGAGGCTCATCCGAACGTTCTGTTTTTCTCGCAGCGCGATGTCGATCGTGCCTGTGGACGACACCGGATTGGGCTTCACGGGCGACACGGTGTAAACCGTCTCCATGCTGACCTTAACGGTGGTGGTCGGTCCTGGATGAACGGTCCCGTCTAGGTCCACCTGTCGGAGCCGAAATGTGTGGCGGCCAGGAGACAGCTTCTCCATTTCGTAGCGATACGTTTGAGCGTTCTCGGTCGTCCCATGTCCCTGCACAAAGCCGATGCGGACAAAGGAGGACGCTCCGGGAGCTTTGTGCTGGAGCCGAAAGCCCGAATTGTTTGTCTCGCTGGCCGTGGCCCACGAGAGGGTGACGTTTGACCCGCTCGTAGTCCCCGAAAAGGCCGCAATTTCAACGGGAAGCGTGGTGGACGTGCCCTCCACAAGCGAGATCTCGGGACGGATGACGAAGTCATTACCCAACCCGCTCCACGAACTGCCATCATACGTTTGGCTCCGCCCGCTGACCGATCCTGCCGTTTCGTACGCGATGTTGATCGTTTCTGAGGCATTGCTCGGGTACAACACCAGGTGATACTCCGTTTCGGCCATGACATCGACGGACGCTGGAGCAAGATTGACCGCCGTCGGCGAAAAGTCTTTCAGCTGACTCGTGTCGACCTGGACCGTGCTGCCGATCTTTTCATGTGGATTGCCCCCGTCATCCGACCAGATTTCGACGTTCAATGGGCCGGTGAGGGTGTAGGCTGGCGCCACTCCGAGATTGAAGAGCGCACCCGTCACGACCCCATCCGTATTCGGCGTGAATTGGAGGGCAATCTTGTTTGCTCCGCTTCCCCCAACGGTGTGCGAATCTGTGTTCGTCCAGGGATCTTCGTACGACAAAATTTCTCGCTGTGAGCTCCCATTCAGCAAGTCGGTCATGGCTCCAAGCACGTCGAGCTTTCCCGCGCCGAACGTGGTGTTCGGGGTGGCGCCGTACGTCGTGACGTAACTGTCCTCCCGCGCGTTGTTCGTGAGGAGGGTTTTGACGTCCGACGGGGTGAGGGTCGCATCTTCCTGAAGCAGGAGGGCGACGGAGCCGGCAACCACTGGGGCCGACATGCTGGTGCCCTGAAGAAGGCGATGTTTCCCTCCCTGCACGACGTAGGCCGACGGTGGACTCGAATCCATCGACAATGCCGAAATCATGCCCTGTCCCGGCGCAGCAATGTCTGGCTTCTGCACCTCGTCGCGGCGCGGGCCGCGGCTGCTGAAAGAAGAGATGTCATCCCGTCCATCAGAACTATAAGAATACGCGTGCCAGGAATCATCGTGGGTCGACCAGCGCCACCGGTGTACGTACGACCCCACGGTAATGGCACTGGTGGCGGTGCCGGGATACCCCACGCTGTATGCGCTGTTGCCATTGTCGAAGTCTCCCGGCATGTCGTCAAAGTCAGCAGTCCATCCGTGGTAGGTCGTAGATGAGCCTCCGTCATTGGTGATCGAAATCGTCCACGTTCCCTCAGCTGGTTCCTGGCTGGTAGTGGCATCATACACCTGCACGTCAAAGTATCGGTCGCCGTTGACGTCCCCGATTCCACTCTCGATGTACACTGCCCCCTCTGTGGAGTCGCGAAACGCGGTGACTGTACCGGTCCCCGTTGCAACCAGCGTATCGCTGTACGCACCGCTGGGGGGAGTGACGACAATCTCCAAGTCGTTCGTCCCGTCAATCCAGAAGGTCGTCAGAAAGTAATCGTTGGACGTGCCCGTATCTGGGGTATATTTCCCTACGGTCCAGGGCTCCGTACTCGTGTTGCCGATTGCTACCGTGCCGGACACGTGGATCGGCTGATTGCCCTCGTTTCCCGCAGAGGCAACCACGATTCGGCCTGCCCCAGTAACATTGTCGACCGCCTGCGCGAGCGTACTCGTCCCATCGTGAGGCGCGCTGTGTCCGCCCAGACTCATGTTGATGACGACCGGCTTTCCCTCGTCGCTCCCCACCTGGTCGCAGTAACTCATTGCGTCAATGAGCTCTGCCCCGCCGAAGGTCGTCTTTACCATGACGACATCGGACTTCGGTGCCATTCCTCGGTGCTCCTGCATCGACTGCGTGCCATCGAGTACCAGCTCATACCCACTGCTCGCGGCTGTCCCGGCCACGTGCGTCCCGTGTCCATTAACATCCTCCTCGGATACATTCCCTGCATTGATTTCTGCTTCTGTATATTCGGCCCCGTACGTGAAGCCGCTCGGATGCCCCGTCCCCGTGCTGTCATTCGCATCCGGCTGGTCCCAGATTGAGAGAATGCGCGTCGTGCCGTCCTCCCTGTAAAAGTCGCCGTGGTCGTAGTCGATTCCCGTGTCGATAATGCAGGTAAGTACGTCCTGCCCCTTGTAGTTCGTACCATTGACCGCCCCCGCACTCAGCGGGCGCGCGCCCACCTCTCGGGCGGCCTCATCGTTGTGCGGCTGGAGCTGCGTACTGACCTCGACGCGGGAGACCGCCGCCGTCTGGGCGAGAATGCGAAGTTCTTCTCGGGTTACCCGCGCCGTTGCAAAGCCGTCGTGGACGGCATTCGGTGTGACTCCAATCCGATGAAGAGCCGCCGGATCGTCGGTGTGAACGATGGCGCTGTAGCGCGTTTCTTGCTCGGAGGGGATCGTCGCACTCGAAAGCGAGGGCGGACCACTTTCTCCCTCCAGTCCTACGGCTTTGGCCTCCGCTTCCTGATTCAGAAGAAACTGGAACTCGCCGTCCAGCTTTCCTCGCTCAGACGGAGAGAGCGGCGTCTGTGCCCTTCCCGGAGAGACAACACTCAAAAGCACAACCCCGACGAGAAGAGAGCGCGTGAAAACAGAAATAGCAGCCGTATCGAACGTCATAGAATCAACTCAGAACTTCGGTGTGGTCTCGGTGGGGGTTTCAATTCTTCGGACCGCGTCTAGACGAGCCGCAGTCCGAAGTTGTGTAATCGAGAAACGAGCGGTGATGACGTCTCCCTGCACGCTATTAAGGGGGAGATCCGCTTTTCGCAGTGCCTCGGGATTGTTAGAACGAAGGATGACGCTATAGACGGTCACCCCGTCGTCCCGCATGGAGGTGCTGTACCGGTCCATTCCTCTCGATTCTCCCCGAACGAGCCGCTGCAGGGCCGGATCGAGCTTTCGCATCTGGGCTTCTGTAAGGGCGTGCTGGCTATTCGAGCACCCTCCCCCCCCTGTCGAAAAGAGGAATAGGATTCCACACAGGAAGGACAGGCCTATCGCAGGACGTAGTCTCATTCGGGACAATTTGATAGTGGATTGGGACATCCTCCAAACGTCCACACAAAAACCAAACCGCCTCAGGACGTTTCCTCCGAACCGATGCGCAGCCCTCCTGCCGTCCGAGAGGCGGTCTCACTGAACACATTCATAACCGACACTGACCGCATGCGGATTAAAGCGTAACGGGAAAACGCACGGTGTGTGATAGCGAAAGAAAATGTGCCCCCGACCGCTTTACTGTTGGCTGTACGAGGTCGTGTAGGTACAACATCCGCTACACAGTCTTCGCCTCGTAACTCACGTCGCACTCCGTCGTATTCTCGAGACAATTCGTTAACGACACCGACGGGGTGGATTCCCCCATTCCCGTCAATACCGAAAAAGTACAGATTCTATCCGCCGTTCTCTCCTCGCACCCGGCGAAGAACGTCCCGGGGCCGCTGTACGTCGAGAAGGAGCACGTACCCTTCAGTGGTCGGCAACAGAAGCGTCTCGGATGCCCCGACGAGGTACACGTAGGCCTCTTTTCCATTCTGGAGGCGGAACCAGCCCGAAAACAACCCGGGGATATTGGCACCGGCCATTCGTTTTTGAGTCGCATACGGAGTGCTCGAAATCGGGGAAAGCACCCGTGCCTCCGAGGGTCGAAGGGCCGACCGAGGAAGCCGATCTGTTGACTCCCCCGCGAAGCGAAGGTCATAGGAGCCGCCGGTCACCCGCAGGGCCGTGTCCGTAAGGACGACCTCCACATTCGCATCCTGGTAGAACCACTGCCCCACGGTGCCCCCAATGCCGACAAACAACAGTCCCATGACCGCGAACGCGACTGCGTGTCCTGAGACGTGCTGAACGAGCGATTCCCGGTCTTGGCGACAAACAGCTCGCAGAAATGGAATCAGAAACGCGAGTCCCGGAAGCACAAAGAAGAGGACGAGCCCCACCCCGAATCCGATCACGCCCCCTCCAGGCGACACCGTCTCAAATACAACAGATTCGGCGAGCATGTGCGGAAGATGGAGAGTAGAGCGACGACTGTCGCGCGCCGCCGATTGAAGAACGGCCGTCGGCTCCCCCCTTCCCCTCAACCCAACCTCTCAAACGAGAAAAAAGCGCCCGGCCTCCACGAGAGACCGGACGCTTGGAATGCTGCCGTCAGCAGGTGTGCCTACTCGGTTTCGGACGTGGCCGTGTCCGACGACATCTGGGTCAGCGTGCGCGTCACGGTGCGCGTACCACGCGGCCCGGACTGCTCGGCCGTCGACTGTACGAGATGGTGCGGCGCGGTCTGTCGGACGTGCATCGTGCCGGACGCATTGCCGCTCGCCGACGTCATCTTTAGGACGTACGTGTCGAAGGTGCCGGCCGCCGTTTCCACGGTCTCCGTGCCCGTCACCTCAAACGTGAGGGTCTCCACCCTCTGCCGCTGCGCATTGAAAACGGAGAGCGAAGTGGACATCCCCATTTCCATCGGCATGCTCGCAAGAGCCATCTGCACGTTTGCACTGCCCGCAAGCGTCGGCTGCTCGAAGCTATGATCGATGTCGGTGGTTTGCCCCCGCATGCTGATGCTTCCAGTGGCAGCGGTATCGGAATAGGTGACGGACATCGAGAGCGGACCGCTCAAGTGATGTTCATGAGGGCGAAGCGTGGCCCCATCCAACACGAGCGAGTCCGTGACGGTAGCGCGGGGCGTTGTCGTCTGCGTGGTCACGGTGAAGGCCTTCGTCCCGTTCCGGGTCATGGTCGCGATGGTTCGGGAAGAGGAAAGATCCATGGACCGGCCCTGCGCCTTCATTGTCACGTCGTAGTTGAGAGACGCCGGCCGAATCGTCGTGCCGTCCACCCTACCCAGGCCATTCTTCGCCTCAGCAGACGCGGATTGTGTCGTGTCCGGCAGTGTCACCTGGCTCACGTCTTGCCGCAGCGCGTCGAGGCGGGCCTGCACCGCGGACGACACGTCCGTTTGGTAGCGCCCGCCCAGGTGCTGGCCAAAGAACCGCTCCAGTTGCGCCGCTACGGCGAGGCGGTTGGTCTCCTTTTGAAAGCCGTGGCCCTCCTCCGGCGCCACGAGGTACTGCGTGGGCACATCATTCTCGCGAGCCGCCACCACGATTTGATCGGACTCCTGCTTCTTCACGCGCGGATCGTTGGCGCCCTGAATTACGAGCATCGGATCGTCGATCTGGTCGGCGTGGAAGAAGGGCGACTGCCGCTTGAGCCGCTCTTTTTCCTCCGGATCATCGGGATCTCCTACACGCTTGGTGAACATCTTCTTGATCGGCGCCCAGTACGGCGGAATCGAGTTCAGGAGCGTGAGGAGATTGGAGGGGCCCACATACGAAGCGCCGGCGGCGTACACCTCCGGCGTAAAGGTGAGGCCTGCGAGCGTGGCGTATCCGCCGTACGACCCCCCAAAGATGCCGACGCGCGTCGAGTCGGTAATGCCCTCCTCCACGAGATACCGCACGCCGTCGGTGATGTCGTGCTGCATGGCGCCGGTGCCCCACTCTTTGTTTCCGGCGTTGAGGAACTCCTTGCCGTAGCCGGTGGACCCGCGGAAGTTGGGCTGGAGCACCGCGTAGCCGCGATTGGCGAAAAACTGAGCGTATCCGCTGTAGCCCCAGGTGTCGCGCGCCCACGGCCCGCCGTGCGGCATAATGACGGTAGGCAGATTCTCATGCTTCACCCCCTTCGGCAGCGTAAGGTAGGCTGGAATGGTGAGTCCATCCCGCGCCTCATACGTGATGGCCCGCATCTCGGCCAGGTGCTGGCTCGGAATCTCGGGGCGCGACTCATACAGCTTCTGCAGCGACTGCTCTTCGCGGTCGAAGAGGTAAACCGAGCCGGGGTCCACGTCGCTCGATGCCGTAACGATGCGGTAGCGCTCGTCCTCCGTGGAACTGCCAAAGGACACCTGCCCATCCAGCTCGTTCTTCAAGAACTGGTAGTCGGCCTTGAAGTCTTCATCCTTCGGGTATACGCGCGTTCGCTCATCGACGTATACAGTGGCGAGCAGTTCATCCGTGGCATCGCTGAAGATGGCCCCACCGAAATCGACGTCACCCTCCGGATCGGAGGCCACAACCTCCATGTCCTGCGTTTCCGGATTAAACAGGACGAGCCGGGTCAAGTCCACATTCGCACCTTTGTTGGTCTGCATGTACACGCGATCCCCGTCCTTATGGAACCGCACCGGACTGCACGTTTCCTCAAAACTGCACTCGTAAACCGACACGAGCGTGTCCTCCTCCACACGGAGCACTTCGGTCCCCCCGTCGCTGGTCTGTCGCGTCGCGAGACGGAGATTGCCCTTCAGGTCGGTTTCCCATCCGGCAATGCGGCTCTCATTCTTGTAGACGAGCGTTCGGTCCCCCGTCGCCAAGTCGAGCCGGTAGACGTCGTGGTACTTCGGATTGCGATCGTTGAGGCCCACGAGAATCTCGCCGGGCGTGGCCTCCGGGACAGCAATGATTTGGGCTCGCACGTCGTCGTACGGCGTCAGGTCCTCGGCCGGCGGAACTCCTAGGTCGGTGTCCGCCTCCGCATCGGGATCGACGGCGTAGAGGTGGTAATTCTCGTTTCCGCCCTTGTCCTGGACATACAGAATCCGTTCGCTGTCCTGCGTCCAGAAATAACTGTTGACCGGGCGGGTGGTGTCGGCAGTAACCGGCTCGGCGGCGCTGAACGGAGCCCCCCGGTCCTTCACCCACACATTCATCCGGCCCTTGTACGGCTTGGTAAACGACACGTGCTCGCCGTCGGGCGAGAGCTGGGCATTGGCGTACTGCGGGTCGCCGAAGAAGGTCTGCCGGTCAACGAGAGGAGGCAGTTCGCCCTCGTAGGTGGCCGACGGTCCCGCCGTGGTTTGGGCGACCGCAGGCCCAGCGAGAAGGCCGGCGACGAGGAGAAATAATCCAGTACGAAGCAGCGATTTCATGACGTCGAGCGGAGTATTGAGAGAGTGTGTGATCGGAAGCGAGCGCAAACTTATCGCATGAAATTGGACTGTTCTATACCCGGCGTCGTCCGCGCCGTTTTCACTGTACTGTAAAAAAAGACGCGCAGAGGCCTGCTAGAAGCTTCCAAAGCGAAGCGAGAGCTCCCCGTACGGCCCTCGAAGGTCGGAATCCGACACGGTCGGCAGATCGCTTCCCGACACAAACAAATAGCCGCCCCCAACTCCCATTCGGAAGAAGGAGGTGACGTTCAGTTCAAGGCGTCCGCCTGCCTCCGTGACAAAGATGCCCGCCTGGTTGAAGCTTGCGTCGTAACGAGGCTCGTAATCCTCATCGACCAGTTGGACCGACCCACCCCCAACGACGGTGGTGAGGCTGTAGTGGACCAGCTCCGATGGCGCCCCGATGTACTCCAGAAGAAGGCCCCCGTATCCCATCTGAATCTCGGCGGCCTGTCCGTTGACCGTCGTGCCGGGGCGAGTCACCAATCCGCGGCCCGCGCCCCCAATCACAAACTGCCGGTTCAGGATCCACCCGCCCTGTCCTCCTGAAAGAACGGCCCACTCTCCATGAACGGAGGTCAGGGCCACGGTCGGTGCACCATAGCCCCCGCTCGATTGTATGCCCTGAATCAGAGTTTCGTCCGTCGACGTCTCTCCGTCCTGGGCGTACGCCGACGAGACGGCTCCAAGACTCAGAAGCAGGATTATCGCAACGAGCGCGCGGCTGAACGTATACGGATTGACAAGCGACACGGAATGTAGCATAGAGACGACGATCACTGATGCACATCTGCAGTTCGCTCATCCCTACGATTCCTCCAGTTTCCCATGTTACACCCACATCGAGGACGGAAAGCGAAATATACGATCCTTTCGTGCCACCTACATCCGGCATTCAACGGGCGAGACACAGACCAAAAGGGCGCGCTGTCGGGTATTGACGACATCTCCACTCCCATCGGGAAGCCGTCTTCAATGCTTTGAGTAAGATCATATCCCTACGAAAGACGGCCCCCGAAAGGACCGCGGCCGATTGTTCTGCTTTCCCCTTCCTTCCTCTTATGCACGTTGAAACGCTTGGCGACGGCAAGCCGGCCTACACCATTGTGGCGTGTGTGCACGGCGACGAGACCTGTGGCTGGCATGCATTCAACCGGCTCAAGGCCAGCGGCATTGCGGTACGCGAGCCGGTAAAGTTTGTCCTTGCCAACGAACGCGCCTTCAAGCTCGGATTCCGATTCTGCGACGCCGACCTCAATCGGGTCATGCCCGGTGACGAATCGAGCGAGAAGCACGAGGAGCGACTCGCCGCCCGCCTCCAGCGGGAGCTTCGAGGGACGACGGTGCTCGACTTTCATTCGACCGAATCGCGAGGATGTCCCTACGCCATCGTGACCGGCGAGGACGATGCCTCCCTTCGACTGGCCCGCTCGACGGGCCTCGACCGAGTCGTGGACATGAGTCTTTACGGGGGCGGCGTTACGCAGGACGTGACGGGCGTGGCGGTGGAGTGCGGCTACTACGACGACGAGGACGCAGCGACGATGGCGCATCGCATTCTTCTCCACTTTCTCGGGGCCGAGGACATTATCGATCATGACCACGCCCGATCTACCCCCACCCTGTATGAGGTCTTCGGAGAGGCTGAGGGGCGCGGCTACACCTTTCTCGCCGAGAACTTTCAGCAGGTAGAGGCGGGAGAGGTCTTCGCGACCAAAAACGGGGTCGATCGAAGAGCCGATCATGACTTCTATCCCGTACTGATGTCCACCCACGGATACACGGATCGGATTGGCTTCAAAGCCCGTCGGGTCGGGCCAGTGGAGACGCTCTTGTCGACGTAATACCCTCTCCGAAGGATCAATGTGCATCTGAAAGCCGCAGCCAAAACGGACGTCCGTCACGAGGCGCGCCTCGTGCCCCTTTTCTTCCGAACCGCTTCCAGCAAGTGCATAACCATCCTCGGCGTCTGGCATAAGGCGCTCCTCCCTTCCCATTTTCAGTGGAAAGCGCATGTCGACGTAGAGAAGAAGAGCACTTGCCTCTTCCTGCGGCTGCGTAATTCGTCAAGGGCGTGCCGTTTCTCGGACTTGCTTCCGATTGGGGCGGCTCCCCCAAGACAAAGACTCGCTTAGAGAGGACACAACTGGTTCGGCACATTTCACATCTCGGAATGGGCCAATCTACGGGAATACCGCAATGGAGCAGACCGGAAAAGAACCCATTTAGGGGAACGGAAAGGCATTCGGCTGAGAGCAAGCAGGAGCGGCCCCTGGATCGCGAAAGAAGAATTACTCTCCTGTAGAGAGGGTGAAAATTCCTCGCGAATCCCTTTCGTCTTCGCAAATTCGTAACGACACGAGTTGTGGTTTTCTGATTGTATTCCTACACTTCCCCCCGAGTTTGAAATAGATGTCTACTGTACTCTATTCTAAAACGGTTAGAGACAGCATCCCGGGGGACACAGATCTGTTCCTGATCAGTGCCCTTTTCCTCCTCGGTGTCCGTGTTCTTTCATCGTCCCCCTGTAATGGAAAGTGGAGCGCACGGCTTGAGAGGGCATTGCCTTGTCCCCCACCTTCTTGTGCGGGCGAGAGGAGCATTTTTGAACGAAATTGCGTGTTCGGAATGTGGTCCGTTTCTTACCGTCCGACACTGTACTCGATTGTGATCTTGTTGACGGGTACGGCTGCTCTCTCTAATTTCCAATCGGCCGTGAACGGTCCTTCGGAGACTGCTTCCGCCACGACCACTGCATCACGGCCCACAGACGAGCTCCACGGCTTCTTCTTGTAAGAAGCTCTTTCCTCCGGAGGTGCTTCTTTCCCTTTCGGTCTTCGCTCCCTCTGACGTAGCGCAACTATCCTCACACCATGACAACTACAACACCTGTGAACGCACGACAATATTCTTCACTCTGGCTCCCTATCCTCCTTCTATTCGGCGGGTTGTTTCTCGCAGGATGCGGAGCAACGGCCCCTGTAGTCAACTCCATCAATACCCCTGACACCCTTGAAACCGGGGAGTCGGGCAATTTTCGGGCGTCTATCGAGAACGAAGAGGACGCCGATGAGCCCCTGACCTACACCTGGGATTATGGCGACGGCAGCACGGGCTCCGGTCTGAACACGAGCAAGGCGTACAACTCGACCGGGCAGTACACGGTGCTCTTCAGCGCGAGCAACGAGGGCGGCGCCGACTCCTCCCGCGCGATGGTCACGGTGGTACGCCCGCCGCAGCCCGCTCAGATCACGTCCATCAACGCAAACCCGAACCCGGTCGATGCGGGCAATCAGGTGAACTTCAGCAGCAACGTGCAAGGCGACAGCCCGATCGATTACAGCTGGAGCTTCGGCGACGGCAACAGTGGCTCGGGCAGCTCCCCGTCCCACACGTTCGAGTCGGCTGGGCAGTACACCGTTCAGCTTGAAGCCTCCAACAACGTGGGCTCCGACTCGCGCTCTGTCACCGTGCGCGTAAACCGCGACCTCCCGGAGATCTGCACGACGGTCAGTGAGTTCAACTCGGCCTTCTTCGGGCGCAACTCCAGTACGCTGACCGACGAGGCCCGCAAGAGCCTCCAGGAAAACACGGACCTCCTCTCGCAGTGCCCGAACCTGAGCGTTCGGATTGAAGGCTTTGCCGCCCCGGGCGAGCGCAATGCGCAGTCGCTCTCCGAGGATCGGGCGCAGGCAGTCGCGGACTTCTACTCGGGCAACGGCGTTCAGAGCAGCCGCATCACCATGAGCGGTGAAGGCGAAGTGAGCGGTGTCACGACGAAGAAGGGTGGCACGCGTGAGTACCGCCGCGCCGACTCCATCCCGCAGCGCTAAGCTGAAGCTAAGCGATAGTGCTTTCCGTTTCGGACGAAACGGACGATTTGGGCGGGCCCGCCATCCGGCGGGTCCGCCCTTTTTGTTTGTATCTGCTGCCTGCCACGTCCGGATTCGACATCGGAATAATAATTCCGGGTCGGACGCCGTTGGACAAGATGTGGGAGGGAAATCTCGGGCTGCAGAGTCGTTTGTACAGTCCGGGATCGTCCCTCGGTGTAGCGATGAGTGGTGGTACCGCCGATCCCAACACACGGTTGGGGTCGGCGGTATTTTTTTGGCTACTGTGCCCACCGCCGGTCCGTCAGCTCCCGCACGTCCGTTTCGGTAATCACACTCCAGTAGGGACTGCTCAGGGTGCCGCTCTCGGTGCGGTTGAAGGTCGCGCGGAGAAAGAGCGCCTTCTCTGCATCCGGATCCGCGCCCTTGAACGAGAATCCGCCCCAGTGAATGACCCAGTAGGCTGTCGTCGGGTCAATGCCAAAGCGACGCCCCACCAGGTCGGCCACGTACTGAACGTCCTCTACGGTTGAAGGCCCCCGATTCTCTGCTAGCTCGCGGAGAACGATGGTGTGGGTTTCCTCTTCGTCCGGCGGGCCCGGATAGACCCCCACGTCGGCGGTGCCGGTATGGCTGTAGCTGCGCCACGTGATGGTGGTATCGGTGAGGGGCTGTGTGGACGCCGCGATCGGAAGACAGCATCCGAGGAGAAGAAGCAGGACGACCCGAAGGACACTTGGCATTGATCAAGCAGACGGTTCAACCGAAAGAGCTGTGGGTCCGATAGACACGTCGCAGAAGGGAGTTCTAACGTCCCGTCTCTGCTGCGCAGAGTGCGGTGTCTGGAACGGGCTCCGGATCTCGGTCCCCCTCCTTCGGTTTCTATAACCCCTCGTCCATATCCATACACGTCGCGCATTCGAATGGCCAACGATGCCCTTGTTCGCGTTGCCCGGTACGACACCCGAGGCGACGCCCATCTTGCCAAGACTCAACTTGCGGATGCCGGCATTCCCTGTCTACTCGCAAATGAGGACCAGGCCGGCCTTGCCATGATGTTTGAAGTGTCGCGCAGCGGCGTGCAGGTAAAGGTGCCACCGGACCGAGCGGAGGAGGCCCGTGCTCTTCTGGACACAGAATCGCGATGACCTCCAAGGGCGGGGACGTATGAATTCAGACGGGCACTGAGGGCATTCCCAGGCTGGGATCGCTGTTTCCGAGCGATTTCGGACCGACGCTCAGTATCATCCGATTGTTTTGAAATCATTCCTAGTGGTGCGCCACGTTTTCCATATCGGGGAAAACGATGGCCAGTACTGTATCCAGGCCGCAGAATGACGTATCCAACACAGCGTGTTCAATTCAAAACCTGACAGCTTCAGTTTGACTGACCACTAGGCCTATCGAAGGCGATCGCTGATGGGCTGACACCCGAGCGAAGTGAGCACATGGCCCAGCGTCCGACAGTCGTCGTCCAAAGAGGCATCCGTCCCTTCCTCATCCTTCACCCAGTCGAGCCGGAATTCGGAGATCTCGGCGGCCTCCAGCTGCGCGGCGATCGCCCGAAGCCGTCGAGGCGTAACCATCCGTTCGAGGATAAAGTGGGGAAGGGCCTCGCTGAGAAGCCTATCGGCCCGCTCGGGCACGTCGCACCCATGTGCCCTGAGCCGATCGTACTGGGACTGAGCGTACGCCCGGTGAGTAGCCCGATGATGGACGCCCGTTTCGGTAACAGGAAAGCGGGCGGTGGCGGCGAGTAGACTGCCGGTTCCAAGTCCTGTGGCCATTGCGCTCAAAAGCGGGCCCAGACTCGCGACGAGCCCAATGCCCAGCAGCGTGAGGGCGAGTACGAGGCACATGTTCGATCGCCGGTGTCGATCGACTAGCCAGCCCCGTTCGATGAGATCGTCACGCACGTCGCGAAGTGTGCGGCGCCGGAAGGTGGACCCCGCAAAGCCGAACCCGTCAAGCGTGTCGTGACGCCCCAACTGGCGCAGTATCGTCATCTCAAACGGAGTGAGCACCGTCGGATCCGCGTGCAGATCCACCGTCACGACTGGGCCGGTTCCGATCCATCGTCGCTTCCGCGTACGGACGAGAGTGCAGTGTCCCTCCTGCGCCAGCTTGACGACCAGAGCGGCAAACACCCATCGGGTGGCCCCTACGGCCCCGTCGCGTAGTACCGCTGCCGCAGGAAGAGGAACCTCCTCAAAGAAGCGGGCCGTCTCAGTTCGTCGCGCCCGAGTGGTCATTCTCCCTTTTTCAGATGAACGGATTGGCACACCGGAGGACAGATCGATGTCTGCTCGGGGTCCGCGCCAATTGATCCACGCGACGAAGCCGGGCAGAAAAGCACACCCGAAAACAAGGAAAAGCACTGTCATACGCGTGTACTCGTAACACAACGGAAGGTACAGACCGTGCCCGGCTGTAGGGTATCGAGATCAGAACGGACAGGATTCAATGAAACGAAATCTCAGTCCTGCTCTATTGTCGAACGCGTCCTCCACGTTGACCGAAGAATGTACCCCTGTTGCCTCCCAGGGAGACGTCCTGCTCTCGTCCCGTGCGACGGCCGCTCTCCAGGCACCGCGGTCCTCGCCCCGTTTTTCGAATCACTCCTGTCGTTTCTGTGGCCAAACACCTGGAACGCGACCTCGGGCTCTACACGACAATCACCGTGAGCATCGGTGCCATGATCGGCAGCGGGCTCTTTGTGCTGCCGGGCCTCGCCGCCTCGAAGGCCGGTCCATCGGTCATCCTCGCGTACGTCATTGCGGGTCTCCTCGTCCTGCCTGCCGCCCTTTCGAAGGCTGAGATGGCCACGGCCATGCCGGAGTCGGGAGGAACCTACCTCTATATCGACCGCGCGATGGGTCCTCTCATGGGAACCATTTCCGGACTGGGAGCCTGGTTTTCCCTTGTGTTCAAGAGTGCGTTTGCGTTGGTAGGGCTGGGAGCATACCTCGTGGTCGTGCTCCCCCTCCCAGCCGCTGAGCTCAAGTTGGTAAGCTTAGGACTTGGGGTGCTCCTCATTGGCGTCAATATCGTAGGCGTGAAGCAGTCGGGCCGGTTACAGGCCTTCCTCGTTTCATTCGTCCTCCTAGTCTTGTTCACATTCGGGGCCGAAGGAGTGATCTTCGTCCAGCCCGAGCAATACCATCCCTTCTTTGAGAAAGGCACGAGCGGACTGCTCGCGGCCGCCGGGTTCGTATTCGTGTCCTACGCCGGGGTCACAAAAATCGCGAGCATTGCCGAGGAGGTGGAGCAGCCGGATCGCAATCTGCCGCTCGGCATCCTAATCTCCGTTGGGGTGATGATCCCGCTGTACGTGATTGTCGTGTTCGTGATTGTCGGCGTCACCCCTCCCGACCTCCTGCACTCCAGCTTAACCCCGATGGCCGACGCCACCGGCCAGCTTCTGGGCACGCCGGCAAAGATCGGCATCTCGATCGTAGCGGTACTGGCCCTCACGAGCATGGCCAACGCGGGAATTCTATCGTCCTCCCGCTTTCCTCTAGCCATGAGTCGGGACCAGCTTGCCCCCAACAGTCTCGGGACCATCAGCGACCGCTTTCAGACCCCCGGACGCTCCATCCTCATCACGGGCGGCCTCCTCCTGGTACTGATCGCGTTTGTGCCGGTCATCGAGCTGGCCAAGCTCGCCAGCGCGTTCAAGATTCTCATCTTTGCCCTGACCAACGTCGCGCTGATCGCATTTCGGGAGGGCGAAGTCGAGGGGTATGACCCCGCGTTTGAGAGCCCGGGCTATCCGTGGGTCCAGATACTCGGCATTCTCGGAGGCGGAGTGCTACTCACGCAAATGGGCTGGGTCCCCATCCTCGGGGCCGCCGGCATCATCACGGGTGGTATACTCTGGTACCGGCTCTACGGACGTGCGCGAACGGATCGGGAAGGCGTGGCGATTGACGCCATCCGGCGCAACATGCGCGCGCCCCTCTTCGTCCGCATGCGAAATACATTCTCGATGGCAACCGGCGACGTAATGGTAGCACTTCCGGAATCGGCGTCAGAGACGGAAGAACGTGCCCTGCTGGCGATGGGTGCGGACCTGGCCCGACGCTGGGAAGGACGCCTGATCGCGACCCAGTTCGAGGTCGTGCCCGAGCAAATTGGGCTTCAGGACGCGACGGAATACAAGACGGCGGATACGAACGGCACGTTTGAGACGCGCGTGCAGGACGTTGAAGCCCTGAACGATGTGTCGGTAGACGTGCACGAAATCGTTTGCCATGATGCCAGCCGAGCGGCCCTCCATTTTTCCCAGACCCACGACGTGCGCCTTCTGTTGGGACTCACCTCAAAGGGACGTTGGCGTCAGCAAATGCTCGACACAAGCGTAGACTGGTTTGTACGCCGGTGTGAATGCGAGGTCGCGTTCTACGCCCCGGCGGCCCCGTACGACCGTCCCGTCAAACCGATGGATGAGATTGTGATCCTGCTCCCCCGTGCCCCATACGGCCCCCTCAAAGCCTTCGTGGCTGACGCCCTGGCCCGAACGAACGGGGCGTCCATCCGCTTCCTCACGGCCATGAGCCCGGAGGCTTCCGACGCCGAAATCGACACGGTCCAGGCCTTCCACCACCGGCTGGCCAACCATTGCGACAGTCCCACCGATCATCAGATCATCCGTACTCCTGACATTACGAACGGATTGGTGGAGGCCACCGGGGACGCCGATCTCGCCATCGTGGGCAAAATGGCCCGTTCCCGCGTCCGGAGTTTGCTCTTTTCAAGTCGCACGTCGGTTCTACTGAACGCCCTGCCCTGCGACGTCTTGCTCGTACGTCCGCAGCGCCCCCGGCAGAACAAACCCGTCCGCCGCCTCATCGAGCGATACGTGTTCTAGTTCCCCCCTAGGCGAGTTGAGGGAGAGGAGGCCACTGGTCCCCGAGTCCCTGCTTCTCCCCAACGAGGTTCGTATTGCGTATTTTGGATGTCAGCCCCCGAAGCGATACGGCCTACGCACTACGCCTCCTGTCGCAACGCTTCGTACACGGCATCGATCGGCATTTCCTGGTCCGTCCATTGCCGGTAGGACGCCGCCGCCTGCTCCACCAGCATGTCGAGTCCCCCAATGGTTGTTGCTCCTTGGCCCGCCGCGTCCTGTAAGAAGCGCGTTTCCTCCGGATTGTACACAAGGTCGTACGCCACCTGGGCACGTCCAAAATCATCTGTCTCCGGCCAGGGCGTGCCGTCCGCCTCCGGCGCCATGCCCAGCGGGGTGGCGTTGACGAGAAGGCGGCTCGTTCGGACGACGGTCGCTGCATCGTCGAACGAGGACACGCGGAGAGCGTCTTGCGGATCGTAGCCGTCCAGGTCTGCGGCCAGTGCTTCTGCCTGCTCCGGCCGTCGAGCGACCAACGTAAGTTTCTCCGGGGCATAGTGATCGAGGAGACCGTATGCGACCGCCCGCGCGGCGCCCCCTGCGCCAAAGATCACCATCGGTTTCCCCAAGAGCGCCTCCCCTTCCGTCTTCACGAGAGGCGTCAGAAATCCCTCTACATCTGTGTTGTCCCCACGAAGCGCGTCCCCTTCACGCACGATCGTGTTCACCGCCCCCACGGCCGCAGCCCGCTCCGAGACCTCATCGAGGAGGGGACGCACCGCCTCCTTGTGCGGCACCGTAACGTTGGCGCCGAGAAACTGCAATGCTCGCAGGCCCTCAACAGCGCTCCGGAGCATCTCCGGACGCACGGGTGTGGCGACGTATACCGCATTTCTCCCTTGGGCTTGGAAGGCGGTGTTATGGATCGTTGGCGAGCGGGAGTGCTCCACCGGGTGACCAAGAAGGGTCACCACCTGTGTTTCTGCGTCAATCTGCACGATTCGAATGCTCACCTTGGAGAAAGAAGTGTCCGCGTTGCAGGCCGAGACCATCTACGCCCGGGATGGGGGGACCGTTCGGTACGCCAGGTGCGCAAAATACAAAACGACGGACCGGGGCGAAGCCCGAATCCGCCGCTGTGTGCCCATCCTCGTATCATTTTCTAGAACCGACGCGCCACGCCGACCCCAAGGAAGAATCGATCGCCGTTGTCGTCGATCTGAAGACCCGTGTTCACATCAAGCTGCGTGTTGGGGTCGGCGAGAAAGGTGATTCCCCCCTCTACCCAGTTTGTGTTGGGCCCGTCGTCGTAGAAGCCGGCATATCCCACGTACCCACCAGTCGTTTCCGTGATGGCGAAGGAAAGGGTTGGGATGAACAAGACCTCAACCTCCCGATCGTCCTGCACGCCGGACGCGTAGTAGAAGCTCGTTCCTCCGTTTATGCTGAGCGTGATGTCTTCGCCGAGGGCTCCATCGAACGCCAGCTTGAGCTCCTGACGCGCCCGGTCGTCGCGGCTGTCGTAGGCACCCGTTCCGGTCGGCAGCCCGAGTGTCGCCACACCGCTGAGAGTAGAGGTCTCGTTCTGAAAGAGACGCACCTTTGCCCCGACAGCCGTACCGGCGTATCCGTTGTCGAAGGGCGATTCGTTGACGACGTACGAACCGATGCCGCCGCGCAGCTCAAGGCCGGATGTTGCGCCGTACCGCAGGAGCAACTGCCCCAGCTCGTGGCTGTTGATGCCGTTTCCGTTGAAGGCATACCCAAGTCCAGCCTGAAACGTCCCCGGGGCCACAGTGGTGGCGCCATCTCCGAACCCGGGACGATCCGCAGAAATCTGCGCGTGCGCCGGGACGGCGAGCCCAAGCCCTAAAGCCGCGAGGACCGCGATTGCAACGAGAGACCGAATGGAATCGGAACGTGTCATCGATTAAACGTGCCGTTCATGCAAGAAAACGATATGGAGGGGTCAAGGTAATTCCTTCTCTCCCAAACGATTCTTCCGAATCGTAAAAATGGGATAACTGAATGGGCCTATCGTACGACCCCCTCCTGCTCTCCTTTCCGATAGAGCTCGTAGATGCGATCAATGCCCGCCGGGCTGCCAATGACCGTAAGCCGGTCCCCCTCATGAAGTGTTGTGGGGCCCGAGGGAACGATGATTTGTTCTTCCCGCCGCACGAGAGCCACGAGGACTCCGGCCGGAAGATTCAGGTCCCGAACCCGACGACCGATCAACTCCTCGGTGTTGGTACCAGACAGGAGATGGAGGGTAACGTAGCGTTCGTGGTGAAGAAGGCTTTCCTTTACTTCCTGCTCATTGCCGGCCGCCCGCCACTCCACGAGGAATTGCTCTTCGTCTACCCGATTGGCAAGGGTCGCCAATGTGCGCAGGTGCTCGCCCTGATCATCCTTCGGGCTTACGAGAAAGAAGAACGCATAGACGGGCTCCGAGAGGTCGACCTCCTCGATGTCGTCCTGCACGTTCACACAAATGCCGGACCGACAGTGGACCATCACCATTTTCGGTTCCTCAATCCCGTCGAGGCGGCAGTACGGCAGCGCCGCCCCATGGGATACCGACACCGCGCTGTAGGGCGCTCCTTCCAGAAAGCCATGCGTGAGCGTCTCCGTCGAAATGCCAAACTCGTCCGCAAGCCGTGCAGAGACCTCTTCGACCACCGTTTCGTACGACACCGGCTCGTCGAGATGCATCACATCCGAGCGCGCCACGAGCCGGTCGAATGCCGTATCGTGCCCCACGCCCTTCTCCTCCAGAATGGTGTGGAGCTCGTGGTCGAGGCCTTCGTAGCGCTGCTTGCCCATCCGGGCGAAGAGGTGGAAAATAGCGCCTTCGCGGGGGACGGTACGGGCGTAGTAGAAGTACCATCCGATGCCAAAGAGGATCACCACCCCGGTCAGTGTAATGGCCAGCGTGCCCATTTCCGCAATCAGGAACAGCGGAATGGCAATACCGGCCGTCTGCATCCACGGATAGAGCGGCGACCGGTAGCCCGGGGCGTACGAGGGAATCTGGCTCTCCCGCATGACAATGACCGCAAAGTTGAGGAGCGCAAAGATCAACAGCTGAAAGGCACTCGCCAGCTTGGCCACCCCTTCTTCACTAAGCGCAAAGATGACGACGAGCATCAGCGCTGTGGTGACGATCACCGAGCGCGTTGGGGTGTTGAAGCGACCAATCTTTGCAAACCCGTCAGGCAATAGCTTGTCCCGCGCCATCGCCATCGGATAGCGAGAGGCCGAAAGGATACCGGCATTGCCGGTAGACGCAAACGCGGCGATGGCCGCCACGACGATGAGGATCGGCCCGATCGCGTACGGCAGCCAGTTAAAGAAGACCTCGCCGGAGGTGTAGACCGGGGTCAGATCGGCGTGGAGATCGGCGGCCGGCAACACGGCCACCATGATGGCGACTCCCACCACGTATAGTGTCGTAGCGGTGAGCAGTGAGAGCCCCATGCCCAGCGGAATGTTGCGGTCCGGATTCTGCACCTCCTCCGCCACGCTCGCAACTTTCGTGAGCCCGGCGTACGACACGAACACGATGCCGATGGTGGCGAGGAAGCCACGGGCACCCTCCGTAAAGAAGGGCGCAAACTCCCCGGCCGCCCCGCTCCCGGCCGACTGCCCCCCCCAGATGGAGACCACTCCCTGCGCGGCGTAGAAGGCGAGGACCGCCACCAGCACTGTCACCAGCACGCGCTGCAGCCAACTGCTTTCCTTGGCCCCAACGATGTTGAGCACCCCAAAGGCAACCGCGAGTGCGGCGGCCAGTGGCTTGATGGGGACGTTGGCGTAGATGGCCAGGTAGGCCCCCATTCCGATGAGGGCAAACGCGCTCTTGAAGACGAGGGCCAGCCAGGTGCCCAGCCCGCCCACCGTCCCGGCCAGCGGGCCAAGGGCGCGGTCGAGGAAGTAGTAGGTGCCGCCTGCCTTGGGCATGGCCGTGGAGAGCTCCGCCATGCTGTACATCGACGGCAAAATGAGAAGCCCTGCGACGAGATACGCGAGAATGACGGAGGGCCCGGTCTCGGCCGCCGCGATGCCCGGAAGCAGAAAGAACCCGGAGCTGAACATCGCCCCCGTGCTGATCGCGTAGACGTCGTAGAGGGTGAGAGTTTTCTTGAGGGAGGAGTCCGAGGCCATAGGACTCGTAAGCTGTGGAAGCAGAAGAGGGACGTACCTCTAGCCCAGTTTGCTTCCTAGGTTCCTCTGCACGCCAAAACTTGATGATGGACACAAAGGCGTTACACGTCAGGACGTTTCGCTCGACTCGGGAATCGAGAAGCCTTTGCGTCCATTGCCGAAGAGTCGCTGCGCGAGCGACCGTTTGTAGGCCGTTTCGGCAAGGATAACAGAGCAGTCCACCTTTTCGACCACCTTCAGCGCCCCGAGGTCGCCCGTGAGTCGAGACAAAAGTCCCTGCTCCGTTGCGCCAAGGATGAGAAGGCTGTGCTCCTGGGCCCGAGCCGCAATCGCCTCGTCGACGCTGCTAGACACGTCGACGACGCGACGCACCTCCGACAGCCCGTGCGTCTCTGCCCAGTGTTCGAGCCCCAGTTCGTGATCGGCCCGTTCCTTCGGATCGTCCGTCACATTCATCAGCATGACCTCCGATCCATACTCATCCCGGAGCGTCCGCGCCACGTCGGCACTCACCTCCGAGCCCGGCCCGCCCCGGGTGGGTACGAGAACGCGGGAGGGATCAAAGCCCCGATCCCGGAAGACGACGAAGTCGCAAGAGAGATCCCCGAGCAGGTCCGCCGAGAAGCTTTCGACGCGCCCCGGCGATCCGTGGGAGTCGGGCCCCCATCCCAAGACTACCACGTCGGCCCGCTGATTCTTCGCGGCGTCGAAGATCTCCTCAAAGACGCGGTGGGAAAAGATGGTGTGCGTCTCTACGTCCACTCCATAGGTTTCAGCGTCCGCACGGGCCGCCGCCAGCAGGTCGTTCGACTCGGCGTCCAACTCATCAAGGTGTTCGGCCGCCACGGCGAGCGGCGTCTGATCCGGCACGTCTACGATGTGAACAGCCACCACCGTGCCGTTGTCGTGCTGCCGGGCCATCGTACTCGCCAGCGTAATCAGATTCGACTCGTGCTCCGGATTCGAGAGGGGCACCATCACGCGGTAGCGCGACGCGTCGGGTTGCACCGCCTCCGCAGCGGCCACCGCCGAGTCTGGCATCTCCTCGGCCCGATCCAGGATGTGGCGGCTGAAGACGCCCTGCTTGGGGGTGTTGCGGCGGGCATAGGCGTAGAACCAGAGCACGGCCACCACGACGAACACAAGGCTCAGCGCAATCTCAAGCATATCCATGAACGCAATCAGCCCGAAGGAGGCAATGGCCCCAACGATGGGAACGACAGGATAGAAGGGAACGGTGTAGTCCGGCTGGTATTCCGGCACGTCGGCCTCGCGCATCACGATGAGGGCAAGGTTGAGGAGGCCATAGACGATGAGATGGAGCACACTCCCCGCCTTTGCCAGGGTCTTTACGTCCCCAATCATGATGAAGAGGAGGATGAGCCCGCCGGTGAGGGCAATCGAGCGGTGCGGGGTGGCGTACTTTTCGTGGATGGCGTTCAGCCAGTCGGACACCAGCCGATCGCGCCCCATCGCAAAGTTGATGCGAGAGGAGGCGAGAATCGACGCGTTGGCGCTGGAGGCGGTGGCCAACAATCCGCCAACGGTAAGGGCTACGACGCCCACGCCCCCCAGCACAACCCGCCCTACGCTCACCACCGCAATGTCCCCGTTTCCGCTAATCTCCTGCCACGGGAGCACGGCGTTGATGAGCAGCATAATGACCGCGTAGATGACGGTCACGATAATCACACTCCCAATAATCGCAAGCGGCAGGTTGCGACCCGGATTCTTTATCTCCTCCGCGACCGTCGTGATTTTCGCGAAGCCGAGGAACGATACGAAGACGAGCGCCGTCGCGGGCAGCACCGCCCCCCATCCCTTCGGGGCAAGGGGCGTGAGCGTAGCGGGGTCGGCGTTCCCGATGCAGGCCACGATGAAGACCGCCAGGATGCCGACGAGCGTAATGACGATGATGTTCTGCAGGCGCCCGGTTTCCTTGGCGCCGATGTAGTTGACGGCGATGAAGAGCGTGCCGGCCCCCAGGGCGTAGAGCTGGCTCTGTGAAAACACGATGCCCGCTACCTCGACGGACACATCCGGAAGGAATCCAGCGACGTAGCTCCCAAAGCCAATCGCATAGAAGGCCGAAGCGAACGCGAGTCCCATCCAGTTGCCCAGCCCCGCGATGCTGCCGAAGATGGGGCCAAGCGCGTGATTCACGTAGTAATAGCTGCCTCCTGCTTTCGGCATGGCCGTGCCCAATTCGCTGGCGGACATGGCCGTAAAAATTGAAATGACCCCGCCGATCACGAACGAGACGGCCACGGCAGGCCCCGCAACGGCGGTGGCCGGGCCGGGCAGCACAAAAATGCCGGCCCCGATCATCGTGCCCACCCCAATGGTCAGGGCTTCGAGGAGACCGAGATCTTTTGCAAGTTCGTTCATAGAGGGAGCTGGGGAGAGAAACGAGAGGTGACACGAAAGGGACGCGTCGGTCACGACACGCTTGAGCGAGCACGACACCCGCCCAGAAAACAGGCCGAGGGACTAATCGAGTTCCACCTCGGAGAAGGGGTCAGCCGCCGCCAGGACGGCGTCCTCTTCTACGTCCTCCATACGCGAGCGATGAGCCAGAAGCACAATCTGATCCCCCGCCGTCGGCTTCTTGGTTTCCTCTTCAGAGAGCACAATGAGCTGGTCCCCTCGAATGATGAACAATGGAAAGGCCTCCGGCCCGTAGCGCTCGCTCATCTCCTCCCGTTCCATGGGGGCGTCGACCGACACGACGAACACGCTATGCTCGTGATCAAAGCAGTCGCGAATCTGCTCGCAGCTCGTCGTGCCGCCGAACAGCAGGTGGCCCCGCAAGTGCTTCGGCACCGATCCGTCGGTGTATTCCTGCGCCGAGCGCGCCGGCAACTGGAAAATGTCGTTCACCTCAAAGATCTCGGACAGGTGCAGCGCCGCCAGCGACGCAATCTCGTCGTTCGGGATAGTGATGAGGAGGCGTCCAATGCCGCTCAGATCCAGCTCTTCCAGGACCGACTCCGACAACACGTCGGCGCGCTCGGCATCCAGGCCTCGCTCCTGTGCGTTCTTGACGTGGTTGGGGTTCGAGTCGATCAGCTGTACGGTGATGCCCAGGTTCTGCAGCGTCTCTGCGATGCGCTGCACCCAGGTGTCGGCCCCCACAAAGAGGACGCCCTCCGGATTGGGATCCGCCAAGTCCAGCCAGGAAGCCACGTAGGGAATGGTGAGCCCGTACACCGCGACCGTTCCCACGATCACCAGGAAAACGACCGGCACCAGCGCATCGGCGGCCCGCGGAAGGATGCCCTGCAGATCAAACGCAAAGAGCGAGGCCACCGCCGCCGCCACGATGCCGCGCGGGGCTAGCCACGCCAGGAAGGCCTGCTCGCGCCAGGACAGCGTCGTCCCCACGCAGGAGAGAAACACGGCCAGCGGGCGCACCACCAGGATGAGGGCTCCAATGAGGAGGAGCGTGCGCGTCCCCACGTACTCGAAGGCCGCAAGGTCGAGGCGCGCACTTAGCACGATAAAGAGCACCCCGAGCAAGAGCACCTGCAGGTTCTCTTTGAACTCAGTGATGCGGTTCACTGGAACGTACGACTGGTTGGCGAGGGCCACTCCCATCAGAGTGGTTGTCAGGAGACCGG
This sequence comes from Salinibacter sp. 10B, assembly GCF_002954405.1. Classification (NCBI taxonomy): domain Bacteria; kingdom Pseudomonadati; phylum Rhodothermota; class Rhodothermia; order Rhodothermales; family Salinibacteraceae; genus Salinibacter; species Salinibacter sp. 10B. Next base: position 3,001,841 of record NZ_MQWC01000004.1, on the reverse strand, counting down.
CCTCATGCTGAACGGCCTCGGCCCCCACGAACGCCACCACCACCAGCGTGAGCGTGAGTGGATTGTGGAGGTAGCCGGGCACGAGCCGTCGGTACATCGTATACACGATAATTGAGGCGGCTGCTCCCCCGATTACGACGCTCGCGGCCAGCGCAAGTCCGATGCCCTCGGCCACGTGCAGCGTGGCGTCCAGGGCACTCGCCGTGCCCCGAAGGCCTTCAGGATCATTCAACAGCAGGATGACCTCCAGCACGAGTACCGACAACATGGCGCCCACCGGATCGATGGTGATGCCCTCCCACTTGGCCACGGCCCCCACCCGTCCCTTGGGTCGAATCTCACGAAGCAGAGGCATAACGACGGTCGGCCCCGTCACCACCAGGATGGCGCCCGTAAGCACCGACAGTTTGACCCCAAAGCCCTCAAGCAGGTAGACGGCTCCGGAGCCCAGCAGCCACGTGATGAGCACGCCGATCGTGATGAGGTTAAGGATGGGCCCCCCCTCCGCCCGAAGCTCCGAGAGGCGCAGGTTGAGTCCGCCCTCAAAGAGAATGATCCCAATCGAGATCGAGACGAAGGGATACACCCACTTGCCCTGCAGCACTGTTGGGTCGATGATCCCGAACACGGGACCGGCCAAAAAGCCAGCAAGCAACAACAGCAGAATGGAGGGCAAACGCGTTTGCCACGCAAGCCACTGTGCACCTACCCCAAGGATGAGGATGAGCGCCACACCAAACAGAAACGTCACAGGGACAACAGCTCCGATGAGCGTATATCGACTACGCAGTCCGGGACAAACCGGGGAGACGAAGACCGACTCATCCCCGGGGCAGTTTCGTCCGTTTTACGGGAAGTCTGTTCTGCGGCGCTCCCATTCTTCCTTCATGGCGGACCTTCGCGGACGAAAATGGTCTCGGCGGCTGGCACGAGCACTGTGAGTAACAGAATGTCCGTGCGTTTCTAGAAACAGAGCCTTCCTGTCTCCCTCAAGAATCACCCGTTCCCCCCAAAGGACTTCCCCTACCCAACCCGAAAAGAGAGATTGTTCTGGAATTGATTCTACTCGCTTCGGTCTCGCATGACCGCAAAGGCCTCAAGGCCCGAAATGAACGTCGCATCACGCCGTCCCCATCCGCTCAGCTCCCGGCCTCGAATGCCGTACGGAGCTTCTGCTCCACGTCTTGAAAGAGCCGGTCCTCGTCCTCCACTCCAAACCGCTCGATGGCCCCATACAGGATCGCTGTCACCTCTTCCGCCGAGGGACTGTTGGGTACCGACTTCGTCATGTCCCCTGCAATGACCTCCGCCGTCGCTCGACTGAGCTGATGGGCGGCGTGATCGTCTCGATCCGAATCGAGAAAGCCCCCGTACGCATCGGCCAGGTACGACAGGCCTTCGTAGCACGCCGCTTCGGCCACCAAATCCTCTCGCACGAACGCCCGTCGCATGGCGTTGTAGATGAGCCCTCGCTCAATCCACTGCACGCTCGGCGTGTCGAGTTGATCGGCGTACCCTTCCTCCAGCAGCACAGTGAAGGCCCGTCGTGCCTCATCGAGACGCCCCGTGCGCTGGAGGAGATGGGACAAGTGAAGATGTTCATCCAGCGTCGTCACCACGCTCGAATCGTCCGCAACCTGAAGGGCCTCCCGCATCCGGTCGAGCGCTTCCTCCAGGTGCCCTTCGTCCTCCAGTCGGTAGGCCTCGTTGACGAGCGTCCGATACTGCTCTTTCGTTGATCCCTCTACGGATGGTTTCATGGGTCTGTGGACCGTTGAGTGAGGTCGTCTACAATTTCGATCCTCCCTCTACATCTGCTGACGTGAAGGTTGTCGAAGAGAGAATCATCGGTTCGTCCCTGGGATACCATTAATGAGTGTATTGCAGCTGATGGCACTCCACGATGGAAACATCGGCTCTGTATGCGCTGCTGGTCGGGTCGGTACTCGTCTTGGCCATTCTGTCGGAGGCCGGACTCGAACGACTTGGCTTTCCCGACCTTCTGGGCTACCTCGCGCTCGGCGTTCTCCTGCGGGAGCTCGATCATTTCTGGAACGTCGTCCCCCCGTCGAGCACCCACGTCCTCACGTTTCTGTCGGAGTTCGGCATCATTGTCCTACTCTTCCAGGTCGGGCTGCAGTGCAACCCCCAGAACCTCTTCAGCCGCCTACCCGGTGCCACCCTAATTGCCGCCGTCAACATTGCCGTGAGCGGCGGACTTGGGTTCGTGGCCGCCCATCACCTGCTGGGCCAGTCCCTCATCCCAAGCCTGTTTATCGCGGTGGCCCTCACGACGACGAGCATCGGCGTCTCGACGAACGTCTGGAATCGATATCGCTCCCTTCACTGCCGGGAAGGCGAGATGATGATCGACGTGGCCGAGATCGACGACCTAACCGGTGTCATTCTCCTCGCCCTCCTCACAGCCCTGTTGCCCTACCTCCAAAAGGGCATCGGTCCTGCTCTCGTCTGGCCCACCCTCTGGACGTTTGGTCTCCTGCTTCTCAAAATGGCTGGTCTCATGCTGGCAGGTCTGCTCTTTGCCCGCTACCTGGAACGACCCATGATGCGCCTCCTCCGGGCGGTCCAGCTCCGCTCCAACACCATGCTCCTCGTCCTCGGCATTGCTCTGCTCGTGGCGGGCCTCACGGGAGTTCTGGGCTTTCCCGTCGCCATTGGTGGCTTTTTTGCTGGCCTCCTCTTCAGCCGCGACAGGCATTCGGTCGCCATCGGGGATGCCTTCGACTCGTTGTACCACCTCTTCGTCCCCTTCTTCTTCGTCGGCGTCGGCTTTGCCCTCGACCTATGGCGGCTCGGCCCCACCCTTGGGCCGGCCCTTGTGCTACTAGTTGCGGCGGTGATCGGCAAAGGCATCGGCAGTTTCGTTCCCGCTCAGCTCACCATGCCTCCCCAGAGCGCAGGCCTGCTGGCCGTGAGCCTGCTCCCGCGCTCGGAAATCACGCTCGTCATCATGCAGCGCGGACTCGACCTCGGGGCCGTTTCACGAGACGCCTTTACCTCTGTGGTCCTCGTGGTGGTAACGACCATGGTGGGCGTGCCGCTTCTGCTGCTCCTTCTGCCGGACAGCACCCCGCCGCCCTCCTCTGCCCCTTAACGTCCTTGCGCTACAAGAACTCGAACAGAGCGAGCAAGAGAAGCAGGCCAAACACCCCCAGCCCACTCCAGATTTCTCCGTAGTGAAAACTGCCGAGAGCAAAGCAGATGAGGTCTACAACCCCGAGAGCCGCGAGCGTTTTCGTCTTTTGTCGTCTCGTCATTGAAACGGAAAGAGATGAACAGGAAGACAATACCGGGGGCACGTTCGTCGACACGTCCCTCAAACTGGACGACGCCGGTGAGCGTCGGGTGGACTGCTAAAACGCCATCTGGACCAGCATCCACAGGCCTGCAAGCAGGGCAAAGCCCAGAGTGCCCATGAAGAAGTTAAACGCCCATTGAGTCGTCCGGTCGTCAGTCGTAGAGTTCGGAGAATCAGCCATTGTGAGAACCTCGCAGTTGTGCTGTCAAAATACAGAATGGGCACGAGAATGCCGTGCCTGAAGTCAAGCAGGGATTCCGTCGCCGGACGGGCGACGGAGATCGACGGTTCGGGTGCACTCTTCCCACAACCTCCTGGAAACAGGCGACGGAAGAGCCTCTCAAGAGCGGACGACAACAGACACGTGCCGCCATGCACCCGTGCGAGGATCAGCACAGAAAGACACACAGGACCGAACAGGACCGCTCAGCAAGCGGCGTTCGTCCGGGACGAGAGATGGGATCGAGCGGGGGAACAGAACGCGCGACAGAGGGAGCCGAGACGAACGTGCGCCCGGAGGGCTCCTCTCCGTCCGAATCCCCCAAGAGTCGGAGATCTCCGACGACAGGCAGATGCTCCGCCTTCGGCAACAGTGCAGACGACAAAGAGGTCGAGGCGTGAACGGTGGCATTCGCCTGGCCGACCGAAACGGACGGGGCGGCCGACGAAACCGCGAGATCCTGCGCGGTCATCCCCCCCATCAGAACGACGACCCAGAGGGAAAGGACCGCGGTACACGCCGAAATGGAGCGCGAATGACACATGGCACTCACTGCCGTTCCCATCATGGACAATGAGTACAACAAATCGAGATCGAAAAGTTTCCCTCAATGCACCTCGTGCGCTCTATTCCTCCGGCGACGTCGTAAAGCCGATGCGCTCTTTCAGCCGCTTAACCCCCTCTACCGCGCGCACCGAAAGGGTGTCGGGCACGTAGCGACGCACCATGAGCACCGAGCAGTCGGCCCGGTCGGCCACCACGTCGGGAATCGAGCCGAAGAGCACCTGGCGCAAGCTCCACTCGCGGGAGGCACCGATAATCACGAAGTCGTAGTCCCGTTCATCCAGGGCAGCATCGATGCCGCCGGTCACACTGTCGGCCTGCTGGACGAGGTATCGCACATTGTTGTCGTCGCCGACGATGTCCGTCACCGTCTCGGCGAGGGCAGCCTTCTCCTGTTCGGCATCCACGTCCTCCCGCACCACGCGCAGCAGGTTGACCGTCGCTCCGGTGATGCGGGCCACGCGGAGCGCGATTTCGAGGCCGAGCTGGGCGTGCAGCCCCCCGCCCCACGGCAGCAGAATATTGTCGACGGAGGCAAAGCCCCGGTTCTTCAGAATCCCGAGGTCGGCCGGGAGGTCCCGCACGATGCGTTGGATGGGACTGTTGTAGATGCGGCCCACGTTGAAGCCGCCCTGCCATCCCATGAGCAACATGTCGGACTCCTGCGCCTGCGTCTCGTCGATGAGACCGCCGAACACGTCGTGGGCCACGTCGATGACCGAGTCGATCTCGGTGTCGTTGAGCGAGACGGTCTCCGTTCCGTTGCTCGACGATCGCGCCTCCGCTTCCTCGGCCAGTTCGGCGATGGCCTGCTTCAGGGACGGACGTTCGGTAAACTGCGCCCGGGCCGATCGGAGGGGGGTCTGCAACGGCACGTCTACGAGGTGGATGCCCGCCACCCGACCGCCTTCGCTCCGGCCCGTAGCGATGTATCGCCCCAGTTGCAAGAGGTCGTGCTCGTGCGCGGGATTGGCAAGGGCCACCGCCACGCGCCGGGGCGTGCCGGCGTTGATGGCCCGCTCCCCGGGCGTAAGCACTTCCGGCACCTCCACCGCAAACTCGGTGGCCGGGGCCGTAAGCGCGCCCCAGCCCTGCTCGGCCCACTGCGCACGGAATTCCGGCACGGCGTGCTCAATCTCGACCCGGCTACGGCCCCACGCGGCGTACCAGGCCAGGCTCGCCACAATGAGCACGACAATAGCAATCTGCGCGAAGATGCCCGAGTACAGAATGATGCCCAGACACGCGAGGGCGGCCAGACCCTGCGCAAACGGGAAGCCGGGCGTACGGTACGAGGGCTCGTACCAGTCGGGCTGAGCAACGCGGAGAGCCACACAGCCCACATTCAGGGCCGCGTAGCTGTAGAGCTGAAGCACGCTGGCGATCTTAGCGAGCTGCTCCAGGCTTTCGATGAGGAGAAAGCTGAGGGCCAGCACGCCCGTGAGCAAAATGGCGCGGTGGGGGGTGAGGAGCGTCTCGTGAATGGCACTCAGCCAGTTGGGCACCATGCGGTCCCGCGCCATCGCCAAATTAATGCGCGAGGACGCCATGATGCTCGCATTGGCCGAGGAGACCGTGGCCAGTAGGCCAGCGAAGATAATGGCCCCGGCCCCGATGGGCCCGGCCAGCGTGCGTGCCGCCTGCGTAAGCGGATCGCGCACCTCGCCGATCGTCTCCTGCGGAAAGATGCCGCCGATGACGAGCAAAATGATCACGTACAGCAGCGTGACGAGGGCCACCGACCCGATGAGCGTGCGCGGCAGGTTCTTGGCCGGGTTCTTAATCTCTTCCGCCACCGCCGCAATCTTCACGAAGCCGAGGAAGGAGACGAATACGAGGGCAGTCGTGGAGGCCACCGGAGCCCCACCGAAGGGGAAGAACGGGGTGAAGTTTTCCCACTCAATGTAAAATGCCCCAATCCCGCAAAACGCCCCCAGAATGCCCATGAGCGTGAGAACCACAATCACCTGCATTTGCCCCGATTCTTTCGCGCCGTACACGTTGATGGCCGTCAGGAGCAGTCCGCCCCCAAATGCGCCCCAGAACGGCGTGAGGGGTAAAAACTGCGACAGGTATTCCCCGAGCCCGAAGAGGTAAAATGAAATAGCAAAGGTGAGGCTCAGCCAGATGCCCACCCCCGAGATGGCCCCGAGGGCCGGCCCGAGGGAGCGTGACACGAAGTAGTAGTCGCCCCCGGAGGTTGGCATGCCCGTTGCCAGCTCCGCGGCACTCGCGGCGGTAATCATGCAGACAATGCCCGCTGCGAGATACGAGAAGATGGCCGCGGGCCCCGTCAACTCCAGCGCCACGCCCGCCAACAGAAAGATGCCGGCCCCGATCATGGTGCCGGCCCCAATGGTGAGCGCGTCCCAGAAGCCGAGTTCCCGGCGGAGGTCATCTTGAGCCATGTGCAAGAATGGATTCGGATTCGAAGTGACGCCGTGCGATCTCGGGTAGAGCGTCCTGTTACTTGTGCCTTCAGTGCTGGTTCGGCGTGTTCACACCTTCGTCCGACTGTGGTCCTCTCCCAACGGATTGAAGGCCATCTCTCGCCCTCGCAAACACGCCCAGTTTCTCTCTCGACAGGAACCGCTCACCCATTCTCTTTCCCTTTGAAGAGATGGTGGGCCGTTTGAATATCGTCCTGTGGCCCGACGAAGACGATCTCGTCCCCGACGCGGATTTCAGTTTCGCCACGCGGCACGACGAACTGCCCCTCCCGCAGAACGGCCGCCACAACACACTGCTCAGGAATGTCAATGTCCCGAATATGACGCCCAACGACCGGGCTTTCTTCGGGAACGACCATGTCGATGAGGCTCGCAACCCCACTCTCAATCTCGAAGAGGTCCGCTACCTGCGGGCGATCAAGATGGTTTTCCACCATCGCCGCCGTGGCGTAAGGCGCACTAATGCAAACGATCCCGTTGTCTTCCAGGAGCGAGACGTAGTCCGGGTCCCGTGCAATAGCGATCACGCGCTCGATCCCCAGCCGCTTGGCCTGAAGGGCCATGATGGCATTTCGTTCATCGCTGCTCGTGGCAGCGATGGCCACGTCCATCTTGTGGGGCTCCACCTGCTCCAACAGCTCCTGCTTGGTGCCGTCGCCGTGGAAGACGGGCACATTGTAGCGTTTTCCCAGCTCCTCGCAGCGATCCTCATCCTCCTCGATGAAGGTAATCTGGTATTCCGAGGAGCGGAAGACCATGCGAAATTCGTCCTGTTTGAGGAGACGGTCGGCGATGTTTGCGCCCTGATTCCCGCCCCCAACGATGAGTACGTTCATGTGCGGCCTCCAGTAGGCTTGAATTCGAAGTTTGATGGAGTGGAGGAGTGCCGGAATCCGGAGAACCTCCGTGCGGTTGTCCGGCTGCAATAGATACAGCACGCAGCCGATCAGCGTCAGCCCGCCCCCCAGCATCAGACTTCGGGGTTCCAGGGTGGGCACAAAGACCCAGCAGGAGATCGCCCCGAGGATCGGGGCCAGGGGGTACAGCGCCACCTTGAACGGGCGCCGCAAATTGGGCATTCGACGGCGCAGTCCGATGGCCGTGACGTTCACGATGCCGATGGCGACGAGGTAGCCGAAGCTGCTGACCGAGGCGAGAAATCGAACGACGCCCAGCCCGCTCAGGAGAACGACCAGCCCCGCACAGATGAAAAGCGAGATGTGGGGGGTCTGGTAGGTCGAGTGCAGCCGCGAGAAGATCTCCGGAAAGTGTCCGTCCCGGCCCAGCGCAAAGAGCACGCGCGAGCTGGCTCCCAGCGTCACGCTGAAGGCCGACAGACTGGCCATGATCGTGGCGAGGATGCCCGCCCAGCGCCCCCAGCCCCCGAACAGATAATCGGCGACGTAGATGAACGGCGTGCTGGTCTGGGCCAGTTCGTCGTAGGGAACGACGCCCATCATCACCCAGAGCACCAGCACGTAGATGGCGATGCCCACCCCGAGGGTAATGAGGATGGCCCGGGGGATCGTCTTTGCCGGTTCAATGATCTCCTCCGCCGCCACCGTAATGAGATCGAACCCCACGTATGAGATGTAGATCAGCCCCATCGTAGGCATGAGCGGCCCCAGTCCCATCGGCGCCAGCGGGTCCAGGTTGGCGGGCTCGACCTGGAAGGCCCCGAGCACGCCCACCCCGATCAAAACGAGGAGCTCGACGATGTTCATCACCGTGATGACCTTCAGGGCCTCGGCTTGCCCCCGCACGTTGGTGACAGTAAAGACGCCCGTCGTGGCCAGAACAATCAGGAAGACGCTCGCCCCCGGCCAGAAGTACGCCTGAATGGTAAGTGCAAAGATGACCGCGTAGAGCGCGCAGGCTAGCGTGTTGCCGATCCAAAAAAACCATCCCGTGAGGAAGGCCACGGGCGACGGCAGCATCCGATTGGCAAAGGAATAGCCTCCGCCGGCGATGGGCATCGCGGCCCCGAGCTCGCTGTAGGTGAGGGCCGTAAACAGCGTAAGTCCCCCCATCACCAGGTACGCCACGATGCCGAGGGGTCCGATCGACGCGGCTACCTCGCTGGGCAGCGCAAACACGCCCGGTCCCATCATGGCCCCGATGCCAATCATCACGGCCATGAAGAGGCCGACATTTCGCTTGAAGCCCGATTGTTCGGACACGGAAGTCTAACAAGAAACAAGAGGGAGACGCGCAAGGCCCAAGCCCGAAGAACAGACTATACCCGTACTCCGCGGAAGGAATTGTCTACGGTCGTCAGCACGAACACGAGAAACGGCGCCCATTGGTCCACTTCTGCAGGCGCTGGGTATAGCCCCCCACCCTCTTCGTCGGGGCCCGTCACGACGAGCGCATGCCGTCTCCATCTCCCGTCAGAGCATCTTCCACCTCAAACACCACATCGCCCGGCGTCCGGTCCGCCATCGACTCTCGTCGCGAATTCGATTCGTTCGGCTCCGCCGCAGGCCCCACCAGCGCCACGAGACGCTCGCTTGGCCGGAGGCTGAACTGGCTCATCTCCGACACGATGACGAGCTCGTTCCCTCCGTTTCGCAAGATAAAGAGCGGCACGACGGTATAGTCATCGTATTGCGTCGACAGGTCGTCGTACGTGTAGTACTCCTTCGGCTCCTCTCCGGAGAAGTCATCGGCCAGCTTGAGCACCTTCACCGCATCCCCCCGTTCCACGTGGGCGCTGAGCGACTGGTAACTAGTGCCCTCTCCAAATAAGGGACGCCCCCGCAGGTGCTTCGGCATCACGCCCTCCCTGCCGTGCCGGCTGTCGGGCTGAGCCGCCAGCTGGTAGATGTCGGTCGTGTCGAAGACATCGGAAAAGTGAAGAGCCGTCAGGCTCGCCACCTCATCGTTGGGGATGGTGATGAGCAGGCGCCCAATGCCACTGAGGTCAACCTCGTCAAGCACCGATTCCGAAAGGGCGTTGGCCTGCCGGGCCATGAGTCCCTCGTCGCGGGCCTTCTGCACGTGCTCAGGGTTGTTGTCGATGAGGGCCACCGTGAACCCCAACTCTTGCACGTGCCGCGCAACCCTGCGCACCCAGTCATCGGCCCCCACAAAGAGCAGCCCCTCCGGATCGGGATCGGCCAAATCGAGCCACTGCGCCAGGGGTGCGGCCGTAAGGCCGTAGATGGCGACTGTCCCCACGATAATGGCAAAAACAACGGGCACCATGCCGTCGATCGCATCGGGATAGACCGGACGCAGTTGGTAGGCGAAAAGCGACGCCACGGCGGCCGCCACGATGCCGCGTGGGGCCATCCACGAAAGAAAGACCTTCTCTTCCCACTCCAGCTTCGTGCCAATCGTGGAGAGGAGAACGGCCAGGGGCCGCACCAGAATCACCAGAATGCCGAGGAAGACGAGGACGTTCAGGTCGATGTAGTTGAGCGCCGTGAGCTCCAGCCGAGCGCTCAGGAGCACAAAGAGGGACCCGATGAGCAACACCTGGAGGTTCTCCTTAAACTCGACGATTCGCTGTACCGACACGTACGGCTGGTTGGCCAGGGCAATGCCCATGAGCGTGGTGGTGAGCAGACCGGCCTCGTGCTGCAACACATTGGCGACCACGAAGGCCACAACCACCACCATCAGCGTGACCGGGTTGCGGAGAAAGTCTGGCACCATACGGCGGCGCAGAATGAAGACGAGCAGCATCGTGGCGGCGACACTCACCCCCAGCGACACAAAAATCTCAAGCCCCAATCCCACGATCACGTGCTCCACCGCAGCCGATGCACTGGCCCCCGTCCCCTGCGGATCATTTAGCAGAAGCAGCGTCTCCAGCACAAGGACGGCCAGAATGGCCCCCACTGGATCGATTGTAATCCCCTCCCACTTTGCAATGGTGCTCACCCGTCCCTTGGGTCGCACGTGTCGAAGCAGCGGCACGACGACGGTGGGGCCCGTCACGGTGAGGATGGCTCCGATGAGCACAGCGAGGCTTACATTGAAGCCGAGGATGTAGTGCGCCGTCGCTGCTCCCATGCCCCATGTAATGAGGACCCCGACGGTAATGAGGTTAAAGACGGCACTGCCCACCGCCCGCAACTCGGACAGGCGCAGGCTCAACCCGCCCTCGAATAGGATGATACCGATAGAAAGGGACACGAAGGCAAACAGCCAGTCCCCCTGCAGGGACTGAGGATCCAACACCCCCAGCACCGGCCCTGCGAGGAACCCAACCACCAACAACAGCAGGATGGACGGCAGCTGGAACCGCCAGGCCATCCACTGCGCCCCAATGCCGAGAAGAACGACGACGGTGATGTCGAGAAGAATCGTTTCCGGCACGAGTTCTGAGGCAGTCCAATCACGGAGACTGTCGAGAGAAGCGCGTCGTTACCTACCGGCAGCACGTTCCAGGGATCCTCTCCCGTTTCTCTCGCGGGGCGCAGGGCATCGTTGCCGTCACGTAAAGTTCGATGTTATACCGGGTCCGGATGTAACCGTCAGCCATTGAGAGGAGCGTCAGCACGAGCGTTCAGCAGTCGAATGCTGTTCCTTCCTTCAAGAGAGGGCATCCGTGGCGTCGTTGGATTGTGCCTTTGCGAGATTAACCGCAGGAGCGACACACCCCGGCACTGGATTTACCGTCTTCTGCAAAGGTCAATATTCTCTGTGTAGCGTCGTTGGACTCCAACGCGCTACAATGGGGACATCTCCCTCATCCGGCGGATAATTTTGCAATCCTACAGTCCAACGGCGCTACGGATTGGGTTCTCATACACAACAATGCGGAAGGATTTAGTACTATACCAGATGCCGAGAATCGTTATGCGCGTTGCTGGACGCGTTTCGGAATGAAAGGGGCACGAGGCCCGCCTCGGGACGGACGCCCGTTTCGACTGGGGGGAGTCAGATGCCTATCGATCCTTCGGAGATGGTATTATTCGGCTCTTGGCTGACCTTCAACACCGAGCGTGTTCTTCTCCGCTCGGAGAAACGTCCCCTTCATTCCCATCGTTGGCGCACACAATCGATGTCCCATTCTCGTCCCCAATAGCTGCTTTTTCCACATGCCGACCTCCTCGAACGCCGCCGCGCTCGATCACACGCCCGTGATTGAACTCGATGTATCGGCGCGGGCCACCTTCATCTGGCGCACGTACCTGCACGTCGTGGCTGCCATCCTCGGCTTCGCCGCACTCGAAGTCGCGCTGTTTTCCACAGGCCTCGCCGCCCCGATTGCCGAGTCGATGCTGGGCACGAGCTGGCTGCTCGTCCTCGGCGGCTTCATCCTCGTCGGCTGGATGGCACGCGGGGCCGCCCACCGGGCCGAGTCCACGGCGCTCCAATACCTGGCCCTCGCCGGGTTCGTCGTGGCGCAGGCGCTTATCTTCGTCCCACTCCTCTACGTCGCACAGGCCCAGGCAGGCGGCGGAGTCATTGAGAGCGCAGCGTACGTCACGCTGATGGGCTTTGCCGGCCTCACTGCCATCGCGTTTTACACACGCAAAGACTTCAGCTTTCTGCAGCCCTTTCTGATGTGGGGCGGCGTGGTGGCACTCGTGCTCATCGCGGCCGGCACCCTCTTCGGCTTCCAGCTCGGCACCTTCTTTAGCGTGGCGATGGTCGCGTTTGCCGGAGCTGCCATCCTCTACGACACCTCCAACATCATCCACCATTACCCGGAAGACCGTTACGTGGCCGCCGCCCTTGAGCTCTTCGCCTCGGTCGCCCTGATGTTTTGGTACATCTTGAGCCTCTTCCTGTCGGGAGAGTAATTACCGCATTCCGACGGATGTGTACCTTCCACGCCCCGTTCCGAACCGAACTTACCTTCTTTGCAAATGGCGTCCTCCCGCACTCCGATGACGCCCCGGCCTGTATTCTGTCCAGACTGACCGCCCTCTTCTCGTTTCCTGTCTTTCGTGTCCTCTTATGACAAAAATCCTCGATCAATGGTGTGGTAGGCGAAGTCGCAGAGCACCTGCCGGTACGGATTCGAAGGAATACGATCGATGTACTTAACGGCCTGCAGCGCCCGCCGCCGCGCCTGGTTATAGGTACGCTCTCCCTCAGGCTGCCTCCGCCCCCCTTTCGGTCTACCGATCCCACTCGCGCCCACTTCGCACGCAATCACGTCCCCGAGCCATGACTTCGACACGCCTCGCCCCGGTCCTGCACACTCTCTCCCTCCTGCTGCTGTCGCTTCTCCTGTTCGGAAGCTCCGTCTCGTGCGCCCAGAGTCCCGACGACACCGAAGCCCTCCTCGACGCGATGGCAATCGAGGCGGGGGACTGGGCCGCCGACGTGGGCAGCGGCGACGGCGACTACACCCTCCCGATGGCGGAGCGCGTGGGCTCGTCCGGGCGCGTGTTCGCTGTCGACGTCGCCCCCGACAAGCTCGACGAGTTGAACGAGCGGCTGCAGAACAACGAGATCGAGCACGTTACCTCCGTCTACAGCATCGAGGACAACCCGATGCTACCGGTCAACTCGTTCGACGCAGTGCTCGTGCGCAACGCATACCACCACTTCACCGCCCACGAGAGCATGCTCCGGCACATCAAGGCGGCGCTCAAAGCAGACGGACGGCTCGTGATTGAGGAGTCGATCGACGAGAACATGATTGGGGAATCGCGCGAGGCGCAGGTGGAGAGCCACGACCTCGGGATCGAGTACGTCCGCGAAGAATTGAGGGCAGCAGGCTTTGCCATCCAGCGAGAAGAAAATCCCCTGATGGAGACGAACTGGGGCCTCTACTGGATGATCGTGGCCACGCGGTCTGAGTAGGGCAATCTGCTTTCAGGGGAAGAAGAAGCGTTGGGGGGCGCGCATCTTGTACGTGCGTATGGGCGTGAGGGCAATACCTGGGCTCGCTCAGTGCAAACTGGGGACGCCGACACGCCCTACCGTACCGTAAGAATGTCGGCGCCGAGCCTCCTTCATTCGGCTCAGAACGTCGCCGTACGGGTGCTACCACGGAATGCGCTCCCGATCCCGGAAGAAGCCGCCACTCGGACCGTCGGAGGGAAGGGTTGCCAGCCAGAGCGCGGTGTCCGCCCCCTCCTCCGGCGTTCGGGGCGCAGCCTCGCCGCCCATGCGCGTGTGCACCCAACCCGGGCACATCGAATTGACCTTCACGTCGGACTCGTCGGGCAGGGCGTCGTCGAGCGTCATGGTGAGAACGTTGAGTGCGCTCTTTGACGCGGCGTAGGCGGCATGTTCGGGATCCAGTCCCTCCCCAAACGAGCCGGACCCCGACGACATGTTGACGACGCGGCCGTAGCCCCGCTCAATCATGTCCGGAACGAAGGCCTTCACCAACAGCCACGGGCCGCGAGTGTTGACGGTCCAGGCGCGGTCGAGTTGGTCGATCGTGGCGTCCAGAGCATCGTTCTCCGGATAGATCCCGGCGTTGTTCACGAGCACGTCCACCGCCACGTCATCCGCAGCCAGGCGCTCGTAGCAGTTGGTGATGGAGCCGGGCTCGGCCACGTCGATTTGCTCGACGCGCACCGTGCCGCCCTGTGCCCGAATGGGACGCGCCGCGGCCTCGCCGTTTGCCTCGTCGCGAGAGCCCAGGACCACGTGTAGTCCCCGCTCGGCGAGGTCTTTGCAGATGGCCAGTCCGATGCCACGGTTGCCGCCAGTGACGAGGGCGGTTCGTTGAGTACTCATTACGGTCATGGAGGATTAGAAAAAGAAGGCGTCGATCACGGTGCTCGTTCGGAATCGTATCGGCCCAATGGACGCGAGAAAACAGAGACGGAATCCGAATCGGTGCATCCATTTAGGACCGAAATGCATTGGGCACCCCGAAGAAGCGCAAAACATGGGTCTATAGCGTTACTCGAACAGACTGAGTAGCGCCATCCCCTCGTATGCGCCCTGGGTCTCAGTATTCCGAAAAACGACTGTTCTTGTTTATGTCTACTCCTTCTGTAGAGCACGTTGCCCAGCACTTCATTCACGACAGATCGTGGACGAGTGGGCGGCCCCGGATCTCACAGTGTCGTATACGCACTTTCCCGAACCGCTGCACAGGCCGGAGGCGTTTAAGGAGATGCTAGCCCAAACCCACCGCTTCTTTCCAGATCTCACCATCGACATTGACGCGGTTGTGACGGACGCTCCTCAGGCCGTCGTCCACTGGCGCCGCGACACCTTCCAGAACGGAGAGATGTTCGGTGTGGTAGCATCGGGCCAATCCGTGGAGGTGACGGGCATGACGCGGTACCGAACCGAGGACGGAATCGTACAGAAGGAGCACGGGATCGTGGACAATGCGAGCTTGATGACGCAACTGGGGAGGGGGCCGGCTTCGACAGACGAGACCTGAATTCCGGATGCGTGCGGTATGGAGATTCCAGCGCGCATTATCTGCATTTCCCTTGAACGAATGGGCAGGGGATGGCGATACGCCTCAACCATCGCACCCCCCTCCTGACGTGCTCACTGCAACGTCATCTACACAGATTGCAACGTGAGAGCAAGCGATTGGGGCCCCTCTCTCCTATGTTGCATGGTGAGGAAATCAGCTCTTACCACGGTCGCGACCAGTGCACAGCCCTCTTCGCGCCTTGTGATATGAGCAATGAAAAACCCCTGTGGAAACCCTCCTCTTATACCGGGTCCGGATATCGACTTCAGCTACTGGGAGGAACGTCAGCACGAGCGTTCGGAAGTCGAATGCTGCTCCTTTCTTCAAGAGAGGGCCCCAGTGGCGCCGTTGGATTGTAGGATTGTGAGATTGTCCGCCGGACGAGGGAGAGGCCACCTGTGTAGCGTCGTTGGAGTCCAACGACGCTACACAGAGGATATTGACCTTTCAGGAAACGAAAACCCAGTGCCACGGTGTGTCGGCGCTGCGGATTGGGTCCTCACACACAACAATGCGGAAGGATTTAGTATTATTTAGAGGATGGAATTCCTTCTTTCCTCTTCCCTCAAACGGAATAAAATTTGCGGCACTTTATACTGTCGTGCGTCGGACTCTCCAAAAGCATTTCAACTAGTCACACTCCCTGAGATGTCTGCTTTTCACCGATTTCGCCCCCTTGTTCAATACACGTCCTTTTGGCTCCTTTTCCTTGCCGTCATTGGCCTACTCGGAGGCTGCAATCTGTTTGGGGCCGGGAGTACAACCAACGGCGATACCGTTGACGAGTTAGTGGCCGACGCGGATGTGGCCATCAGCAAAGGGAACTACGATTCGGCCGTTACCTCGCTGGAAACGGCCTACGACCGGGCCCCGGAGAACCCCGAGGTACGAATTAAGCTGACCACAGCGCTGTATGGGCAGGCCGACCTCACCGTCGTCGATCTGAAAGAGATAGTTGACTACGTGTCGGGCCTCGAAGATGATCGGGCGGGCGCGAGTCGGCATTCTTCTGCTAAAAATGGACTTCAATGCAGCGTGGAAGCGGCGGAGCCGGACCCGCGTGCACAGGGGTATGAGGAAATCGACCTGAGAGCACACGAGGTCTTCTCCGTCTTCTTCAACAACGAGTCGCTGGTGAACCGTGTGGCGACGGACATCCTCGATCAGGAGTTCAGTCAGACTCAGAAGTTTGAAACTCTTCCGGCCGATCTGAGGGCGAGTTGGTTCACTAACGCCTCGTTCACGGAGATTGCCCGGGCAATTCTCGTCGTGCACGACGAGGCAATGGAGCGCGGCGGCCATCTCTTCCGCGACCCTAACGACGATGTCGTCTTTTGTGCCCCGGAGCAGGCAGACTTGGAGGCCCTGGAGTGTGCGGCGTATCGCGTGGCCGAGCAGGAGGACCTGATTGGACAGGAAAGCCTTCTGGCGACTGCACTGAGATTTCTGATATTGAAGAACGAGCAGTTTGGGACGTCCGGCGAGGACGGGCTCCTCCCCGATGCGCTGAATGAACTGATGGGGGCCGTGCAGGAAAATATTGACGCCCAAGATCGGCAAGCGTGCGTCGGGACAAGCTGAGCGTCCAATACTGTTCACTGAGACGTTTCTGAGACGGAGCGCCCGTGGGAAGCATCTCTTGTTCTTCCACGCGGGTGCCCACTCTCGTTCTCGTCGTTTCCACACTGCTTCTCCCCAGTCTTTTATGTCTCGCCTCTGTGCTGTTCTTGCGACGCTCTTCGTCGCTTCGTTCGTCTTTGACGCCCAGGCGCAAAACCCTCGGCGTACAGAACGGGCCTTCGTGGCCTCGCCGGCTGCGCTCGGCATGGGAGACGTGGGCGCCGCACGGCCATTCGGCATGTCGTCGTTCTTCTACAATCCGGCGCACGTCTCGAAGACCGGATCCGCCACACGAGCCTTCGGAATGCAGGGCGCCTTTAGCGATCAAGTGCGGGAACAAATTCAGTTCTACAACGACCGATTGTCTCCTGCGATTGATCGGGGGCTGGACAACATTCCTGCCGACGAGCTCGAATCGCTGTACACTGATGCGCTAGCTGTAACCGCCACGCCGTCGCAGGGACACGCGAGCGTGCGATTGCCGGCCCTCACGCGACAAGTGAGCGACCGAGTTGGTGTTGGAGGAGGCTTTTTCATGAAGACCGACGGGAGTTTTCGCTTCTCCAATGCCGGGTTGGGCATTCCGCAGGTGACGCTCATGAGCCGATCTGACTTTATCGGGGTCGCCTCGGCGGGGGTCGACGTGCCAGTCACAGGACTCTCACTGGGAACGACCGTGAAATACACGAAGCGATACCTCTCGTACAAAGACAAGCCGCTGGACACGTTCTCTTCCGACGAGCAGGTGGTGCTGCTGGAAGGATCGAATCTGGGAGTGGACGTGGGCGCGCTGTACAACGTCCCTTTCCTTCCAGTGCCGGGAGACGTGACCGTGGGGTTTGCCGTGTACGACCTGCTGCACTCAGGCTACAACTATGAGGTGTACGGGACCGCAGCCGACGTGCCCCTCGTGGGAGCATTTATTGGAACGTCGGAGCCGCTCGATGCCTCGCGCGTCAAAGCCGAGGTAAGCCTGGCAAAGCGTCGGTACAACCTGGAGCCGTCGTATCGATTTGGGGCGGCGTATACGTTGGGCCGATTTGGACCGCTCTCGGATCTCACGGTGGCAGCCGATTACGTCGGGTACGGCAGCCCGCAGGTTGATCAGACCATGCTGGCTGGCGTGCACGTGGGAGCGCGCGCGAACATCACTCGATTCCTCGCATTCCGGACCGGTCTCAGCCAGGGGTATCCCTCTCTCGGCGCCGGGCTGAACCTGGGCCTCTTCCGCCTGGATTACGCCCTCCACGCATTCGAGGAAGGGCGCGTGCCAGGCCAACTCAGCAACTACATCCACACCGCGCAGTTCTCGTTTCAGCTATAGGTTGAGAAACTCCCAGAAGCGTTGCTGGAATGCAGAATTACGAGATCGTCCGCTGGACGTGAGAGAGCCCCCTGTGTAGGGGAAGTATTTCTATATCTTAGCAGTCAATCATTCGTACCGATTTGGGGAGCAACCCCTATTCCGAAGAAGCGAGTCGTGGAAGAATCCGACATTACCGCATGGCGTCGATGACGGCACACACGTCGTCAGACTCGGCGTGCCGCAGTTGCGATCGGAGGCCACTGATCGCAGAGTTGGGCGCGTAGATGTGTCGGGCGATTTTTTGGGTGTTCTGATCGTATTGCTGGATGACGTCGGGGCGTTCTCCAGGAGGAAGATCGTGAAGCGTAACGGCCCGCTGCCACGCCGACGATCGGGCCCGCGTGAGAAAAAGCGAGCACAGCGCCTCGTCGACGGGGCCGCCCAGCACGTCGACGACCTTCATCCACAGCCCCGCCGTAGCAATCTCGTCCTGAATCTCGTCAATGAGTGCTCCCAGCAGGTCGTTGACGGCGTGGAAGTCAGCCTCGAAGCCGGCCAGGTTGTGATGGTCGAGGATCCGGGCGGAGGCTATGGGGAGATCCAGGTTGATGTGGGCGTTCATGCCCAGGAGGAGGTGCTGAAGCACGATGGGCCGGTCGTCGCGTCCCGCCGCAAACGTGTAGGCCCACGCCTCGGTGGGGCGCTGGCCGCGTCGCTGCTGAAAGTAGGCATCGATGTACCGCTGAGCAAAGCGCACATCCAGTCGCTCCATCCGCGGCCCGTTCACGTACGTCCCGTTCTCCACCCGACGGCGTACGCCCACCGTCACCCGGCGGTACAAAGCCGCAAAGTAGCCGAGCCGGCTCCGCTTCAACAGGCAGTCGTCAATAATTTCGTCCAGCACCTGAACGACACCGTCGATGGTGGTGGGCTGTGGCGTCGGAAGCATATCTTTGGGCCGTTTCCCCCTGGAATGATGCACGGGTACCCGAGATCAGTTCTCTGCCTCCGTCGTCATCGCCTCGACGAGCCGGGTAGCAAGGTCCATGCTCGGCAACAATCCGGCCTCCGGCAGGCGCTCGACGAGCGTCGCCCACTGTTCATTCTGGGCGTAGGCTCTTCGCAAATACGGGATGGCGTCGTCGACGCGGCCCTCACTCGCCAGCGTGATCCCGACCCAAAACGGAGCCTCCCCCTCCGTCGCCTCGTCGGAGACAAGATCCATCGCCGCACGGTATTTTTCCATGGCGGCCTGAATGTCTCCCTGCGTTACGTGCCCGTCGCCCTCGTTCAGCTTCCGGTAGGCCCGCTGCATGCGCACGAGTCGCTTCAGCTCCTTCACCGGCGTCTCGTGGTCCTCGATGCGGAGGTCGAAGAGCCGATCGTCCCAGCGGCGTCCCGTGGGCTCTGCCCGAACGACGATGAGCGCAGCGGACTGTCGGCCTCGAATATCGCCCCCTTCGGCCTGGGCTGCTTCGAGTGCCGCCACCAGTCGCGAGGCGAGATCACCGTCGGCCGACTCGTAGGCGTCGGCCATCGCGTCCCAGACGGTCGAGTCCCGCATCATGTTGGCCTGGGTCGAGTACTGCGCCCCCGTGCGATGGCCCGCTTCCTGCACGGCGTCCGCTCCGGTGTGGGCCGCCACGTTGCCCTCGGCGTCGACCATCGCCACCTGTCGGACGGCCCGGCCGTCGTCAGTCGTTACGAGCGCCTGCAAGGCTTCCTCGGCCGTGCGGCCGTAGCGCATGAGCTCCAGCCCGAGCGGCCCATAGCGCGGATCGACGAACGACTGAGTAGCAACCGCTCCCACGCCGGGTTCGGCAAACGGCACCACCGCCCCCACACTGAACCAGTGGGACTGCACAGCCACGCCCATTTGCCCGGTCGTCGAGTCGCGGGCGACGATCGAGTAGGTGGCCACGGGCCGACGCGTCGAGAGTGCGTCCACATCCCGTTCCGAACGCGGACGGTCCTGGGCCGAGGCTGTAGGGGCAAGAGCCAACGTAAGGAGCAGCACCAGTCCCTGTCGAAGCATAATGATCGGGCGCATCTGCGAGAAACAAATCGGAACGTCCTCAGGGGGTCGAGGCTCGTTAATATAAGAAGAAGGACGGGCGTCCCCAAGATCCCGTTCCTTCAGGTGTCCCTGAACCTTGGCCCCTCCTTGGCGGTGTGACTATCGCGGCGCCCTCCTTCCGGATTGGTCTGGCTTCGATCCTCCTTCGGAAACGCCCCCTTCGGAACGGAGCGCCAGACGCCCACACGCCCCCCCCAGATCTTGACAGAGAGCGCATGGGGCACCACGGGCATACCATTCCTCGACTCCCTCTCGTTCTCCCCCCTCGACTCATGAAAGCCTCCGATCTCCTCGTTGCCTGCCTCGAACGAGAAGGCGTAGAGCACGTCTTCGGCCTGCCCGGCGAGGAAATGGAAGATCTTCTCTTCTCCCTTCGCGACTCCGACGTTACCTTCGTGCCCACCCGCCATGAGCAGGGCGCCGCCTTCATGGCGGACGTGCACGGGCGCCTGACGGGCGAGGCGGGCGTCTGTCTCGCCACGCTCGGCCCCGGCGCCACCAACCTGCTCACCGGCGTCGCCGATGCCCACCTCGACAAGAGCCCGCTCGTCGCCATCACCGCCCAGGGCAGCCTGGAACGGCTTCACCAGGAAAGCCACCAGGCCATCGACGTGCTGAACATGTTTCGGCCCGTCACGAAGTGGAATACGCAGCTCGACAGCCCGGACATCATCCATGAGTCCGTGCGCAAGGCCTTCAAGGTGGCCGAGTATGAGAAGCCGGGCGCCACGCACTTGGAATTGCCGGAGGACGTGGCGGCAGAAGAAACGAGCATGCAGCCCCTTCCGGCCCGAAGCGACACTCGGTTTGCCGCCCCCAACGCGGAGGCGCTCAACCGTGTGGAGGCCCTCCTGTCGGATGCGGAGCGCCCGCTCATCATTGCCGGCAACGGGGCCGTCCGGACGCGAGCGGCCGGGCCGCTGCAAGCACTCGTGGACGTGACGGACCTGCCTGTCGTGTCGACCTACATGGGCAAGGGCGCCGTGCCGGACGACGACCCGCACTCGCTAATGACGCTCGACTCCGGGGCCGAGGGCGAGGCGGCCAGTGCCATTGCCGAAGCTGATCTCGTGATTACCGTCGGCTACGACATCGCCGAGCACGACCCGGCGGACTGGGGCCAGGGGGACGCCCCACTGATCCACATCGACAGTGAGCCCGCCGAAGTCTACGAGGCGTATACGCCCGAGGTGGAACTCGTCGCCGACATCGGGCGAACGCTGGAGGTGCTTGCCGACTGGTGCAGCGCCGCCAAGCTCGGATTCGACCCGGACTGGTACGCCGATCTTCGTGCGAGCATCGTGACGGATGTCCAGCGCGAGCCCTCTGGAGAGGCCCCGTTCACTCTTCGGGACACGCTGCCGCTGCTCCGAGAGGCCATGGCGCCCGAGGACGTGCTCATCTCGGACGTGGGAAGCCACAAAATGGCCATCGCGCAGAACTTCCCCACCTACAAACCCAACACGTGCATCATCTCCAACGGCCTCGCCTCGATGGGCATTGCCGTACCGGGCGGCCTCGCCGCCGACCTCGCGGTGGACGCGAACGTCGTGGCCGCCACGGGCGACGGCGGCTTCCTCATGAACGCCGCAGAGATCGAGACCGCGACACGTCTGGGAGCCGAATACACGATCATCGTCTTCAACGACGACGATTACGGGCTCATCTCGGAGAAGCAGATGAACCACACGGGCGAGCATTTCGGCACGGGACTCACGAACCCCGATCTCCCGACCTTTGCTGAGAGCTTCGGCATCGACGGCTACCGCCCCACGACACCGGAGGAGTTGAAAGACGCGTTCGACGCGGCAATCGGCAACGGCATGAGCCTCATTGAGGTGCCGGTGGCGTAGCAGTTCCCCACGCTCCCCCGTCGCGCCTCCTCCTCGAAAACCAGACGTCTCGTCAGGGCGCAGTCTGAAACTACTTCCTCCTCAACAACCAAACGTCTCGTCAGGGCGCAGTCTGAAACTACTTCCTCCTCAACAACCAAACGTCTCGTCAGGGCGCAAGGCGTTCGAGCGTCCACTCCGCATCGAGCGCCGGACGGCGATAGCGGAGCCGATCGTGGAGGCGATTGGGACGGCCCTGCCAAAACTCAATTTCGGTGGGACGAACGACAAAGCCTCCCCAATGATTGGGGCGAGGAATCGTCTCGTCGTCTCCATACTTCGCCGTGACGGCCTCAAGGTTCTCCTTCAGGGCCTTGCGACTCTCCACAACCCGACTTTGCGGTGACGCCCAGGCCCCAAGCTGGCTCCCTCGGGGACGGCTGTGAAAGTACTCGGTCGATTCCTCTTCGGGAAGCCGGATCGCCTCGCCCTCAATCCGCACCTGTCGCTCTAGGGGCGCCCACCAAAACACGAGGGCCACGTGCGGATTCTGCGACAGCTCGGTGCCCTTCCGACTCTCGTAGTTGGTGTAGAATCGAAAGCCTCGCTCGTCCACCCCCTTTAGCAACACAATGCGGGCGGACGGAGCAGCATCCGGGGCGGCGGTGGCCAGCGTCATGGCGTTCGGCTCGTGCACCTCGGCCTTGAGGGCTTCGTCGAACCAGTCGCGAAACTGTTCGATGGGATCGTCGGCCACGTGATCGCGCGACAGTTCCTCTTGCGCATACTCTCGTCGGAGGTTGGCAAGCTCAGACATGCGAGCACCCATTGATGAATAGAGCAAAACCGGTCCATCGCAACGTCCGGTCTTTCCCCATCGTTTCTCCCATGCGCGGGGTGTTGCGATCTCGACACGATGTTGGGGATTTCCAACCCGACGGTCACGTACGATGGATCGAGCCCATGCCGGAGGGGAGTGGGAAACGAGTCCCCGTTAGGAATGCACCGTCGACGCAGCGGGCACGATGCGGGTCCCCTCAGCATCCGGGCGGTGCGTGCAGCGGACGTGTACGGGGATATCAGCGGCGGCCAGCGGGTCGAGCGTGCACGGATGCATCCCCAACCGCCCGGCTTTCGTCCAGGTGCGCGCCTGTTCAAAATCGAGCTGGTGGAGGCGACGGGCGTCGTCATGGGTGGCTGGATCGCGGGTATAGAGGCCGTCCACATTGGTCCAGCGCTCCAGCCGTTCGGCCTCCAGGGCCCGAGCGAGGGTCGCCGCCGAGAGATCACTCCCGCCTCGCCCAATCGTGGTGGTTGTGCCCTCGGCCGTTGCTCCGATAAAGCCAGTAACGACGGGCACAACGATCTCCGTCGCTTCCGTCCACTCCCGAAACCAGGCCCGTGTCTGCTGACGGGTCGGCTCCCACTGCACCGTGGCGTCGCCGTGCGCATCGTCGGTGCGGATGAGAGCAGTCGCATCAACCGGCCGGGCCGGGCATCCGTCCGCCGCAAGGAGCGCCGCGAGCAGCGGTGCCATTAGGCGTTCTCCCGTTGCCATGACGGCATCCCGGGCCGCAGATGCATCAGTGCCTGCCCCCCCTTGCAGGGCGCGGCGAAGCTCCGACAGCTCGGCCTGCAAAACAGGCTCGTACTGGCTGCACGCCGGACCATCTCCAACCACTTCTTTTGCGAGTGTACGGTAGCGTCGCCCCACGTGGCGGACCCACGCCTCGGCCGTAGCCCGATCTCCGCGCGTTTCGTCGGCGGCCCGCACGAGGTCGTCCGTAACCCCCGACGCAGCCGAGACAACGACAACGGGATGGCACGTGCCGACGGCGTCTCGAATGATCCGACAGACGTTGCGGAGCCCGTCCGCAGCCCCCACGGAGGTTCCACCAAACTTCAGCACGCGAACCGGTCGCGCGCGTTGAGACGTACACGAGGAGGAGCGCTCAGGCATGGAACGAGGTTTCGTTTTCCGTATTTCGTGTCGAGGTCATTTTCAGGTTTTCTATGGCGATACGCAAGTGTGTTGTACTCACTGATCGGCCCCACCGGATGAACGAAGGCAATTCTGCGGAGGGATTCACACCCTGTCCCGCATTGCACGGCACTGCCCCATATATGCGAATGCCTCCGGCATCGTGCCCTCCCTTCGCGGGATGATCATGCCGCGACCGACGACGGCACATTCGCGTTCGCGCGCCAACCGGCCACCATCTCGCTCAGCTCCTCGAGCTCAATGAGGAACGAATCGTGCCCGTGTGGGGAGGACAGAATCTCGAGGGTCGCCTGCGGCAGATGCTGCACCAACTCCTGTTGTTCAGAGAGGGGATAGAGCACATCGGAATCGATGCCTACTACGAGGGCCGGCTGTTCGATAGACGCCAGCACCGCCTCATACTCTCCTCGATCGCGAGACACGTCGTGCGTGTCCATCTGCTTCGTAAGCGTCACGTAGCACTGCGGGTCGAAGCGATCTACCAGTTTTTTGCCCTGATGGCGCAGATAGCTCTCTACCGCGTAGGGCTTCTCGGATTGCTCCTCCATTCGCTCGCGTCCAAACCGTCCGTCGAGCGAGTCGCGGGAGCGATAGGACACCATCGCCATCATGCGGGCCGTGGAGAGCCCGCTCGTGGGGGGATCGTCGAGCGGATACTCGCCGTCCTGCCACTTGGGGTCGGAATAGATGGCCTGCCGCTGCGCCTCGCTCCACCCAATTTGCCAGGCGCTGTGGCGCCCCCCGACAGCAATGGGCACGATCGACTGCACGAACGGCGCCCCGTCGTCGGTCGTCTCGAACGCCCACTCCAGCACGTGCATCCCCCCCATCGAGCCGCCGACGGCACAGGCCACCCGCCGCACGCCCAACTGCTCCAGGGCGCGGCGGTGGAGCTGCACGGTATCACGGGTGGTAACGATCGGAAAGTCCGTGCGGTAGCGGGCTCCCGTCTTCGGATTTACCGTAAGGGGCGAGACCGTGCCATAGGGAGACCCCGGCACGTTCAGACACACGACGAAATCCTCTGTGGGATCGAGGGCCCGATCCCGTCCAAGAAGCGCCCCCCACCAGTCGGACACGTCCGGATCCCCGGTGAGGGCATGACACACCAGCACGGCATTGTCGCCCGCCGCGTTGAGGGTGCCCCAGGTCTGGTAGGCCACCGGTACGTCCCGCAGCGTCGTCCCGTCCTCAAACGTAAACTGGGGGAGGGTGAGGGTTTGAGGCATTGGAGCAGGAGAGGCGAGTTCGGAAGGAGTAGAAATAGTCGATGATCAGAAACAGGCCCACGTATTGCGTATCCCGTATTGCGTATCTAGAGCTCCAAGCCAGATAAAATACGCAATACGGAATACTCGCTACGCGGCAGCAGTCGACGGAAGCGACGCAAATGCCTGATCGAAGTCGGCCTTGATGTCATCGATGTGCTCAATGCCCACCGAGACGCGCACCATGTCCGGCTCAACGCCAGAGGCCTTCTGCTCCTCCTCCGTCAGTTGCTGATGAGTCGTGGAAGCCGGATGAATGACGAGGGTCTTCGCGTCCCCCACGTTGGCGAGATGACTGGCCAGCTCCACGTTCTCGACGAAGGCCTGTCCGCCCTCCGTACCGCCCTCGACGCCGAAGGCCAGCACTGCCCCGTAGCCGTTCTCCAGGTATTCGTTGGCACGCTCGTGGTACGGATGGTCTTCGAGTCCGGGATAGCTCACCCACGACACCTCGTCTCGCTTCTGAAGCCACTTCGCCAGCTCGAGCGCATTGTCGCAGCTCCGCTGCACGCGCAAGGAGAGCGTCTCCAGTCCCTGCAGCAGCAGGAACGAGCCAAATGGATTCTGAGACGGGCCAAAGTCGCGCAGGCCCTCTACACGGGCGCGCATGGCAAAGGCCACGTTCGTGTCGAGCACACCGTCCGGGCCAAACGTCTCCCAGAACTTGAGGCCGTGGTAGTTCGGATTCGGCTCCGTAAACTCCGGGAAGCGACCGTTGTCCCACGGAAAGGTGCCGGCATCCACGATGACGCCGCCGATGGTGGTGCCGTGGCCACCGATCCACTTCGTCGCGCTGGCCGTCACGATGTCGGCGCCGTGCTCGATGGGCTTGCACAGGAAGCCCGCGGCCCCGAACGTGTTGTCCACCACGAGGGGCACCCCGTGGTCGTGCGCGATGTCGGCGATCCGCTCGAAGTCGGGAATATTGAAGCGCGGATTGCCGATCGTTTCCAGGTAGACCGCCTTCGTATTTTCGTCGATTAGACTCTCGATCGAGTTCGGATCATCCCCGTCGGCAATGTGAACGTCGAGCCCCCGGCGGGGGAAGGAGTTCTTAAACTGGTTGTAGGTGCCGCCGTAGAGATAGCTCGTGGAGACGATGTTGTCGCCGTGCTCACAGAGCGTGTTGAGGGCAAGGAACTGGGCCGACTGCCCACTGGCCGTTGAGACGGCCGCCACGCCGCCTTCGAGCGCTGCCACCCGCTTCTCGAAGACGTCGTTCGTCGGATTCATGATGCGGGTGTAGATGTTGCCGAACTCCTTCAGGGCAAAGAGATCGGCCCCGTGGTCCGCATCGTCGAAGGTGTAGGAGGTGGTGGCGTAAATGGGCACGGCCCGGGAATTCGTCGCCGGGTCCGGCTCCTGGCCCGCATGGAGCTGAAGGGTCTCGTAGCGGGGCGACTGTTGATCGTCCGGTTGTCCGTTTTCGCTGCTCATGGCACGCTCGGGATGGTAATGAAGGGAGAAACCATCCAGAAGAGCGAACGCACCAATCGCGGCGGGGAATAAAAAAACCCCAACCGCGAGGGGAAGCGGATGGGGGAACCACAACCATAGGGTCGAAGATCCCACTCATCTTCCCCCGACGCGGCATCGACGACGACCTCGTTCGCGAGGAACGAGCAATCGAAAACCGATGCATCGGGGCAGGACGGGGCACCATTTTCTCGACCCACCAATGTCGTTGGTGAACCGAGACGGTTGCCAGGGCTTCACAGGGCCTGCTCCCTCCACCCTTCTGGATGAATGTAGTGCTGATAATATTTTGTCTTCGGTCTCTAACAATACGCGCCACCTCGGTTAATGTCAACGAGGTATCGGAGGAAGTTTTGACGAACTGGAAACAGACTCCGGCATCCGGGACGATTCTGTCTGACAACACGGTGGACGAACGACGTACAGGGGAACGCTCCTTTTCTGTGACCTCTCATAGAGAAATCCCCTACAGACGCACTGCCCGACGCTTCCGATACTGGATGATACCTTTTCCTCCTTCTTTTTCGCTTAATCCGAGGTATGTTATGACCAAAAATATGGGCTTTTTCGACCGAGTCATTCGCGTGCTGGCCGCCCTCTTCGTCGGGATTCTCTTCATTACCGGCCAGATCTCCGGCCTCACGGCCTGGATCCTGGGCACGGTGTCTGTGATTTTCTTGCTCACCAGTGCGGTGGGCACGTGCCCGCTGTACCTGCCCTTTGGCCTCTCGACGCGTACGGGCCGAAAGGCAAAGGCATGAACTCCCTCTCAGGACCCCCTCTGGGCATCGTACACGACACGTGAGATCCGCGAGAGTGTCTCAACCCCAGCGGGCACGTCCGACAGGTTGCGCGAGAGGAGCACGAGTACGTACGTCGGTCCCTCGGGGACAAACACGATCCCGGCATCGTGGCGGACGCCCGTGATCCATCCTGTCTTGTGCGCCACCTCTACCGTATCGGGCAGACGAGCGGGAATCATCTCCGTGTGTTCTTGTGCCTTCAGAATATTGATCATCTCGGCCGAGGCCTCTTCACTGACGGCCGTGCCGCGGGCGATGTGCTCAAACAACACGAGGAGGCCGTGCGCCGTCGTCGTATTGTTGCGGTTCCTCCGGAACGCCTTCGAATCCTCCACGCCGCGCCGCACCTGAAGGCCCTCGGCCCCCAATCGGTGCATTGTGCGAGTTACCTTCTCCGGCCCCACCACCTCAAGGAGAAGGTTCGTCGCAAGATTGCTGCTGGCCGTAATCATGACGCGCATCAACGTGCGAATCGACCGCCGGTCCCCGAGGTGTTCGTACAGCGCGTCGTGGCTATCGTCCGCAGGATCTAGGGCGTAGGGGCTTTCGTCGACGATGCTCCGAAATTCGTTCTCGACCCGAATCGAATCGTCGAGAGAAAACTGACCGTTCGCGGCCTGGCGATACAGCTCCACCATCACCGGCACCTTCATCGTGCTGGCGGCATGGAATTCCACGTTGGCATCGAGTAGCACTTCTTCGCTCGACGCCTCCAGGGAGCGGACGGCCACAGCACACTCCCCATCGATCGATTCGAGGAGGGGACGGATGTGTTGTACCACGGGAGGAAGGTGAGGCGATTCAACGCGACGGATACGCTCGGACGAACACAAATCGCTCTCTGATCCGATCAAGTCCGGAAAAGCGAAGGCGATGGCATTCGTCTTGGGCTCTCGCTCACGCTCTTGTAACGTATTGGTTTTTCGGTCGTCCCCTTGAGAGAAGGTTCTCCAATACGGTTTTCGCCCACCCTCCGACCGTCTCCAGCCTCACAAATGAAAGGAAAAGAAGATCGCTATCGCTACTGTGCGTGTCAGAATCGTCTCACGATCCATCGGCGGCACGGAGCAGGTTTGGAAGATGCGGACGATGCCACCGCCGTCTTAATCTGTGAAGCATGCGGGAACAAAATAAAGGATCGCTCCCCGCGTATGGAGTCAGTAGAATAAGAGACCATGATGCCGATTGAGATTTCGCTTCAGACCCTCGTTGGGCTCCTCGTAGCCGGAATGCTCTTTAGCATTTGGTGACTGTACGGCAGAGGCTCGTTTTCCTCATAGCATGGTCTCTCGACTCGGGCAAATCCGGGTCCTGTGGATGTCGCGTACGATTGGGTACGCCATAAGCCCACAGGTGGTTGCCCCCTCCTCTATGGTGCGGATGGACATGTCTCTCTAGTTTTACGATCCGCGTCTCTATAAAAACGTAAGGAGGATGCTATGAGACGATTCCCAGGAGCACTTGTCATTACACTTGTCATTGGATTATTCTCGATCGGGTGCGATGGGGTTGCCCCCCGTTCGGAGACGATAGAGCCCCTGGACCAGGAATCATCAGTGATACAAAAGCAAGGGACGGCAATTGAGGCGTCTCTCGCCCAGCAGTTGAATGCCGTCCGACAGAATACCAAGAAATATCGAGACATTGAGGCGGCCCGGGCGGACGGTTATGTGCCCGTTTCACCGTACGTCCCCGGAATGGGCTTTCACTTTGCGGACCGGGTTCCGCCCTTCGGGACGGACCGAGACGACCCGCCGGTGCTCGTCTATTTTCCGAATGAATCCTACACCCCCGCGCCCGGAGACCCACACGACGCAATGCACGATGACGACCTCATTCTCGGGGCCGTTGAGTACATTGTTCCCGGCGATCAGACCTGCGCCCCGCCCAACCTCTTCAACGACGAGCAGTCCCCACGCACGTTAAAGGTGTCGGAGGCACACGGCTGGCACTACGAGAGTGCCGAGGACTTCACGGGGCTTCACGCCTGGATCCATCGGGGCAACCCGGCCGGGGTTTTTCACCACACGAACCCGAACATTGACTGAGGCTCTGCATCACGTTGGCACGTGGCTGACACGTGCACCGAGTGTGTCAGTCCCGTGATGGGTTCGTTTCCCGTCTCGTGCCTGTCCCTTAGGGTGGGCACGAGTCGGGGACGAGCCGTCCACGTGCCATAGTATTTGGCCACGCATGAAGGGGAGGCAAGAAAAGTTCTGAGGGCATTGGTTTTTGAAGGAAGGGCATTCGTAACAACATCTACACGAGACGTGTGGCCGAAAATGGGGCACTGGCCCGTATTGAAGTCCTCAGATGGGAATTTTCATTCCGCCGACACGCACCGAGAAGGAGAGCGGATGTAACGTCGGCAGTTTCGGATCGTCCACTCTAGAGAAACAGAATATCCACGAACGAGACCTACCGCCTCTCCATGGACCACAATCGAAATACGTCACTGCTGAGTCGCGTCTTGTCCAGTACTGCTGTCCTCGTCGCGTCGGTCCTTCTGCTGGGGGCCTGCGACTCGACCGGGCCTACAATGGAGGGAAGCACCGTAAAGGTCGGGTTTGCAACGAGCTACTCGACCTCCGGAACGACTGCGGCTACCCTCAAGTCGAACCACGATGGCTTGGACATTGACGGATCGAATGGGACTCTTTCGATCACAGACCTTCGTCTCATCGTCTCCGAGGTCGAGCTCGACGGCGACGACAGCGCAGATTTTGAGGCGGGGCCCTCATTCCTGGATCTGCCCCTCGACACGAATGAGGTAGCTCCCTTGGCTGACAATCAGATCCCGCCGGGCCGCTACGACGAGTTCGAGTTTGAAGTCGAAGACGTCGACGCAGACGAAGACGACGATGACGAGCAGTCGCTCCAGGCCCTTCGCGAATCGATCGTTGAGGATTTCCCCAACTGGCCGGACGACGCGAGCATGGTCGTCGTGGGCACGTTCACACAAAATGACGGCACGTCCACCGACTTCACGACCTACTTTGAGGCGGAGATCGAGATTGAGCGCGAGCTGAGTCCGCCGCTTGAGGTGACGGGCGACGGCCTCTCCCGCAGCCTCACCGTTCGCCTGGACCCGACCCGCTGGCTCCGCAACTCAGACGGGACCGTTCGCGACCTTTCGCAATTCGACTACGCGTCGACCGACGAACTCGTGGAGTTCGAGGCAGAGTTTGAGGACGGCGTAACCGAAATTGAGGTCGATGATGACGAGGACGACGATGACGACGACGGAGACGATGACGACGATGGGGACGACGACTAACCCCCTCCGTCCGCATTGAAATCGCGGCCCCGCTGCGACGGCTGCGCACGTAGGCGGACGCCGTTCCCGAAGCAAGGGACGGCGGTCCGCCGTCAGTCGTCTGAAAGCAGCACCTCCTCGGCGGGCGGGCGCAGATTGTAGTGGTTGGCCATGCTCGCCCCGTAGGCCCCCGTCGTGGCCACGAGGAGAACGTCGCCCGGGTCCGTATCTGGAAGCTGACGGTTGTGCCCCAGCACGTCCCCGGTTTCGCAGATCGGCCCCACCACGTCGGCAGTGACAGACAGTGCGTCGCCGAGGCGCGAGAGATTGGCAATTTCGTGGTACGCGCCGTAGAGGGCCGGCCGGATGAGGCTGTTCATGCCGGTGTCGAGCCCAATGTAGTGCACCGGTCCTTTCGCTTTGGTCTGTGTAACCTGTGCGAGGAGTACGCCCGCCTCCGCCACAAGGTAACGGCCCGGCTCCATCCAGAGGGTATACTGCGGATGTCGCGCGGCGGCCTCGTTGAGCACGTCGTTGAGCGAATCGAGATCGACCGGAGCGGCGCCGGGGCGGTCCGGCACGCCGAGCCCGCCGCCCACGTTGAGTGTGCGCACGTCCGGAAAGTCGGTGGCAAGCGACGCCAGAAAGTCCACGAGGTCGGCCCACGTGTCTTCGTCCGTAATGCCACTGCCCACGTGCACGTGGAGGCCCACGACGGAGGTGCCGGCCCGGTCGGCCGCCGCCCGAAGGCGCTCCAGCTCGGCGGGCACCACGCCGAACTTCGACTGTGCACCCGCAGTGCGGACGTGGCGGTGATGGCCGTGGCCCTCACCCGGATCCACACGCACAAAGATCTCCTCGTTGGCGAAGATGGCCAGTCGCTCGACGAGGGGCTGCACGTTGTCGAGTGTCACGTGCACACCGCGCTCAAAGGCCTCGGCGTACTCCTCCGGGGCCGCAAAGTTGGGTTGGAAAAGGACCCGCTCCGGATCGATATCGGGCACGGCCTCGAAGACGCGGTCCAGCTCGCCCGGCGAAACGCACTCGAAGCCCACGCCCTCTTCCTCCAGCAGCCGAAGCACATCGGGATGCGGGTTTGCCTTGATGGCGTAGAAGGGCTGCTCAATTGCCTCCAGCGCATGCACGTCGTCTGACTTTTCCCGGATGGTGGCTTCGCTGTAAACGTAGCGTGGCGACTGCTCGTCGGCCAGCGTCAAGAGATCCTCGCGGCGATCGCGCCACCACGCGTCGGGCTGGCGACCGTCCGCGTCCACACTGTCCACCAGCTCCTGCCATCGCGGACCAAAAATGGCGTCCGGCGCCTTGGCCCCAAAGAACTGGGCGTGCAACTCGCGCACGAGACGAGGAGCCTGCTCCTCATCCACCACGAAGCTCATATTGAGGTCGCTCGCGGCCTGTGTGACGAGGTGTACTTTCTTCTCGTCGAACACCTCGAACGCCGGCCCGAGGTCACTGAGAAGGGAGCGAATGTGACGTCCCACAAGGCTTACGACCGCGCACGATCGGATCAGCTCCGCGTCGCAGTACTGGTTGAGGTCGTGCAGCAAACGATCCAAAACATCGGCGTCCAGCGCGTTGGCCTGTGGGTCAAGCGTGACCGTGACGTTGGCCTCAGAGGTCGCCACGAGGTCCACCGAGAGGCCGTGGTGCTTGAAGATCTGGAAGACGTCGGCCAGGAAGCCAACCTCCTGCCACATGCCGAGCGTGTCCATGCTCACGGCCGTCACCTCATCTTTGGCCGAGATGGCCTTCACGTGCGGCCCGACATCGGGGCCGTCGCCGGCTACGATTGTCCCGTCGACCTTAGGATCCTCCGTACTTCGGATGTGGAGAGGAATGCGGTGCCGCTTCACGGGGCCGAGACAGCGGGGATGCAGTACCCGCGCGCCCATCGTGGCCAGTTCCTGCGCTTCGTCGTAGCCAAGTCGGCGCAGCAGGCGGGCCGACGGCACCTCACTCGGGTTGGCCGTAAACATGCCGGGGACGTCCGTCCAGATTTCGAGCCGCTCGGCCTGGAGCTTCGCCGCAAAGTGAGCCGCGGAGGTGTCCGAGCCGCCCCGCCCGAGGAGGACGGTCTCGCCGAGGGCATTACTCGCAATGAAGCCCTGCGTGAGATAGAGCGTGTCGGGATTGTCATTAAGGTGCGACTGCAGCACCGGATCGGAGTGGGAGGCGCAGGTGGCCGCGAGGTACTGGCGGCGGGGCGGCACGTTGGCGTCGTCCTTCGCTCGCAGAAACTCGCGTGCGTCCAGCCACTCCACCGGAACGCCCTGCGCGGACAAATAGGCCACGCCGAGGCGGGTGGACAACAGTTCGCCCGAAGCCATGACGGCAGCCCGCTGTCGGGGCGAGGGCGAATCCTCCTGCATGATCTCTTCGGTGAGCGACTCCAGTCGCTCAAAGCCCTCGTTCAATGTCGTTTCCGCGTCCACTTCCAGATCCGCAGCTAGCGCCCGATGCCGATCACGGATGGTGTTGAGCGTGGGCCGCGGGTCCCCGTCCGTCGCCTCGCGCACCAGCACCTCCAGCTGATCCGAGATGCCCTGCAGGGCCGAGCAGACGAGAAACGGGTGACGCCCCTCGTTTCGATGTGTGCGCACCACCTCAGCGATGGTGTCCCAGCGGGCCCGGCTCGACACGCTCGTGCCCCCAAACTTGCATACGACCCAGGGAGTAGACTCCGACATAATCCTGTATTGCTCCGACCAGAAACATGATTGTACCAGAGCACAACATCGGGATGGCATCGGGCAGTGACAAGTGGAACCGCTTCCCCTCACGCCAATCGCACATTACGGAGCACGCCCGCGCCGGAGAGGTTCACTAGAATTGATCGGCCCCTCCCCCCGGCCTCCTGTTCAACCCTCCATCTCCAATGCACGGTCTCACGAGCATTTCCGAAGAGGTCCGAGCCCAATTCGAAACGACGGTGGCAGCGCTGCGCCGGGCATCGAGCTATCCTGAGGGCGAGGGGCCAGTGGAGACCATTGAGACGCACATGGCCTGGGTGTTTCTCACGGAGGCACATGCCTACAAATTGAAGAAGCCGATCCGTACACGCCTCATCGATTATCGAACGCGTGAGGCACGGCAACGGGCCTGCGAGACCGAGGTGGTGCTCAATCGACGGCTTGCGGCGCCCGTGTATCAGGCTGTCGTGCCCGTAACAGAAATGGAGACCGGCCGGAGGGTTGGAGGTGATGGACCACCGGTCGACTGGCTGGTGAAGATGCGGCGCCTGCCGCGGGAGCGCATGCTGGATGCCTGCATCCAGCGGGGAACGGTCTCACTGAATGACGTGCGGCACCTGGGCGCCAAACTCACAGCCTTCTACGAGCGGGCCGAGCCGCTGGACTGGAGTCCGGGCACATATCGGGGGCGCGTCGCGGCGAACGTGCGGGCGAAAGGGGCCTCCCTGGAACGGCCGCATTACGGACTCAATCGCTCGCTCGTGCGGGCGGTTGTGGCGGGACTGCTGCAGTGGGTGACTGCGCATCCACACCGGCTGGGCGCGCGAGGTGCTCGGGTCGTGGATGCGCACGGCGACCTGCGGCCGGAGCACGTGTGCCTCACCGATCCGCCGATGGTGATCGATTGCCTCGAATTCAATCGAACGCTGCGGCTGCATGACCCGGCCTCGGACCTGGCGTTTTTATCCCTCGAATGCAACCGGCTCGGGGCGTCCTGGATTGGGGAGCAGCTGATTGCGCACTATCGGACCCGGACGGAAGACGATGTCTCGGCCCCACTCCTTTCCTTCTACGAAGCCTATCATGCACTCATCCGTGCCGCCATTGCCATCTGGCACCTGGACGACGAACGGCGGCGCCAAGCCTCCCGCTGGCGCCGAATGGCCCGACGATACCTCCAACTCGCCCGGGAACGGGTATAACGCCGCTCCCCTTCGCTGCGCGTTGTGGAAGAACAGTCGATTCACAGTGGATCAGAGTCCGACCAGCGAGTAGAGGCCGCTCCGGAGAGAGTGCCACAAGAACTTGAAGAAGGTATCTCCCTCCTCGTATTCGTGCTCGATAGTGCCGGTGCGAAGCGGAGGATCATCGGGCGTGTTGCTCGACTTGACCATCAGCTTGTCCAGGACGAACGAGCGCAGTCGGGTGCCGAGGCTGCGTCCTTTGTCCTCGTCCACCACTTCCACGTCGAGGGATCGATAGGTGCCGTGCAGGGTCCCCCGAGCCTCCCCGTCCTCAACTTGTGCGGAAAACCGGAGACTATCGAGGTGCCCATCCTCGATCCGAACGCCCGACAACGGAACGAGCGCGTCGTTGAACGCCCGGGGATCCATCGGGCCCAGCCGGCCCTCGTAGGAGAAGGAGAGGGTAGGGGATCGGAGCGGCAAGCGAATGGTGGTCGCCAGTCGACCGGTCCCGGCCACCCGAGTCGTGGCGTCGATGATGGCGGGAGACGCCGGGACTGTGTCCCTGGGACGATTCGTCACGTTCCGGATTGTGGCCTTGATGGACCCGAAGGTAATGTGGCCGGGGGCCGCCGAGGCAGAATCCCACTTCGCGTACCGCACCGCTCCGTTCGTCACGCGAATGGAGTCGATTTGAAAGGGTCGACGCTGAAGCTGGGCACGCTCGTGCGGCATGTTGGGCGGCGGATCCGAACGAGGCGGCGGCAGACGGTTGTCCCGATACACGTCCACCCGTAGCGAGTCGAGCACGGCCGTGCGGAGTAGCAGTGCGTCTCCCACGAGCGCCCGCTGAAGATCGATGCCCTGGAGTGCCACCCGGCGAATCGAGGCGTCGAGTCGGTTCGTCCGGTGGCCGTGCCGCCGCATAAACTCGGCGTCCGGCACAGTGGGATGAGCCTGAACGTTTTCGACCGCCAAAGAAGAATCGGCGCCCGATCCCCGAACCGGGCCCATTCGAACCGCAAAGAGTCGATCTGCGGACAGGCGCCGGTATCCCTCGACCGAGATGCGAAGGCAATCACTGACGACGAGACGGCTCGTGTCGCGAAGGGCTCCTGGGTCGGTGCGTACCCCCGTGGCGGAAAGCGAACCCCCCCAGAGGGAATCGACCGGCATGGGCGGTGCGGGCGTGGACGCCGCTCCCCGAGTGACGAGGGTGCCCCGCCGAACCTCTAGATGTTGAATGGCCATCGCCGGAAGCCGCTGCTGAAGCGGCGGGGGCATCGTCGTGTCCTGGTCGGAGCGCGTGTGCTCATGGCGGGTGATCCGCAGAGTCGGGCGCCGGACGCTGACCGTTTCGACCGACACCATGCGTTGCCAGAGAAGAGGCCAGAGGTGCAGTCCCGTCAGCTGCAGCGTGTCGATGCGGGCGGCGTACTCGGCAGCGAGAGGCTGTTCTCTGGATCCGTTCTGGGCACGGGAGGCTGCAGAGTCGGGTTTCAACACTGCCCCTCGAATCTGGGCCGACCGATTCCAGAGGCTCCAGTCCACCGCTTCGACCGTCGCATGGTATCGCCCGTTCGTCGAGCGAGACAACTCGTCGTTGATGATCGTTTCTACGGTGCCGGCGTCCACCACTGTCTCCAGAAGAACCTGAGCCGTTAGGAGTCCGACGCCGAGCAGGAGAACGAGGAGCGCGGCCCAGCGTCCAACCGTGCGCAGGAGTCGCTTGCGCGAGGTTCGATGATTGGGAGTGGAGTCGCCCATTCGGGTCGGGGACGTGGAGAACGCAGTGGCGATGCCCTCGACTGAGCGGTGCAGCTTAAACCTGACTGACCGAAACGAGTTCAGGGACCAGAGGAAGAGAGCAGCCCCGTACCCCGTGGCGAAGGAGACATTTCCCAGAAGCAGCAGCGAGCGACGAGATCCCCGAAGGACGTTCGTGGATTGCACCCGAACGCCCAACTGGCTAGCGCGTGTCGGTTCCCGAATCCGCACGTGCGGTTTCCGGGCGAAGGGACTTTTGCACCTCGTCGGACAGCTGTTCGAGGTTGGCCCCGAGCGCGGCCACGTCCTCGGCCATTGCCACACGCATCTCTGCAAACTCTTCGCTGCCGGCCTGCCGGAGCGTCTCCAGTCGCTGCTTGAGGTCTTTTCGCTCGGCCTGAAGGGTCTCCATTCGATCTGCGTACTCCGATCGGAGCGAATCACTGGCCGTGCGCATGTCCTTCTCGAGCCGATCCAGCCGCTGGTTAATCTCGTCCACGTCGGCCTGCACCTCCTGCACGAATTCCTCTTTTGTGTCGAGGGTCTTGAGCCGGACCGCCTCCAGATTTTGCTTGAGCTCCCGCATCTGAGAGCGAAGAGCCGTTCGGGCGTCCTGCACCTCCTCGGACCCACTCGCCTCCAGTTTGTCGGCCTTTCGTTCCAGGGCCTCACGCTGGTGACGAAGATTCTGGAGCTCTTGTGCCACTTCCGATTGTGCGTTTTCCCCCGACGCCTCGATCCGCTGCGCGATCTGGTTGAACTCCTGATCGGCCTCACGGAGCGACGAGCGAACGTCCTGTTTCATTTCCGACAGCTCGTTCTGAATCTCGGCTTCCGTCTGTTTAGCTTGCTGCTGGTCTGTGCAGGCTCCCATCGTCAGCAACAGCAGGGAAAGAATGAGGACAAGACGCCCTTGAGAAGAGAGGATTCGGTGTGTATTCATCGTTTGGGTCTTCTGTTCGGGTAATCCAATGCGTCAACCGGTCTAACCCTGGCGCTGGGTTTCAGGTTCTTCTCATTCGTGCGCAGTCGTAAGGAGGTTGTGACGTGCTGCAGTACCCCGGGCGAGGCGTCCATTCACATTTCTTCTCAGCCGTGACAATTGGTGAAACGGGACGCGCGCAGGGGAACGGAGCGTCTCATCTGAGTTAAAGATGGTCGGCAGCCGTCTGCTGCCTCATTGACGTACATTTCTCTCAACGACTGTTTTGTCCATGACCCGTATCCTTGGCATCATTCTCATCTGCCTGGGGCTTTTGGGGTTTGCCGTTGGTAGCATCTCCTTCACGACCGACGAGACTGTGGCCGACGTCGGTCCGGTCGAGGTGGAAAGCGAGGAGCAAACCACAATCCCTATTCGACCGGTTGCCTCTGGCATTGCACTCGTGATCGGAGCGGGCCTCGTCTACGTGGGACGAAAGAAGTCGTAATCGATTTTCCCTCAGGGGACGTCCCAACTCAGCTCTGGCGGTGGGTTTCCCCTCTTGTGTCCAGTCGAGGTGTGCGAGAAACGCTTCTCGGACCAGTGAGGAACTGGGAATCGCAGGGACAAGTGAAAGGAACTTGTCATGACGTTTCATTTCGGACCTGCGGGTCCTCGCTTCCCCACGCCACACGCCGTTCATGTCTGACGATCTACGATCGACGTCCCCGTTTGCCGACGGATTCTGGGTTGGAGACTGGTTCGTGGAGCCCATGCTGAACCGTGTCCGCCACGAAGACGAGGATGAGGAGGTCCAGCTCGAACCCAAGGTGATGGAGGTCTTGCTCTGCCTTGCCGAGCGGTCGGGGAAAACCGTCACCAAATCGCAGTTCAAAGACGTGGTCTGGACCGACACCGTGGTGACGGACGATGTATTATCCCGGTGCATCTCGCAACTGCGCAAGGTGTTCAACGACGACTCGCGCGATCCGTCGTACATCGAAACCATACGCAAGACCGGGTATCGACTCATCGCTCCGGTGGAACTCCCGGAAACTTCGACGGACGACGCGCAGTCGATCGAGGTACAGACGGCATCCGAAGCGACGTCGCCATTTCGCCGCCTCATCGATCGCGTCTCGAGTCCGCTGCGGATGTCGTTGACGGGGGCGCGCGATTTCTGGGTGGTTGTGGCCGAGAGTATCGTGGAGCGAAAGTGGATCCTTGCGATCGGTGCGGTTCTCGCGGTGATTTTGCTGGTGAGTGTCGTGTCGTGGTCGGAAGTGGAGACTGGCACGACGTCCAAGGCGCCGCCGCCCGCCACGCCCCTCACCACGTTTCCCGGCGAGGAGTTTGACCCGATGCTCTCGTCTAGCGGTCAGCAGGTGGTCTTTGCCTGGCGAAACGCCGACAGCCTCTATCAGAACATCTACCTCATGCAGCGCGGCGCGGACCGGCCGCTGCGGCTCTCGGCCGACACAACGGTGGACTGGAGCCCCGCCTGGTCGCCTCAGGGGCGGTTCGTGGCCTATGCCCGTGAGGCGGGCGACGAGCATCAGGTGGCCATCGTGCCGTCGATTGGGGGGCACCCCCGACTCGTGGTCCGGATGCCCCGCCGTCGCATTCACAGCGTCGCCTGGTCGCCCGACACCGCACAGACCACGCTCGCCGTTTCGGCGCAGCAGTATCCGCACCGGGCGTTTGCCCTTTCCGTGCACCTGCCCGACGCCGACTCGGTGCGATCGGTCACCGCGCCCCCGCTTTGGTCCATCGGGGACACGTCGCCCGTCTTCTCGCCGGACGGCAGCCGGATTGCATTCGTCCGGGGCCTCGTCGAAGGCGTCGAAAATGTCTTCGTGGTCCCCACGGCGGGCGGCGAGCCGACCCAGGTAACCACCGACAGCACCTCGATTCACGGCCTGGCGTGGTCGGCGGACGGCGACGAACTGTTGTACTCGGCGCGCCGGGGCGGAATCAACGGACTCTGGCGAGTGGACGTGGACGGGGGAACGCCCTCCCTCGTGCGGGCGGCCAGCGAAGGCACCTTTTTCCGGCATCCCTCCGTGTCGGGGCGGCGACTGGCCTACACCCAGCAGTCGGCCCAACTGGACGTGTGGACGCTTCGGCGCTCTAGCCACTACGACGCTTTCCAGGCCGCACCGTCGATCTCCTCCACCCAGGAAGACACCGATCCGAGCGTGTCGCCGGACGGCACCCGGCTGGCCTTTGTTTCGGAGCGCTCGGGGCATCCGGAGGTCTGGACCGCCGGGATCGACGGCGCCACCCCAACGCAGATCACATCGCTGAACGGACCGTCCATCCGGTCCGTCACGTGGTCGTCGGACGGCACCCGGCTCAGCTTCGTGGCCCGGCGGAACGGGAATGCCAACCTCTTCGTCGTGCCGGCGTCCGGCGGCCCCCTCACGCAGATCACCAACACCGCGTCGGAGGTGCTGGCACCGCAGTGGGGGCACGACGATCGCTGGCTCTACTACGCTTCCAACCAGACCGGCACCTGGGATGTCTGGCGAACGTCCCCAGATACGGCGCGGGTGCAGCAGGTCACCGCCGGCGGCGCTCTCGCCGCGCAGGAATCGCCCACCGGGGAAACGCTCTACCTCGTTCGTCCCGACACGACGGGCATCTGGGCCGCCCCCCTGGATACGACCCAGTTTCCCCTGCGCACCCGGCCCGCAGATAGCCTCGTCGCTCAAGACAGTAGTGCAGAGGGCACGCCGTCCCCATCCCTCGTCGCCGAACGGAAAAACGAATCGAACGTCCGTCGGGTCGTGGCCGCCGTTGAGCCTCGTGACTACACGAGCTGGCGCATCGGCCCCGAGGGAGTGTACTTCCTGCGTCATCGCCGATTTCGCACCGCGGTTCTTACCTACCACGACCTGGAGTCGGGGCAATCGGTCCCGCTCTATACCTTTTCCAACTGGCATCCCGACCATCATCTCACCGTTGGGCCAGACGGAGACACGTTTGCGTACACCCACGCCGAACGTCGAGAGAGCGACGTGATGTTCATTGAGCTTTCCGAGCGGTAGGACCCGCTCATTCCGATGGGGACGGCACTCCCTCCACTGCCGTCTTCATAGTAATCACGGTGTCGATGCCGTGCACAATGCCGTTTTCAATCCGCACGTCGGGGGCTACGAGTGTTGCCGCACCGATTGTGCGGGCATCCGCGCTCACTTGGAGCGAGAGTCCCCGGGTGTTCTGGATCTTGGAATAGCCCTGCAACTGGCGCGTGGTGAGCGCCTTCTGGATCACGTGATTCCGGAGAATCTCCGCGACCTCGTGGCTCTCTAGGTCCGCAAGCCGGACGTCGAGCGCCCTAAACGCGGAATCGGTGGGCGCAAGGAGCGTGAACGACGGGCTCATGGCGAGGCCCTGATCGATGCCCGTACGCTCAAGCGCAGCAACCAGCACCGAATACCGCTCCCGCTCTCGCAGCACGTCCATCACCTCCGGCGGCCGTTCTCCAGACGGCTCGCTCGTCGAAGGGAACGACTGGGCACGGGACACCGGCATCACAATGGTGAGGTCCAGTGCGAGAATCGCCACGAGAGGGAGAATCGGGGCAAGAGCGCGAAGAATCATTGGCATGGCAACGGAAGGTCTGTAGAGGAAATTGGCACGATGGAGAGTCTCAGCCGGAGGCGATCGGCGTGGACTGACACTCGTTTCCCTCTACCTCCGCCGACGATAATATTTCTTACCGTGGGCTGCGGACGGGGTGATGATTGCCTGAGGAAACCGTGAGGACTGCGGTTTACGACCGCAAATGGACTACACGAGGGATCGGCGGCCAAACAAGAAGGAGAGGGCGAAGAGAATAAGGAAGACGACAAAGAGAATCTTCGCGATCCAGGCCGACGTCCCTGCGATGCCGCCGAATCCAAAAACGGCGGCGACGATAGCGATGAGGAGAAATACGACAGCAAGTCGGAGCATGGCTGGAAACTGTAACGGAAGAAATAGAGGAAATGTGCGCCTCCGTGTGTGGAGGACGGGCGATTTAAATCATCCCCTGCCCGGCCCCAGGACGCCTCCCTGGGCACCGGAGAGAGAGGACACCTGCCCCGCTAGAAGTTGTACTTCACCTTTCGAGAGATCTCGTCGATCTTGTCTCGAATGGCCTGGCGCTGCTCTCCAGTCTTCTCCTGAATGTACCCTTCGAGGCGCTCGCGCTTGCCTTCGTAGCGGTCAAGGTCATCGTCCGTAAGGACGCCCCACGCTTCTTGCAGGCGTCCCTTGAACTGTTTCCAGGCCCCTTTCGCTTGCTGCTTGGTCGGGCTGCTCATGGTCTTGGGTGTGGGTTAGAGTAGAGGTACGAACTCGGAGACAATGCTCCAGCCCGATAAACGCCCCATGCCCCGTCGTTCTTCGTCGACCTCGGCCTTCTGTCCGATCGATTACAGGTGCGAAGGCAGCGCACACGAACGTAACGATCTCATGCCCCCCTACCGCCTGCCCGACCGTCTCGCAGCGTCTGCCAGTGGCGTGTCCCGATTTAGCCCTCGGATGACAGGACAAATTAATGACAAGAGCACGAGGGGGCGGGCCTGGAATTGTAGACTGCTGAAGCCCCCTTCATAGGAAGAGATCACCGGTTCCTCCAACGGAGGGGCCGGTTTTGAGGCCTCTCGTTCGATCATCACCAAAATCACAGCGCTCCCAAAGAAACCGTTGGGGCCCTCGTCGTACCGGAGAGAGCAGACGGGACAAAGACTCTGCCCTGGTTCGCTCCTCCACTTCGGAGCAGAGGATTGGCTCGCAAGCGAGTACGACCGGTACGCGTTCTTTCCACAACTGAACTGATGTCATGGACACAAGGTCGCAGTCCCCTACCCGTCTACTCATTGTAGAAGACGACGAGGCCACCAGTACGAGATTGCTGGACTACTTCAGCTCTCCCAAATACGTGACCACGACTGTAAGCGACGTCGACGCGGCGCTCCGTTACCTGCTCCAGCCGCCGGGATACGACGTCGTGCTACTCAGCGTGACCCTTCCCGGCAAAAGTGGGTTCGACCTGCTGGACGCGGCAGAACAACAGTCCATTGAGGCCTCGTTCCTCCTGCTCTCCGATCAGGACTGCCTGGCCGACAAGCTGCATGGCTTCGACCTGGGGGCGGACGATTACATCGTCACGCCATGTGCCCTGGAGGAGCTTGAGGCCCGCATCTACGCCGTTCGGAATCGACGCTCTCCGTCGTCCTCGACGCCCAACGGCCCGCAGGTGTACGACTTCGATGACCTGACGATCAACGTGGCGGCGCATACCTGCGTGCGGGGAGGACGACGCATTTCCCTTACCTCGCTCGAGTTCGAAATCCTGAGCTACCTCGTCGAACACCGGGGAGACGTGGTGCCCCGCGACGAGCTGCGCGACGCGGTGTGGGGCAGCCGGAACGGCATCTGCCTTCGCACCATCGACCGGCACGTCGCCAAGATCCGCGAGAAACTGGAGTACGACCCGGAACGGCCGGCCTATCTCCAAACGGTGTACGGAAAAGGATATGAGTTCGCCTGTGTGGAATACGCCTGACGGCGGTCCCTCCCCGCGCTGGCTTCCCAACGCCCCGCACGCTCACTGGACAATCCCCAGATTCCTCTTCTTATGACGTCCCGCTCAGAGCTCCTTCAGTCGAGTGTCCGCCTGCTATATCAGAATCAAAAGCGCGTAACCGAGGCCTTTCGGGACTGGACTGCGAACGAGAACGTCCAGTCGCACGAATCGGTGCGGCCGGTGATTGGCTCCGTGCTGCGACATCTTCAGCGCGACCTGGACCGGATGTACGTGCTCGTGCAGTCCTATTCGTCGGCAGCCGCTCCGAAGAGAACCGTTTCGGGATCCGGCGCGAAAAGAAACGGGACGACGAATGAGGCCGACCCATTCTTTACTGTGGAGGGTGGGATCGAGCCTTCCGTTCCAAACCTCGCCGAGGTTCTCTCGCAGGGCTACCAAGCCCTTGAGGAGTTGAGCACACGGTACGCATCGGTCTATTCCCTCGCAACAGCCCTCACCGAACCGCCCATCGCAAACGTCGCGCGCGCCAACCTGGCAGGCCTCCGCAGTCACCT
The DNA here is from genome assembly GCF_002954405.1 of Salinibacter sp. 10B. Taxonomy (NCBI): domain Bacteria; kingdom Pseudomonadati; phylum Rhodothermota; class Rhodothermia; order Rhodothermales; family Salinibacteraceae; genus Salinibacter; species Salinibacter sp. 10B. The sequence continues at coordinate 2,958,609 of NZ_MQWC01000004.1, read as the reverse complement.
GAGCACCCTTATCGGGGTGTGGCCTCTCGTCATGGCGCGAAGCGTCGACGTCTCCCTGGGGACCGCCGCCCGGCCCCCTCCTCCTTTGGAAGCGGGCCCGGCAAGCTGATTCCCGGAAGATCATCGGCCGCCGGCGGTGGAAGACGTCTGCACGAGTTCGAGACGCAGCGTCCCTTCCACCCCTGTCAGACCGTCGTACGAGGCAGACAATTCCTCAATCGCAACCTGCTTCTTCGTGTGTACCCAAAGCACATCCGGTTTCTGGTGGTGCAGATAAAACGTGCGATCAAGGAGGATGTCCTGGTACTGCCCGACATCTTCCCGCTGACCGGCGAGTTCGACTTTGTTCGAATCCAGGGAGAATGTCCCCGTGAGGGTGACCGGCTCCCCGTTGCGGGGGCGGTACGTCAGTACAAAGTCCCGACTGCTTGTGAGCTCTAAACTGGACGCGTCTGGGTTTACGTACTCCAGCACGTCGATTTCCTCAAGGACCGAGGCGTCCGGTTCAAACTCGAATTGTCGGATCTGATAGGTGCCAATAACCGCAGAGGGATCGTCCGACGTGAGCGTCGGCAGGCGACTCGACGAGCATCCGACGACCAACAGCAGGGCGCAGGCGAGCGTGAAGGGGATAAGGGAGCGGGAACGAATCATAAACAAGGGCAGATGTCGGAAGAGGGAGGCAAAGGGACGCCGGAAGGGGCGAAATAGCGCTGAGGAGAAGCGACTTCTGAGGACTGGAGTGTACTTTCACGTCCCGTCGTCACGTTTCTTCACACATCGACCGATGTGGGAAAAGGGAAGCAGGCGTCCCGGGTTGATCACTCCGGCTGCCGGGGTCGATGTAAGGAAGCGATTGTAACGTGCAGATAGCATGTAGCACGTATCCCGTGAAGATTGCCTTCTTCTTTAATGGGAGGGCGAGCCCATATTTTGCACAGATCCCATTTACGATCATGAATCAACTTCGCGCATTTGCACCCTACTCGCACTGGTTTCTTCGCGTCGCTCTTGGAAGCGTCTTTTTGTACCACGGACTCACCAAATTCCCGGTACTCGGCGGCATGGCAGAGATGATGGACATGCCCGTATTCGTCGTTGGTCTGCTGGCAATTGTCGAAACCCTCGGGGGACTCTTCGTTCTGCTCGGCGGATTTGGGTGGGACTGGATGACCCGATTAGCGGGCCTCTTCATTGCCCCCGTCATGCTCGGAGCAATTTTTATGGTTCATCTCCAGCACGGCTGGAACTCGGTAAACATGGGCTCGGGCAATATGGGGAGAGGAATGGAGTTTCAGTTCACCCTTCTCATGATTGCGCTCTACTTCCTGTTCGTCGGAAATGACCACACCGGGAAGGGAGAAGAATAAGATCGCCCCAGTTGTCTGTACCGATTTTGAGGTAGTGCCTCGCTGGAACGTCCGCGGGGACTCGGGAGCGGGGACGACCTGCTACAGACCGCTCAGTTCCACGAGGGAGCCGCCGGTATGCAATCGCTGAATGGCCCCGGCCAGCAGAGGGGCGCATGACAGCACCTCCGCCCGGCGCTCGCGCACGTTCGGGGCGAGGCGGGCTGGGGGGAGGGTGTCGAGAAAGACGAGACGCTCCAGGGCGGGATCGTCGAGAGTCTGGTTCGCGCCGGACGAGAACACGCCGTGTGTGACGGCCGCGTACACGGCAGTTGCCCCGTGCTCACGGCACGCGGTGGCAGCCTCGGCGAGCGTCGTGCCGCTGCTGATGAGGTCGTCGAGAAGGATCGCCACTCGGTTCTTGACGTCACCTACTACGGTACCGCCCCACACGGCGTCCTCGCTCCGAAATTTCTCGATGAACACGAGGGGAACGGATCGTCCGAGCCGCTCGTCGAGCCGTTGCCGAAAGCCCTCGGCTCGCTTTGCCCCGCCGGCGTCGGGCGACACAACCACAACCTCCCGGTCGCCGATGAGTGGGACGACCGAATCGACGAACAGCGGGGCTGCCGTCAGGTGCTCCGCCGGAATGCGGAAGGCGTTTTCGTAGGCCGCTGGGTTGTGCACGTCCATCGTCGCGACGCGGTCGAGGCCCATCGACTCCAGAACGGTGGCAAGGTACCGAATGGAGACCGAATCGCGCGGCTTCGTGCGCCGGTCCTTGCGGGCATAGCAGAGGTATGGCGCAATCAGCGTGACGCGCTCGGCCCCCGCATCCCGCATCGCCGCGAGAAAGAAGAGCGTCCGCACCAGTTTGTCGTTGACCGAGAGGGCATTGTTGCTGTACAGCGATTCGACGAGATAAACGTCCTGGTCCCGTACGCTCTGCAACGGACGAATTTTGTGCTCGCCGTCGTCGAAGGTGCGTTCTTCATGCTTGCCGGGGGAAATGCCGAGATGCTCACAGATCGGATCGCGCAACCGGCGGCCGCTGTCGAGAGAAAAGACGGCGGCGTGGTGGTCTTCAGGAAGGGGCGTCACGTGGCTCATCGGAAAAGGGTTAGTGGGGAGCGGCTCCATCGAGCGGAGTCGAAGCACCCGCGTGATTGAGTCGAAGACATGAGGGAAAATAGAACGTAGACGGCGTCAATCCGGGTCTCACTGGTCTACGCCGGAATGAAGATGAAGATTTGGAGGGAGAGGCTGTAACAATTCGGCGCGCTCAGAGGTATATGAAAACGATAACAACACGATCTTCTCCGCCAACGAGCAGCTGTCCATGTCTGTCTGGTCACGATTCAAGCGTTTTGTCACGTCTCTCTTCGGCGGGGCCGTCTCGGCGATGGAGGATCCCCGCATGATTCTGGAGCAGAACATTCGGGAGCTCAACGACCAAGTCCCGGAGATGAATGAAAACATCGCCACGGTGAAGGCGAACATGATCATGCTCCAGAAGGAAGTCGACAAATCGAAGAACCGAGTGGAGCAGCTCTCCAACCGCATCCGGACCGCCATCAAGTCCGACCGCGACGACATTGCCAAGAAGTATGCGATGCGGCTCGAGGACGCAAAGGAGAACCTTGAGCGAACCCAGGAGCAACTGCAACACGCCGAGCGGGCGTACGAGAAGGCCCTAAAGGTAAAGAAAGCCTTCATGCGCGAGAAGGAGCAGAAGATTCAGGAGGCGAAAGATGCACTGCGACAGCACGAGCGCGCGCAGTGGCAGGCCGAGATTGCCGACACGATGGAGCAGTTTGAGGTGTCGGGCCTCGACCAAACGCACGACGAGATGGTGAGCCGCCTCAACGAAGAGACGGCCAAGAACGAGGCGCGGCTGGAGCTGGCCCTCGACTCAGTGGACAGTGAGGCCCTCCAGATTGAGGAGGACGCCGAAGAGCTCCGGGCCGAGGAGGTCGTGAACCAGTTCAAGACCGAGATGGGCATGAGCAGTGATGCGGAGGCAACGAGCCCAGACGACGAAGGAGAGATTGAGATTCCGGACGAGGAGGAGCTGGAGGAGCCGTCGAAGACGATCGGCAAGCAGCGTACCAAATCCGAGTGAGGAGTGTGGATTTTGGAATGTGGAATTCGGAGGACCAAGTACTCATTCCGAATTCCCAATTCCACATTGCAACCGATCTGGGAAGAGGCCCGGAACGTCCGTTTTGCTCGGATGGAGGCACGGTCTTCCTCTCACGCTGAAATCCTAACATTCCAATCCACAGATCGGTATGACAGACGAGGAGTTTGAGCGGCTCAAGGCAGCGGAGAAGGAGCACCTCCGCGAGAAGAAGCGGCTACAGTCGCAGCTCAAGGCGTTGAAGAAGCAACAGCGAGTGCAGAGTGTGGTGGAGAAGATGAAGCATGGGGCGGAGCGGCTGCTATCGGAAACCGAGTCGCTCGTCGATGCACTGCGTGGGCAATTTGCGAAGCAGGACGCGCGGCTGGAAGTGGCACTCAACGCCAAAGACGAGCGTCAAGAGACAGACGAGGAGCTCCGCAAATACGAGGAACATCGTCGGGAAAAGCGGGCCGAGGCGCTTCTCCAGCAATACAAAGCATCGCAGTCCTCCTCCCCACGGTCTCCGTCTCCCGACGAGACGGAGGATGTAGGCACGAACGCCGATGCGTCTCCGGACGGACCCGAGAAGACAATCGGCCGGATGCGGACGCCCCCATCGGGCACGGATGAGGATTGAACAAGACGGAGGAAACGGACCAATTTTTTTGCCGGTTGCGCACGTGATACATGGATAACGACATCAACTACACGAAAGAGGCCTTCTTAAACACCTGGAATCTGGTGTTTCTCATGGTCGTGGCCGCGGTCGCAGTCGGGACGGGCCTTACGGGACTAGCCCCATCCTGGCTTTTCGAGCTCCTCCTCGTGCTCGGCGCGGGAACGGAGCTGGTGTACCTGGGCGTCATGCCCCGCCACCCGCGCTTCCAGCGGCACGTGCGCTCCCAAAAGCGGGCCGAACGCCACAAGCCCCTCGCACAGGGAGAGCTTTACCGGCAGCTTCACCGGCGCAGCCAGCGCCGGTACTACAAGCTTCGTGAGCTCAAGGACGAGATTCGCGCCAACTATCAGCAGCTCAGCTACGCCTCGCAGGGCCTCCTGGACAATCACGTCAAGAAGATCGACGGGCTCCTGCGCTCCTACCTCGAACTCCTACACCAGCGCGAGCGGTACCGCGACCTCGCGGAAAACTCCACCGAGTCCAGCATCCGGGAGTCCATCCGGGCCCTCAAAGCAGACATGGCCGACGACTCCGACCGTGTGCGCTCGGTGAAGGAGCGCCGGCTTAACATCCTGAAAAAGCGACTGGCGCGATTCCGCAAGGCGCACGAAAACCTGGAGATCATCGGGGCGCAGCTGGGCACCATCGAGGACGTGGTAAAATACATCCACGAGCAGTCCTGGACCCTGCAGAATCCAGACGAGGTCACGATGCAGCTCGACGCGCTGGTCGAAGAGGTGGAGGAGACGCAGCAGTCCATTCACGAGATCGAGGACGTGTTCTCCACGGCCGACGGCTTCGACGACGACCTGGAGGCACTGGACAAGGAACTGGATGCGGCAACGAACGAGCCGCTGGACCTCCCGGAAATGGACGCGCCTGGCGAAGAAGCCTCTACGGGCTCGCAACAGTCGCGGGTACGCGAGTAGGGCCTTTCTGACCGCCGTCTGCGGTCGATCGTTTGAACGTGTATCGTTGCCCCGTTTCAGCCCTATGCTTTTTGTCTCTCAGCAGGGCTGTCTCCCGTCGGCGGTGCCCCCCGCCGTCCGTACGCCAGCACGAGCTTGAGGTGCGCCACGGTCGGCTCCACGAGGCCGAGCGACTCCAGGCGTTCCTGCGGCGTCTCCGGCAGCTTCGGCGGGCTCACGCGGCCCATCCATAACTCCATCTTGTCACTAAGGGCGTGCGGCCCCGGAAACTGCCCCTCGGGGAGGTGGGTGGTGTAAAACTCCCGTTTGCCCTGCAGCCGCTCGCGCACCTGCTCGCCTACCTCCGACAATTCCGGATTCTGATCCGCCACCATGGCCTTGCCGATCAGGTAGTCGCGATACGTGAACGGCAGGTCGAGCAGCGTCTGTACGATGGAGGGACGGTGGTCCGCCTCCTCTTCCAGCCCTACCTCCGCCGCTCGTGCGGTGGCCGTGGCCACAAGACAGAGCGTCTCTTCGGCCACGACCTCCGGATCGGCCCCCTCCATGTCGCCGATGCTCTCCAGCACCGCGTGCGTCAGGTCCTGCGTGAGGCCCAGCGCGCCGACCGTAGCAAAGGCCGTGAAGCCAGCGACGCGGTCGAGCGATTCCGTGACTGTGTCCGGCAGACTCATAGAGAGGTAGCCAACGAGAAGAAAAGAAACCGAGGGTGTGGGCTGCGCTCGTGATGCGTGAAGCATGATGTGTGACAAGGGAGCGTGCAGCCACACGCCTCACACTTCATGCATCACGCTCAAGAGAGGAGAGACGGAAACGAATTGCCCCCCAAGGTCAGTTTTGAGCAGGCTCTTCCGCGGACACCTCACTCTTCCAGTTGCCGCTCTGCCCTCCCGTCTTTGCCCGCAGGTGCACGTCGCCGATCCGAATGTCCTTCGTCACCGACTTGCACATGTCGTAGATCGTGAGGGCGGCCACCGATACGGCCGTCAGGGCCTCCATTTCCACGCCCGTCACGCCGAAGGACTTCGTAAAGGCCCGAATGTCGATGGCTTCCTTCTCCTCATTGAATGTAAAGTCGACCTCGACGCCGTTGATCATTACGTCGTGGCAGAGGGGAATGAGCTTGCTCGTTTCCTTGGCCCCCATGATGCCAGCAATCTGAGCCGTCGTCAGGACATCGCCCTTGTTGATGTCGTGGTCGCGGACGCGCTGGAAGGCCTCTTCGCCCAGATGAATGCGCCCGAACGCTACGGCGGTACGGGCGGAATCCGACTTCTGGGACACGTCGGCCATCCGAACACCGCCACTGCGATCAACAGGGGTAAGGGTAGAAGGATCAGGCATGACTTGAAAAGCGAATCGGTGGAAACAGGAGCATCTGGAGACGACCGGACGTTCAGTATTCTCCTTCAAGAACGGCCGCCACACCGCCCCTTCCAATCCCGAGGGGTGGTATTGGTTTCGACGGAGCATCTACCGGAGGCGACAATCACGCCATCGTTTCCCCCACACGTCCCTGCACCGTCGGCGCACTACTCTTTTCATCAAGGATCGGGCCAATCTGGGGAGGCGTGCATGATCGTACCATCGAGGTACGTGGCCACCACTTTGATATCGAGAAGGTCCTCGACCGGGACCTGCATGATATCCTGAGAAAGCACCGTGAGGTCCGCCCGCTTCCCGGGCGTAATCGAGCCCACCTCGTCCTCCATGAACGCAGCGTAGGCCGCCCCCCGCGTGTAGCCGTACAGCGCCTCGGCCCGGGAGAGCCGTTCGGACGGGTGCCATCCCCCCGCCGGTCTCCCGTCGGCATCCTGACGGCTCACCGCCGCATGAAATCCCTGGAGGGGATCGACTGACTCAACGGGCGCATCGGACCCGAAAGCAAGGGGCGCCCCAGCCTTCTGAAGACGTTTCCAGGCGTAGGCTCCGGCAAGCCGATCGGGACCGAGCCGCGACTCCACCCACCCCATGTCGCTCGTCGCGTGAAGGGGCTGGACGGACGCAATCACGTCCTGTTCGCCAAATCGCTGTACGTCGCGCGACGCCAGCACCTGTGCGTGCTCGATGCGGGGGCGGCGGAGCTCCATGCCGGGGGCGCTCATCACCGTTTCGTACGCATCCAGCACGAACCGGTTGGCCCGATCGCCGATGGCATGCGTATTTACCTGGAGGCCCGCTTCTGCCGCAGTCCGCACCCGCGCCCGAAACTCCGCTGGATCGTGGAGCAGAAGGCCCCGATTCCCCGCCTCATCCGCATAGTCGTCCAGCAGCGCCGCGCCCCGGCTGCCGAGAGCACCGTCCGCGAAGAACTTGGCCGACTCGACCAGCAGTCGGCCCGACGGGTCGTGGTACGGGCCGTGTTCACAGAAGTGATCAAAGGCATCGCTCTGCCCCTCCACCATCGCGTAGACGCGCAGAGGGAAAGTCCCGTCGTCGATGAATTGCCGGAATCGCCGGAGCTTGTCGAGGGTTACGCCGGCGTCGTGCAGACCAGTGAGACCGTGGCGAGCCGCATGTCGGAGGGCCATGCGAAGATGACGAGCCTGCCGCTCGTCACTCGGCGGCGGAATCGCATCGGTCACCAGCGTCATTGCCTCGTCGATCAGAATGCCCGTGGGACGACCGTCGGTCGTGCGCTGGATGCGGCCGCCGTCGGGATCGTTCATGCGGCGGAGACGGTCGAGCCCCACCGTGGCCTCCAGCGCAGCCGTATTGGCCCATCCCGCGTGTACGTCCGTCCGCACGAGCCAGACCGGCCGGTCCGGGAACGCGGCGTCCAATCGGTCGCGTGAGGGCCGTTCGGAGGAGGGCCAGTCGGTCTCGTCCCAACCGTGGCCACGGAGCCAGCCGTCCGGCGAAAGATCGCGCTCTTCCACAAAGCGCCGGAGCGTCTCCACCACTGCCTGAAGGGAGTCTGCACCGGTCAGATCCGCCCGGCACAGCGTCTGCCCGAGCTCGTGGAGGTGGGCATGAGCATCGATAAGCCCCGGCACGATGGTGCATCCGCCGGCATCGATACGACGTGCATTCGTCCCTTCCGACACCGCCGCGGCGTCGCCCCCCACCCTTAGAATGCGTCCGTTTCGGATACGCACCGCCGAGGCCGTGGGGTGCCGGTCGTCAACCGTGTAGATGCGAGCATTGTGAAGGATTCGGTCAGTGGAGGTGCTCATTGGGCCGGGACGCCGTGGTATCGCATTAGTCTCACGAAAGAACAGTAGGTCAGGATCGTACCTATTTTGCGAAGCGCTTTTTCGTGAAGAAGTGGTGAGTGAAAGCGCTTTGCACCGAATGCTGATTTGATAGTAACAGATCCTTCATTGAAATAGTGGAATCCCTGCAGTGAAAAGCGGAGTCGCGATCAACAACCGGACTCGCTGCTCGGCACGCATTACGACTTTTTGGCGAGGCGCACTACACGACTATGGGCCAACACCCACCATCCCCATCCCTCGTGAACCGTCGCTCCACCGCAACGCTCGGTCCGCGGCGCGACCGATCCAACTGTGGCGTCGGCGTCCTCATGGACCTCGACGGCACGAAGAGTCACGCTATGATCGAGGAGGCCCTCGGCGTCCTCGATAATCTCGACCATCGAGGGGCTCGAGGAGCCGAAGAGAACACGGGCGACGGCGCCGGCATCCTGATTCAGAAGCCGCACGCCTTCTTTACGGACGTGGTGTCGGGCCTCGGAGACGCCGACACCTACGGCGTGGGTCAGCTCTTCCTGCCGCCCGACGAGCACACGCAGAAGGCGCTCCGGTCCTTCATCGAGGAGCAGGTGCGAGCAGAAGGCTTCGAGGTGATCGCCTGGCGCGACGTGCCGACCGACGCCTCGGACCTCGGGCCCACGGCGCAGGCCACCGAGCCGGACGTGTGGCAGCTCTTCGTGCAGCCCGAAGAGCCGATGACGCCGGAGACCCTGGACGCCAACCTCTACATCCTTCGCCGCCTCATCGAAAACAGCGTAGCGGCGTGCGATCTGGAAAACAGCGAGATTTTCTACGTCTGCTCGCTGGACCGCCGGAAGATTGTCTACAAGGGCCTGCTTACGAACGCGCAGGTCCGCAGCTACTACCCCGACCTGTCCGCCGAGCGGGTTGAGTCGACCATTGCCCTCGTCCACTCCCGCTTCTCAACCAACACACTGGGGGCGTGGCGCCTCGCACACCCGTACCGCACCATTGTGCATAACGGAGAGGTGAATACCCTCCGCGGCAACTTTAACTGGATGCAGGCACGCGAAAGCGATCTGGCGAGCGAGCTCCTTGGCGACGAGTTTGACCGCATCCGGCCGGTAACCACCGAGGCACAAAGCGATACTGCGGTGCTCGACAACGTACTGGAGCTGCTGGCCGAAACGGGCCGCTCGCTGCCCCATGCCCTCCGGATGCTCATTCCGGAGGCCTGGAATAAGAACGAACGCTTGGACCCGGACCGGCGGGCCTGGTACGACTACCACTCCACCCTCATCGAGCCGTGGGACGGCCCACTCCTGGTGGCCTTCACCGATGGCGACAGCGTGGGCGCGGCGCTCGACCGCAACGGCCTGCGTCCCTGCCGCTACTGGGTGACCCACGACAACCGCCTCGTGATGGCCAGCGAGGCCGGCGTAGTGGACCTCCCTCCCGGAAAGGTGTCGCACAAGAACCGCCTTCAACCCGGACAGCTCTTTCTTGCTGACGCTGAGGAAGGCCGCATCGTACCGGAAGACGAGGTGTTCGACCGCCTCACCGACGAGAAATACGCCCAGTGGCTCGACGAGCAGCGCGTCCGGCTCCGCACACTCGTGTCCGCCGATCCGTCGCCGGACGAGACGGTGCCGGAGGCGGATCTCCACCTCAATGGCGACCCCCACGCCCTGCCACGCCTCCAGAAGGCCTTCAGTTACTCCCGGGAGCACGTGCGGCGCCTCATGCAACCGATGGTGGAGGATGGCAAAGACCCAGTGGGCGCGATGGGCAACGACACGCCGCCCGCCGTGCTGTCGGATCACAACAAGGCACTCTTCACCTACTTCAAGCAGCTGTTTGCACAGGTCTCGAACCCGCCGCTCGACTACATCCGGGAAGAGCTGGTCACCTCGCTCGAAAGCCACATCGGCAGCAAAGGCAATCTTCTCAACGAGGAGCCGGAAGACTGCCGCCAGCTGCATCTGGAGTCGCCCATTCTCGGGAACGCCGAGTTTCGGGCGATCCAAAACATCGACGCCAACGGCATCCGTTCCACGACGGTCGACACGACCTTCGATCCGGAGACGAGTCTTGAGGAGGCCGTCGAACGGGTTCGCCGCGACGCCCGCCAGGCCATCGATAATGGCTACGAGGTTCTCATTCTGTCCGACCGGGCGGCGGGGGCGGACCGCCTCCCCATCCCAAGCCTCCTCATCGTGGGGGCGGTGCACCACAACCTGATCCGGACGGGCCGTCGCACGAAGGCCGGACTCGTGTTGGACAGCGGGCAGCCCTGCGCCGTGCACCACTTTTGCACGCTCATCGGCTATGGCGCCGACGCCATACATCCGTACCTCGCCTACACGACGGTGCGCGACCTCGTGGACCGGGCCGACGGCGTAGCCGACGCTGAAACCGCCCTTGAGCGGTACACCGACTCCATCGAGAAGGGGCTACTGAAGGTGATGGCCAAGATGGGCATCTCCACACTCGAAAGCTACAAGGGCGCGCAGGTCTTCGAGGCGGTGGGCCTCACGTCCGACTTCGTCGAAAACTACTTCTCGGGCACCACGTCGCGCATTGAGGGCGTCGGCATTGCGGAGCTGGAAGAGGACGTGCGCGAGCGTCACGAAAACGCTTTCAACGTCCACATTCCGGGAAGCACCGATCTCGAAACCGGCGGCGAGCTCTACTGGCGGCGCGACGGCGAGCACCACCAGTGGAACCCGCAGACGATCGGCAAGCTGCAGCACGCCGTACGGGCGAACGACCGCGCCGTCTACGACGACTTTGCGCAGCACATCAACGATCAGTCGCGCCAGCACCAGACGCTTCGCGGGCTGCTGGACTTTGATGCCGATACCGACGACGCGATTCCGCTCGACGAGGTGGAGCCGGTGGAGAACATCGTCCAGCGCTTCTTCACGTCGTCAATGTCGTTCGGCTCCCTCAGCCCGGAGGCGCACGAGACGCTGGCGATCGCCATGAACCGCCTCGGCGGCATGGCCAGCACCGGCGAGGGGGGCGAGCAGGTGGACCGTTTCGGCACCGAGCGGGAGTGCTCAATCAAGCAGGTCGCCAGCGGCCGGTTCGGCGTGACGAGCACCTACCTCAAGAATGCCGACCACATCGAGATCAAAATGGCGCAGGGCTCAAAGCCGGGCGAGGGCGGGCACCTGCCGGGCCAAAAGGTGAACGACATCATCGCCAAGACGCGGTACACCACGCCGGGCGTGTCGCTCATCTCCCCGCCGCCGCACCACGACATTTACTCGATCGAGGACCTGGCGCAGCTCATCCATGACCTGAAGAGCGCCAACCCGGACGCCGACGTGCACGTGAAGCTCGTATCGGCAGCCGGAATTGGCGTCATTGCGGCTGGTGTGGCCAAGGCCAAAGCCGACGCGGTGCTCATTAGCGGCGAGTCCGGTGGCACAGGCGCCTCGCCGAAGACCTCCATCAAGTCGGCGGGCCTGCCGTGGGAGTTGGGGGTAACCGAGGCGCAGCAGATTCTGCTGGAGAACGAGCTCCGCTCTCGCATCCGGATGCGCGTGGACGGCGGCCTCAAGACGGGCCGCGACATCGCGATGGCGGCGCTCATGGGCGCCGAGGAATACGGCTTCGGCACCGGGGCGCTGGTCACGCTCGGATGCATCATGCTTCGCAAGTGCCACTGCAACACCTGTTCGGTGGGCATTGCCACGCAGGATCCGGAACTCCGGAAGAAGTTTGTCGGGGAGCCGGAGCACGTCATCAACTACATGCGCTTCGTGGCCGAGGAGCTGCGCGAGATCATGGCGACGCTCGGCTTCCGCACCGTCGACGAGATGGTGGGGCGGACCGACAAGCTCCGCCAGCGCGAGACCGACCACCGAAAGGCGCGGCGGCTGGACTTGAGTCCGCTCCTCCGCACCCCCGAGAGCGACGACGACCTCCACAAGACGCAAGAGCAAGACCACGGGATCGACGAGAAGATCGATCACACGCTCATCGAAGAGGCACAACCGGCGCTGGAGGACGAAACGCCGGTCCACCTCGAACACGAGATCCACAACCGCGACCGCACCGTGGGCGCCACGCTCAGTGGAGAGGTGACGGGCCGATACGGTCCGGACGGCCTCCCCGACGACACCATCCGGATCGACTTCGATGGCGTGGCGGGCCAGAGCTTCGGGGCGTTCCTCGCAAACGGCATTACGCTGGACCTCGACGGCGAGGCCAACGACTACGTGGGCAAGGGCCTCTCGGGTGGGCGCATCATCATCCGCACGCCCGACGACGCCGGGTGGGTGGCCGACGAAAACATCATTCTCGGCAACGTGGCGCTCTACGGCGCGACGCGGGGCGAAGCCTACTTCAACGGCCAGGGCGGCGAGCGCTTTGCCGTCCGCAACTCCGGCGTGCAGGCGGTCGTGGAGGGCGTGGGCGATCATGGCTGCGAGTACATGACCGGCGGCGTGGTCGTGATTCTCGGCGACACGGGACGCAATTTCGGCGCCGGGATGAGCGGCGGCGAGGCCTACGTGCTCGATGAAAGCGGAAACTTCGAGAGCAAGGTGAACCCCGGCATGGTCCACGTCGAGCGCCTGACCGAGGAGCGGGATCAGCAACTCGTCCGTCGCCTCGTGGAGACGCACCTCCACCACACCGACAGCGAAAAGGCGCAGCGCGTGCTCGACAACTGGGACACCGCCGTCGACCAGTTCCGCAAGGTGATGCCCAACGCCTTTGCGAAGCAAGTGGAAGAGCATCTGAAGAAGGGTAAAGACATCCGTCCGCCCGTCCCGCCGGCCCCCTCGGAGCATACGCCTGTTGCGGCATAGTTGCGCTTATCGAGAATCCCATCCTGGACTGCCTACCGAGTGCAGGCGTGCGTATTGCGTAGGATCAGCATTCACACAGATACGCAATACGAAATACGCAATCCCCCGGGCAGAACGCGTCGTCTGTCCGTCTTCATCCGATTGGACCTCCCCTCATAAGTTGTAGCTTCTATGCCCCGCGAACACCACCCCGACGGGTACCTCAAGCACAAGCGCCGCTCCATCGGCAAGCGCGATCCGAAGGAGCGTGCGGGCGACTATGCCGAAATCTGGGCGCCCGACTGGGACCCGGAGCACCTGAAAGATCAGGGCGAGCGCTGCGTGGACTGCGGCGTGCCGACCTGCATGAGCGGCTGTCCCATCGGCAACCGCATTCCGGAGTGGAATGACCTCGTGCACAAGGAAGATTGGAAAGAAGCCCTCGAACAGCTGCACGCCACAAACAACTTCCCCGAGTTTACCGGCTACACGTGCCCGGCGCCGTGCGAGGACGCCTGTGTGCTGTCCTACAACGACGACCCGGTGACGATTAAGAGCATCGAGCGGGCCATCGTGGACAAGGGGTGGAAGGAGGGCTGGATTCAACCGGAGCCGCCCACGAGCCGCACCGATCATCGAGTTGCCATTATCGGAAGTGGACCGGCGGGGCTCGCTGCCGCGCAGCAGCTGAACCGGGCGGGACACCACGTCACCGTCTACGAGCGCGACGACGCCCCCGGCGGACTCATGACGTACGGCATCCCCGACTTTAAATTCGCTAAGAAACGGGTCGACCAACGCGTCGATCAGCTCCAGCAGGAGGGGATCGAATTCGTGACGGGCACGGCCATCGGCCCCGACCTCGCCGCGGACCGACTCCATGACGAGTACGATGCCACCTGCCTCGCGATCGGCGCGCAGAAGCACCGTGAGCTTCCGGTGCCCGGCACCGACCTGGCCGGCGTGATGCCGGCAATGGACTTTCTGCCGCAGGAGAACCGGCGCCAGCACGGCACGTCCGTCCCGAACGGCGTGACGGCCGAGGGCAAGAACGTCGTCGTGCTGGGCGGAGGCGACACCGGCGCCGACTGTGTGGCGACCGCGCACCGGCAGGGCGCGAAGCAGGTCGTGCAGATCGGCATCAACCAGAAGCCGCCGTCCGAGCGCCCGGCGGACAACCCCTGGCCCGAAACGGCGCAGGTCTTCAAGAAGACGTACGCGCAGGAGGAAGGCGGGACGCAGGAGTTTGCCGTCAACACCACCGAGCTGGCCGACACGGACGGCGACGGACACGTCAACGAATTGCGGGCCGAGCGCGTGGAGTGGACGTACGAGAACGGATCACGCGTCGACAAGACCGTGATCGATCCCGACTTCCGTGTGGCGGCCGACCTCGTGCTCGTAGCCATCGGCTTTACCGGCCCCGAGAGCAATCCCTTCTCCTCGCTCGGCGTGCAGCTGAACGATCACGGCACGTTCGCGACGGACGACAACCTCATGACGGACGTGGACGGCGTCTTTGCCGCGGGGGATGCGCGGATGGGCGCCTCGCTCGTGGTGTGGGCCATCGGTGAGGGCCGCGACGCCGCTCGCCAGATCGACCGCTACCTCATGGGCACATCGAAGCTCCCGGCCAGCCTGCAGACGCAGAACCCGCCGATTCCCTTTCGGTAGCTTCCTTTCGCTCCAGGTTGTGCCCCATTTCGACAACCGCACTCATACCAACTCATCATTTTTTCGGGACGGGCAAGAACCATTGTAGCGCCGTTGGACTCCAACGGCGCTACAATAACCGTTTTTATACTTAAAAATGAGCTAATTGATTTTATCTCTTAGTTTTACTCTCTTGAATCCTGCATCCAGGTATCACTCGTTCCAGTATCATTTTGGCGGCTGAAGCCTGGAGGTCGCCACCGACATTCCTGATCCCATCTTTCTGACGAAGAGAGCGTCTCATTTGGGAGATGATCATTTCATTTCCGTTTGTCCAGCGGTTTCCTTCTCATCTTCGGGCCGCCAGATTTTTTCAGTACAGCACTTCTTGCGTCCGATGCTGCGTCACTGCGTTCTCCTGTGCCTTCTCCTCATCGTATGTGTCCCTCAGATGGGAGTTGCTCAGAATTCGGAACCGAAGGAAGAGGCCCTTGCATTATTCGAAGACTATGCCCCGACGATTGAGGAAGAAGAAGGCCCGATCCTGTACAAGCGTCCGGTACAGGGCGACCTCACTGGGGATGGAGCCCCCGACGTGCTCGTCGAATTCGGGATTGGGGGCGGCGGGACGGCCGTGCTCTACAAGCAGGTCGCCATCTACCTGAATACGGACGACGGAATGCAGGTCGTCGGCGGCTTTGAACCCGAGTACTGCCCGTCGATCGATCGGATTGAGGGCGGCACGGTCTACGTCGAGCAGCTTGAGGCCTGTGCTCTTCCTCATCCGGAAACCGTCGCAACTCATCAGTACGTCTTCGACTCGGGACGCCTGAAAAGGCGTCCATGACATTCCCTGCTCCCACCGTCGGGCAGAATCAACAGGAGGAGTGAACACAGTCTCGGTAACAGCCCCTGAAGCGAAAGCCGTGGGACGAGACGCTCGTCTCGCCCTGAAGACACTTGCCGTCATGGACCTCAACTCAGATGACGTCGGCGGAGTACGTTCGTCCGTAGGTCCTCCCCTACAGCCACAGAAGCACGATCAGGACGCCTGCGAAACTGACAATCACAATGAGACAGGCAAGCACGGAACGGCAGACGAGGCCGACGGCGCCGAGTGATCGTTGAACATCGGCCTGGTGCAGACCGCCGAAGGAAGTACCGGGCGGCTCCGGCAGCTCGTCGGACGCATCCGGCGAGACAGTCTGAATGGACGGAGCGGGGAGCAACCCGTGACGCGGAATCGTCGGCTCCCCTGCACGACGAGGCAGTGCGGGATCGGTGGGCATGGCTGTGATCCTCATTTGGGGCAAAAACGCGTGCTCCCCTCAAGTACTGCACGCGTGAGCGCTCCTCCGTGGCGATTTGGTGCAGTGTGCCGTGGCCCGATGACGCAGACAGGTGTGAGGGATGGGGGCGCGCCCTCCCCGTCACCGCTCACTCAAAAAGGCCCGAGCGTGCGTGAGTCCACTCCGGGTTTCCACCGCCGGTTCAGCACTCTCAACCAGCGTTGCGTAGAAGGAGGTCGCCACGGTGGGCTGCCCGGCGGCCTCTGCCGCCCGTCCGGCGCCGTACAGGCTGTGGAACCGCTTAGGCGAAATGACCAGCGCCGCCCGATAAGCATCAAGCGCCTCAGCGGGCTGATCCGTCGCCATCAGCAGGTCTCCCAACAACTCGCGAGCGGGCAGCACGGCGCTTGGGGTAATCGGATGCTTGTCGACCGAGTCTTCCCGGTCGGCCGCCGTCCGCATGAGCATCAGTGCACGGGTCGTGTCGCCCTCGGCGTAAGCAATCCAGGCTTGCACCGTCGTTCGTCGGGCATCCACGTGAAGGGCCCAGTAGTCTTCTCCCTTCTCCAGCGTCCGCTCATGGATGGACTCAAGCGTGTCCACCACTGCCCGGGCGGCCGACAGATCGCCGTTCCGGGCGGCGCCCAATCCGCGCGCCCAGTACGTGATAGCTTCATGCTCCGGAAAGTCGTTCCACGGAAACGTGTCGTGGACGCGCAAGGGCAGGGCCGCCGCCTCGTCCCACTGCCGTCGCTCCAGGGCGTACCGGGCCGGGGCCGCGGCGATGGCGTATGCTGCCGCGGGGTGCGGCTGATAGGTTTCGACCCCCATCAGTTTGTCCAGCGCTGCCCGTGCCTTCTGATCTTCACCCCGCTGCAGATGGGCGTATATCATGTAGTCCAGCGCGTGGGCGTGGTGAAGCGACGTGTAGGCGTCCGGCGACTGCTGCAATGCCGCGTCGGCCGAGCGTCGATTCCACTCAATCACGTCCGGCCAGACGCCGAGTCGCACGAAGATGTGGCTCGGCATGTGCAGGGCGTGCGGGACGTCGGGCGCCAACTTGTCGTACGCCCGGGCCACGTCGACAGCCTTTTCCGCCAGAACCGGATTATCGTAAGCGTGAATCAGGTAATGGAACAGCCCAGGATGGCGGGGCGCCGCGTCCAGACGCGTCTCCAGCACGGTGCCGGCCCGTTTCTGATGGGCGTAGGTGCTGTCATCCGGTGGGGCCGTCGCGAGGTGCGCCAGGGCCCAGAACGCCGCGGCGTCCACGTCGTCCGCATTAGCCTCGTGAAGGTTACGCTGAGCCGTTTCCCAGGCCCGTACCCCGTCGCGGTGCGTTCCGGTCTCGGCCGCCGTATAGTAAGATGCCAGGGCGTCAATGTAGGCCCGCTCCCTCTCGGAGTCCGCCTCCAGTGCCTGGGCCTTCTCGATGGCAGTCCGGCCTCTCGTAAACTCCGCTTCCGTTGGGGGAGCCCAGAGCGGGCGCAACTGCGTCATCGCCACGCCCCAGTGCGCCATTGCGCAGGACGCGTCCGCCTCGGCCGCCGTCTCAAAATGACCGGCTGCCTGCTCGTACATCATGTGGTGGAGCAGGGCAAGCCCCGTGTCGAAGGACACTTGGGCCTCCGGTGCGCAGGAAATGGGGAAATCGATTTCCCCATACGCCTCGTCCTGCCCCAGCGTCGGCTGGGCGAACAGCAACAGGCCGAGATGGAGGGAAACCAACAACCGGACGGGACGAGACACAGCTGGAGCAGTCATGGGAACAGGCGGCAGGGGAACGGGACAGTGGACGGGGGCCTTCCCGGTGGTCGAGGCCCTGGCGAGGGTTTCTCGCATCTTCTAAGATCGACTGTCCCGCCGCCCGTACCCTTGACCTTCGGCCCATCCTTCTGTAGGCCCCTGAATGAGAGTCCTCCCTGCCAATCCTCTCTGCGACATCCGAGCCAATGGGTGCACGTGGCTGGATTTATGCTCCCGTTGGGCACTCATCGCCCCCTTCGGTAGAAAGGGCCATTCGCTGCAGCCGCAGAGTGAAAGTCGACAGGGTCACGTACGCAAGCGCGACGTCGAAGCCGCTGTCACGCATCGGCGCGCTGCTCGACCCACAGCGTCACGGGGCCGTCGTTCGTGAGGCGCACGTCCATCATGGCCCCGAATTCGCCCGTCGGCACCGAGCGGCCCAATTCGGTTTCCAGCGCGTCCACGAAGTGTTCGTAGAGGCGCTCGGCGTGGTCCGGGGGCGCGGCTTCATCAAACGACGGGCGATTGCCGCGATGCACGTCCCCGTACAGCGTGAACTGCGGCACGACGAGGGCCTCGCCGCCGGTGTCAAGCAGCGACTCGTCCATCTTGCCGTCAGCATCGGGAAAGACGCGCAGGTGGGCGCACTTCGAGGCACACCAGTCGCTCTCGGTCTCTGTGTCGTCCTCGTGGATGCCGAGCAGGATGAGCAGCCCATCGTCGATCGCGCCGACGGTTTCGCCGTCGATCTCGACGGCAGCTTCGGAAACGCGTTGGACAAGGGAAACCATATCAGGGAAGGGGGAATGAAAAAAGAGGCGTCCCGGGGGCCGAAGGTCGTGCCGATGATGCGGGGCGCAGAGATAAGAAGAAGCGTCTCGGCGAGACGCCTGTACGGGGAATCAATCTGTATCTGCCAGGAAAGAGCGTAAAGCATCCAGGGCCTTGCGGCGGTGGCTGATCTCGTTTTTGGCGTCCGGCGGCATCTCCGCGAACGTCTGCTTGAAGCCGTCCGGCTGGAAGAGCGGATCGTATCCGAAGCCGCCGTCGCCGCGGGGAGCGGTGGTGATGGTGCCCTCGCAAACGCCCTCGAAGGTGTGTACCGCGTCCTCATCCACGAGTGCCACCACGGTGCGGAAGCGGGCACGTCGATCCTCCACACCATCCAGCACCTCCAGAAGCTTTCTTTTGTTGTCGTCGGGAGTGGCGTCGGGACCGGCGAAGCGAGCCGTGTGGACGCCGGGGCGACCGTCGAGCGCCGCCACCTCCAGTCCGGTGTCGTCGGCAAGGGCGGGCAGGCCGCTGTGCCGGTGGAACGTCTCGGCCTTCTTCTGGGCATTTCCTTCCAGCGTGTCGGCATCCTCCACCACCTCCGGCGGCACCTCAAGGGACGAGGCCGGAATGAGATCAATCGGGAGATCGGCGAGCAATGCCTGGAGCTCGTCCACTTTGCCGGGATTGCCGGTGCCCAGAACGAGACGATACGAGGAGGCCATGAAGACCGAGCGGATTGGTACGAAAAGAGCACACAAACGAGCACCCCCCCGCCCTCAAAGAAACACGCCCTTCCTCCCTTCCGTTGAAGCGGGCGCGCTGAATAGATAGCGTCCATACACAACCTACATAACCAGACTCCTCAAGGAGGGATCCACGTTGGCTGTTGGTGTTAAGGTTCGAAACAACGAAGACATTGATCGCGCACTCAAACGCTTCCGGCGCCAGGTAAACCGGAGCCGCATTCTGCAGGAGTATCGGCAGAACATGGCGTACATGAAGCCGTCGGAGGAGAAACGGCTCAAGAAGAAGAAGGCGCGTCGCCGCCGCCACCGCGAGCGCAAGCGCGGCGACAACCGGAAGCGGCGCTAATCCCGAACCGGGTCGTCCAGTCTTGGACGGACGACTGCCATTTTGCTGAGACGAATGAGGGACGGACCCGCGAGGGCCGTCCCTTTTTCAGTCTTGTTCTGTGGCTGGGCTGTACGGTCAAGGCCATACGTCTAAGGGCACCGTTGCACGCCGAAGCCGCCCTTGGACTCTCATGGCGCCACAGTTCTCTGCTGAACGTCTATTGAACGGAGTCGTGAGGACGAAGCCTCTTACGTCCGCACGCTGATGGCCTTCCGCAGTCGACGCCAACGTGACCCCAGCGTTTTTCAGTCCTCTCTTCCAAACAATCGCCTGCTCCGATGCGGACCCCTCTCTCCCGTCGCACAATGCTCAAGCGCACCCTCGGTGCCGGGGCAGCCCTGGCGTTCGCCCCTCTCGCCCCCACTGGTAGCCCCTCTGCTGAGGTGCACACACGGCCCATTCCCTCTACGGGCGAGCCGCTTCCCTGTGTGGGCCTGGGCACGTGGCGACAGTTCGACGTGGGGACGAGTTCAGAGGCACGAGAGCCCCTCAAGGAGGTACTGCGCCAGCTGGTGGCGCTGGGCGGCTCCGTCATCGACTCCTCCCCAATGTACGGGCGGGCCGAGCGCGTGGTCGGCGCACTCAGTGCCGAGTTGGGGCTTACCGACGAGATTTTCGGGGCAACGAAGGTCTGGACACGCGGTCGAGAGAAGGGCATGGAGCAGATGGAGCGCTCGATGACCCGCATGAACCAGCGGCCGATGGATCTGATGCAGGTGCACAATCTCGTCGATTGGGAGACGCACCTCGACACGCTGCAGGACTGGAAAGCACAGGGCAAGGTCCGATACGTCGGCGTTACGCACTACACTCTTGGGGCCTTCGACGACCTCGCTCACATCATACAGAGCCGCAACATCGACTTCGTCCAGCTGCCGTATTCCATCCAGACGAGGCGAGCCGAAGAGCGCCTCCTGCCCCTCGCTGCTGAAAATGAGGTCGGTGTGATCGTGAACGGACCGTTCGAGGGCGGATCGCTGTTCGGCCGAGTGGAGGGGATCCCGCTCCCAGACTGGACCTCGTCGTTCGACTGTGAGAGCTGGGCGCAGTTTTTTCTCAAGTATATTCTGGGACACGAAGCAGTGACGTGCGTCATTCCCGGCACGTCTGATCCTGACCACTTACAGGACAACGTGCGGGCTGGGTACGGCCGCCTCCCGGACAGCGACACCCGCAGCCGGATGCGTACAGCCCTTCAAGACCTGTAGCAACTGGGAGACGCTCCCGACAATCGCACCGCCCCCTTCGATCTCCTTTCGACACAGGCGAGGGCACCTCTTTCCAACAGAGGCCGAATCCCCTCGCCGGACTCGGCGTTAGACGTCGGTCCAATGTTCTACTTCGGGGGCATCTCGCTCCGACATAATAATCGGCCCCGACGGCCCGTTATTTTGTCCGACATGCCCCCTCACGCGTTCAAACGTGCTCACTGAGTGGGACCGCGCATGCAACCATCCGACGAGGCACTGGTGACCGCTTACCTGGAGGACGGCGACGAGACTGCCTTCCGCCAGCTCGTGGAACGACACCAGGACCGTATCTTCGGCTACCTGATGGGCATGGTGAAGGACCGAGCAACGGCCAACGACATCTTTCAGGACACCTTCGTCCGCGTCATCAATGCCATGCAGGACCCCGACGGGGCGTACTCCCACGAGGGGAAGTGGCTAAGCTGGGTCATGAGTATCGCCCGGAACGCGGCCATCGACCACATGCGGAAGCAGAAGAAGTGGGCGGATATGCCCCACGACCCGGACGACGGACGTTCATTTTGGGAAACGCTCGAAGATGATTCGCCCTACGCCGACGAAGAATTACACCGGGCCGAGCAGCGGGAATGGCTTGACGAGCACATCGAGCAGTTGGCCCCTGAGCAGCGCGAGGTGTTACTTCTTCGGCAGGAAACGGACCTCACCTTCCGTGAAATTGCCGAACTGCAAGACGTGTCCATCAATACGGCCTTGGGTCGCATGCGCTATGCGCTCAAAAACCTTCGCAAAATGATGGAAGACTCCGACAAGGCTTCCCTTGCGGGCACGAACAACTCATGAGAGGCCCCCTGATTCGTCGCATTCAGACGACCACTGCATCTATGGACGACTCGCTACGCCTCATTCAGCATCTGTACGGCGAGGACGTGGACGACCCCGCGTTCGACCATCGCCTGACTGAAGACGACGCGCTTCGGGAAGAGTACGAACAGCTTCAAGAGACGAAGGACGCACTGGACCGTCGCTCCTCGCCATCGCCTGCCCCCACGGTGATCGACGACATCGTAGAGCAGGCCGCCGACGCTGCCGAGAATGGGTCTGCCTCCTCCCCCTCGGACCGGGCCGCCAATCGCCCGGCTCAGGCTCCGGACCGATCCTGGACGCAGCGGCTTCAGGGTGCCAGTGCGGCCCTGGCCGTGCTGCTGGTTGTGGGACTTGGCTGGTGGCAGCTCCGCTCCTATTCCCCGGCGTCGTCGACCGCAAGCACGACGCCCCCTTCCACGAAGCAACAATCCGCGTCCGCTGCGACCGGAACGGAACAGGATCCCGAGGCGCGCTCCATACCTGAGTGGGACGACCGCGACGAGATGGTACGCCTGCATCAACGCATCGAGCAACTGCGTTCTCGAAGCGGCGCGGACGCTTGGGGCAGCGGGCTTCAAACCGTCGACCAGACAACCCCCTGACCTGTCTCTCTGCCTGCGGTCCGCTCGTTGTTGAATGAATTCCCGTACGTCCGATGACTCGCTTCTTCTCCCTCGTCTGTAGCCTTCTCCTCGGCACGCTGCTGTGGGGCGCCGCTGCTCCAATTACAACGGCGCAGCAGACGCGCACGCTTACGATCCGCGATGGCACCATCTTCGTCGACGGGCAACAGCTCACCGACAGTCAGCTGCCATCGGATCTAAACCTGGACGGGATGACGGCTCAGTACCAGTTTATGGGCATTCAACGACCCGTCATTGAACTGAACGGACGTCTCTTCGCCATCAACGATGGACTGCGCCCGGTGTCCGAAGACGAGGTCAACGCCCAGGAATCGTCCGTCATCCTACAGGAAATTTCTGCGCGCTCCTCCACGGCACAGGGGCGAGCGTCGGTGGACACGCAAGACCCCCAGCGACAATACCTGAATGAGGTCCAGAAGGCCAATCGTGAACTGTACGAGCGCCTCGTCCGCGAGCGCACGATGGAGCAGCAGGCCCAAAATCTTGCCCACGCCATTCGCGTGCTGCCGGAGGATAGCGGCGAGCGCCGGGCTCGGATCGATACGCTTCGCACCCTACTGAATGAAATCTTTGAGATCAAACAAGAAAATCGACGCCGGGAAATTGAACGCCTCCAACGGGAAATCCAGAAGGTCCAGCGCAGTCTTCAAAAGCGCCGCCAGATGCGCGACCAGATGATTGAGCACCGCCTCCAGCAACTCCTTGGCCCCCCCCCGAAGCAGTAGGGATGTTGAGATCAGTTGCGCCCCCCTCGGGCCGCCCCATTGCTTGGTCTAGAACCGTAGCGTGTCGCACTGTCAGCGTCTCTCTCGGCAGCCCACACGTACGGCTCCACACACGCATTGGGCATCCCCAGTACAAACAGATACACCTCGCAACGACGGTTTTCTTTTGAACCGGACAATTCGGTGCACACCGTCCTGGATCACTGGTACGAGGCATTCCATCCCCCTCCGCCTTGCCAACACATTAACACTTCGAGTTTTACTTTAGGTGCGATAGCTTTCATTATATAAGAGCCATAATTTCGGCGAAGGGGCCGGCTCCGCCATACTGGCACCAGAATTGCAGTTGCTAACGGAGCCGGGCATCTGCTTCACAGTTCCGCGCGGAGTTCTCTACAGTTCTATGTCCCCTCCTTTCCCTGACCCACCCCACCAGAGATCGAGAACCCGGATGCGGATCGGGCTTGTGATCATAGCGCTCTTCCTGGGTCTGGGCCTGAATACGGCACAGGCCACCGCCGTCGTGGAGGATGTGATGTTTACGGCCCGATCGGACGGGCAGGGGTACGTGGTACGGGTGCGCACGCCGGACACCATTCGGGCGTACGGCATGCCGCGCTCGGCAGGCACACATCAAATCGAATGGGTCCTCTACAATACGACGCTCCATGATCGCTATCAGAAAACCGCCCCGCAAGGGCCGGTGCAGACGTATACCGCGACGACGCAGAATGGGCACCTCATTCTCCGCTTTCAACTGGACCCGGAGCGGCCCGTAACGGCGGAGGCGTACCGGGACGGCGCCTCCAACGACCTGCTGCTCAACCTGTCGTACACGGAAGCGGGACAACGAACCGTAGCCGATGCAAGCGGAGGCTCCTCGTCCTCCTCCGATGTGATCCAACAAGTCTCCACCGGCTCCCAGCAGGGATCCGATGGGGCCTCGAAGGACGCCCGAGAGCGCTGGAAGCTCGACACCATTGTCCTCGACCCCGGACACGGCGGCAAGGATCCTGGCGCCACTGCGAATGGATTGTACGAGAAGACCATCGTGCTCGACGTGGCTCACAAGCTCGGGGACTACATCGAGAACCGACTCGGCATCAACGTGGTGTACACGCGAACAGACGACCGATTCATCCCGCTGGAGGAGCGGGGACACATGGCCAACAAGGCTGGCGCAAAGCTCTTCATTTCCCTGCACGTCAACGCCGCCCGTGCCCATGCGGCCCACGGGACAGAAACCTATTTCCTCGGCCCGTCCAAAACGGAGGCCGCCGAAAAAGTCATGGAGCGCGAAAACAGCGTGATCAAGTACGAGGAAAACACCGAAAAGTATGAGGATTACGACGAGCAGGCCCTCGTGCGTCAAACCCTCACCCAGAGCGCGTACATGCGGCAGAGCGAGAAGCTGGCATCCCTCGTTCAGGGTCAGTTCGAAAACCGGGTCCAGCGCGACAACCGTGGGGTGCACCAGGCGGGCTTCTATGTGCTCTGGAGTGCCTCGATGCCCTCGGTGCTCGTGGAGCTCGGATTTTTGACCAATCCGCAGGAGGCACGCTTTTTGAGGAGTGATCGGGGGCAAACCCTCCTTGCGAGCGGCCTCTTCCGGGCTGTACGCAACTACAAGAAAGTGTACGAGAAGGGGATTTACCGAGGCGAGTAGACGCTCCTCCCCGCACGCGACTGACGTTAGCCAGTGACGGGCGTCCATTTATCCTAGTCTTTTCCTGTTCCCTATGAAGTACTCAACCCTCCACCGTTTCTACGTATTGGCCGTCATCGTCACCGGCAGTCTGTTGCTCGCTGGGTGCGACTCTCTCGGAGAGGGGGAAGAGACGATCACCCTGAACAACAACACCGGGCTTGAGCCAATCGTCTACAAGCATCAGTACAGCCAGGAGGACGTTCAAGAGGGGGTCATCTCAGTGTCAGCCTCTTCCGAGAACAGTCTGGACGCGCTGTTGGAACAGGCAGCCGCGGCCTCACGATCAGACATCGTTTCGGCCAAGGTCACCAATGTTACGTTCCGACGCATTACTGGAAAACGCACAGCGTTCGGGGACAGCCCCTTAGAGGTGTCGGCAAAGGTATTCCCCTACCTTTCCCGTGCAGAAGTCTATCTCGGGGGAGAGTCAGGGCCTTTGATTGCGACGGCGGAGCCCGTCCCGGTTCCGGAAAACAATAGAGATGTTACCATGACGCTGGGGGCCGGGGCATCCGACGTGGCGAGTGTACTCAAGAACGGGGACACGCTCGCCCTTCTGCAGCTTCGCCTCAACGATCCCGATAACGTGGGAGAGCCCTTCGACGAAATCGAAATCAAGGTGTCGTACTCGATCGAGGTATCGTCGTAACGGAAACGTCGCGGCCCGCTGCCTGTGGTCTCTTTCAGCGCTCAGAGCCCCGCCCCTAAGCGCGCGGCCGGCGGGGGATCGTCACCGAACGGCAATGCATGAAATCTCGACGCGGGCATTACGGGGCAGCCCTTCCACCTGTACGGCCTGACGGGCGGGCGGCTGCTCGTTGAAGTAGCGCGCGTACACCTCGTTGATCTGGGCGTAATCGTTGACGTCGGTCATCACGACCTCGCAGCGCACGACATTCTCGAAGCTCATGCTTGCCGCCTTCAGGATGGCGCCGATATT
Source organism: Salinibacter sp. 10B (assembly GCF_002954405.1). Taxonomy (NCBI): domain Bacteria; kingdom Pseudomonadati; phylum Rhodothermota; class Rhodothermia; order Rhodothermales; family Salinibacteraceae; genus Salinibacter; species Salinibacter sp. 10B. The sequence continues at coordinate 2,932,864 of NZ_MQWC01000004.1, read as the reverse complement.
GTCGAGCACGCGCTCCGTTTCTTCCTCGATCGTCCCATCGACCATGCTGCCCGTTTCCGGATCGATGGCAATCTGCCCGGAAACGTAGAGTTGGTCGCCAACGAGAATGCCCTGGCTATACGGTCCGATGGCAGCCGGGGCAAGGGGAGTCTTTACGGTGCTACGGGACGTGGAGGTGGAAGTAGACATATCCGAAGTCGAAGGCTCACGGGAGGATACGACAACGTGCAAGATCCCCGTCCCCGCCTCGTGGTACAAGCAAATATTGTCTGAATACACGCGAATATCGTCTGAAGGCGCGCGCTCCAGCCCGCCGTCAATTCCAGACGAACTCAGGCCTACATTCCGGCTGCTTGACGGAACGCGGGTTTCAGGAAGACAGTTTGACATAAAATCAAGTAGTCGTGGATGCACCGTCCAGTGGCGGTGCCGTCGACCCAATCGCCCTTGTCTCGACGCCCGAGACCGAAGCCCCCATTCTTTCTTCCCAATTCCTCAACAGCCATGAGTACTAAGGGACGTGTCCTCGTCGCAATGAGCGGCGGCGTCGACTCCTCCGTCACCGCCGTCCTGCTCAAGGAGCGCGGCTACGACGTGGTCGGCCTCACCATGAAAACGTGGGACTACTCCACCAGCGGCGGCCGTAGCGACAAAGAGGTTGGGTGCTGCTCCATCGAATCGATGAACGACGCCCGGGTGGTGGCCACCAAACACGGCTTCCCCCACTTCGTCGTTGACCTTCGGGAAGAGTTTGGCGACTGGGTGATTGAGCGGTTTACCAACGAATACCTCTCGGGCCGCACCCCCAATCCCTGCGTCCTCTGCAACACCCACATCAAGTGGGACGCCCTTCTGCAGCGGGCGGACGACCTGGACTGCGAGTACATCGCCACGGGCCACTACGCCAACGTTCGCTACGACGAGGAGATAGAACGCTACGTGCTGAGCCGGGGGAAAGACCGCAATAAAGACCAAAGCTACGCCCTCTGGGGATTGCCGCAGGGACACCTCGCCCGGTCCATCTTTCCCCTTGGGGCATACGAGAAGTCCGAGATCCGAGAAATGGCCGCCGACTTCGGTCTCGACAACGTGGCCGACAAGCCCGACTCCTACGAGATCTGCTTCATCCCAGACAACGACTATCCCCGCTTCCTAAAGGATCGCGTTGATGGGCTTGAAGAAGAGGTGAGCGGCGGCAAATTCGTCTTGAGTGACGGAACCGTCGTAGGAGAGCACGACGGCTATCCCTTTTATACCATCGGCCAACGGCGCGGGCTGGACCTGGCCCTGGGCGAGCGGGTGTACGTAACCGACATTGATCCGGAGACGAACACGATCACGGTGGGGCCGAAAGAAGAGCTCATGGAGCAAACGCTCACGGCCCACGAGATCAATCTCGTCAAATACCCTAAAATTGAAGAGGAGCGTCCGGCGTGGGGCACGATTCGATATAACGACGACGGCGCGGGATGCCTGGCCTGGCAGCCGGACGAGGACACGCTAAAGGTCGCTTTTGCAGAGCCCAAACGGGCCATTACGCCCGGACAAAGCCTCGTGCTCTACGAAGACGACGACGTGTTGGGCGGCGGCTGGATCCATGAGGTCGGCACTACCGAATCGGAGGCTGCCGAGAAGACCGAAGAGATTCCGGCATAGACAATTCCTGGCCCCGGAATCGACCGTATTTCTTCCGTGTGAAGGAGCGACGCCCCCCACTCACTCGGGGAGTACAGACTGTGGTGACGGCCCCTCTTGGGACTGTGGGGGGAACACTGAATTTCCCCATCTGGTTCAAACACCCAGAATGCTGCTCCTCAGAATCAACCGAGACGTAGCGCCAAGGACTGTCGAAATGGTCCGTTTGCGCACGTTGAACCGAACATATGGAACGTACAGATTTAACGCGGATCGACGACTTCACGTGGGAAATTCCGGAGTCGTTCCGAGAGGCGATGCGCGTTCCGGTACGCATTATTGCCAATGAGGAGCTGATCGGGGATATTATTCGGGGGGAAGCAATAGAACAGGCCATCCAGACGGCGATGATGCCCGGACTGGTTGGCCATCTTGTTGTAATGCCCGATGTCTATAGCGGCCAGGGCGCCCCGGTGGGCATTGTGGCCGTGTCGAAGTGGCCGGTGGGCACCATTGCCCCAGGCGCTATTGGTCACGACATCAACACCGGTGTGCGGCTGCTGGGATCGGACATCGATCTTGAGGAGGCCAAGGGCAATTTCGACGCCCTTGCCGATGCCCTCAAAGCGCACATCCCGAGTGGATCGGACGCGGAGGGGTCCATCCAAATGAACAAAAGCGAGGTCGACCACGTGGCGCAGTCGGGAGCACAGTGGGCGCTGCGGAAGGACATGGCCCAGCAGGATGATCTCGTCCGGGCCGAAGAAGGGGGGCGCCTGAACGACGCCGATCCTGGCAAGGTTAGCGAGGTTGCCCGCTCGCTTGGGGCCCAACAGCTCGGCACCCTCGGCGGAGGCGAGCACTTCATCGAGATTCACAGCGTCGAGGAGGTCTTCGATCGCGCCGCCGCCGTGACGATGGGACTCAAGGAGGATACTCTCGTCGCCCAAATTCACTGCGGGTCGCGCGGCTACGGCCGGCAGGTCTGCGCGGACTATATCGAGCGATTTCAGGAGGCCGCTCCCTCCTACGACATCACACCGCCGAACCCGAATCTCGCCTGCGTTCCCCTCGACTCCCGCGAGTCGAAGGACTACATGGGGGCCATGAAGGCCGCGGCCAACTACGCCTACGCCAACCGCCAGGTGCTAGCCCACCGCGTCCGGGAAGTGTTCGACGATGTGCTCGACGGGGCCGGGCAGCGCCTCAAGACGGTCTACGACGTCGCCCACAACCTCGGCCAGGTGGAAATGCATCAGGTTGAGGGCAAGCACATGCGCTGCTACGTGCACCGGAAAGGCGCGGCTCGCGCCTTCGGCCCGGGAACGCCGGGAATCTCGCTCCCCTACCGTGCCCTCGGCCAGCCGGTGCTCGTGCCCGGAAGCATGGGAGAAAACTCATGGGTCATGCTCGCCACGCGCGAGAGCATGCAGAAGAGCTTCGGCTCCGCGTGCCACGGTGCCGGACGGACGATGAGCCGCCACGAAGCCAACCACCACGCCGAGCCGGTGGCAATTGACGAAGAGTTGGAAGGCCAGGGGGTGCCCGTCCGCGGAGAAGGATCTCCGTCTGCCGGCGGCGTAAAGCTCAAGGAGAACATCGACGCGGTCGTGGAAACGGTCGCGGGTGCACGGCTTGCCAGCAAGGTGGCCCGGCTGAAGCCGCTCGCCGTGGTGCACGGGTAGACGGAAGCCAGAGCAAAGCTCACCTTCTCCAACACTCCCCCTCAACAGAAGGCGATTCTCCCCCTCTTCCGGTGGCCCTCCCTCATATCTTGGGGTCTCCCTTCCACTCCACCGGCACTTGCCGGGACGGAATGTTTCAGGACCTTTACAGCACCAGTGAGGTGGACCAGACACATCCTCTTGCATCCTGCGTTTCGGATCAGTGCTGGGTACGAGCCCAATATTCCCCGTCAACTACGCCACTTACTCTATGTCCGGCACCGAGCAGGGTCCTCATCTTCTCCTCGTCGAAGACGACAGTGAACTCAGTACGAGCCTCGTCCTCTACCTCGAATCGGAAGGCTACGAGGTCACGCTAGCCGAGAATGGAACCGACGCGGAGGAGGAGGCCACCCGTCTACCGGGGTATGACCTCATTATTCTCGATGCCAAACTGCCCGACCAGAACGGCTTCGAGGTCCTGCGCCAAGCGCGCGAGGACGGCGTGCGGACGCCGGTGCTCATGCTCACCGGCCTCGGTGACCACGAGCACAAGATGCGTGGTTTCCAGGTCGGCACCGACGACTATCTGACCAAGCCGTTTGAAACGGAAGAGCTCCTCGCCCGGATCGACGCCCTGCTCCGCCGCGAGGCACAGGTGGAAGAGGAAGGCGGCGTATTCAATGTGGGCGGGCTCCAGGTCGACCTCGACAACGAGGAAGTGGTGCGCAATGGGGATCCCGTACAGCTCACGGACTTGGAGTACAAACTGCTTGCCTACCTGCTCCGGCGACGGGGTCGTACGGCCACCCGGGAGCAGATTCTCCGCGACGTGTGGGATCTCCCGTCGGCCGTCGAAACCCGAACGATCGACCGTCACGTGAACGCCCTCCGTGATGTGATGGACGGAAACAGTGAAGACGAATGGGCCATCCAGAGCGTCTACGGCATCGGATACAAGCTGGAAGGGGCCGACCGGGTGGAGGAGACCGCAACAGAAGCAGTGTAGGAGGTGCTGCCAAACGGGCTCGCGCCGCAGAGGACAGGCCGCAAACGATTAGGACGGAAGGCCGTCTTCTGCAGGCACAACGTCCAGCCGATTTAGCGCGGCCTCGGGGGTCGTTACCACGTGGGCAAGGTCCGTGATGGCTTCTCGTGCAAAGTACCCTTCTCGAAGCTCCTCGAAGAAGTCCAGCAGCGTGTCGTAGAAGCCGTCGACGTTGAGAATGGCGATGGGCCGATCGTGATAGCCCAACTGCTTGAGGGTGAGCACCTCCATGAACTCCTCCAGCGTCCCGTATCCGCCCGGCAGCACCACAAATGCGTCGGCCCGCTCGTACATGAGCTTCTTTCGCTCCCGCATCGTCTCGGTCACGAGGAGCTCGTCGGCTTCGTAGGCAATGCCCTCGCGGTCCTGCAGCTTCGAAGGAATAACGCCAGTCACGTTCCCCCCCGCCTCGTGGGCCGCTCGCGCCATCACGCCCATCAGTCCGACTGCTCCGCCCCCGTACACGAGCGTGTGCCCGCGATGGGCAATTTCCCGACCGAGCGCTTCCGCCACGGGCGGATAGACCTCGGAAATGGCATTGCTGGAGGAGCAGTAGACGCAAATTGACGGCATAAAGGGAAAGCGGGTGAGACAAAAGCAGGTGCCGATCGCCAAACCTAACCATCGGGTCGGAGAAATGCGACGGCACGGCAATCGGACGTTGAAGCACAGAACGGAGGAACGGCGGCTCTTTGGTTCGTATCTTCCGAATTTGCCCGAGCGAGAGGGCAAAGGGGCGCGAGGGCGAAGTGGGGGCCACCGGATGCTTGAGGGGAACCCGACTCTTCCTGTGCTCGGAGCGTCCACTTCTACCAGTACCATTCACGGGGGGAAATCCACTCGCCCCGGAAGCCTCGCAGCAGGGCGTGACGCCGCTGCCGAAACGTCGCCTCCAGCCGGGGACGCCAAAAGCGGAATGTCGCTAGGCTCGCGAGGCCCAGGAGAGCTACGCTTCCAAGGACCGCTGGTAGATTCCCCCAATACAATGTTGCGAGTGGGAGCGCCCAGAGAAGCGGAGAGAACACCAGGGTTCGCACCGGTCCCCCACCACCGATCATGGAAATCCGGCGCTGCTCCGGGTTGACCCACCTCCGGTTCCAGTACATGCTCGTCCACGTTATCACCGGCGCGGTGATTCCGGCATTGTAGAGTGCAAATGCTGCGATCGGTACCAAGAGGAATGGATCGGTCCACGCGAGTACCGGAAGTGCGATCAGGGCCGGCCCGACGGCGAGACTGACCGACCGGAAACCTGAAAGCTGGCATATCTGCACTTCGTTCTACGGCATGCATCTGATGTCACGCAGACCCCGTCTCAAAGGTCGAACCGTAGACGTAGTTTTTTATCTTTTGCGTTCGCAAGAGTCGACAAAAGCCGATGTACAAGGAGCTCTGGTCTCGGTTTGACAACGAGTCTGAACTGTGGGCACATGATCCAGCCCTGCATTCGAGCTACAATGATCGGAAGCGAATCGAGGCTGGACAGTCGGCCGAAGTGGCAAAGCAAAAGATCACGACGATCTCCCGGAGCCTTCGAGGGCTGAAGCTGGAGCGGCAGAAGCTGCTTTGCGAACTGGTAATCGCTCACTGTGACGAGGGGGCGGCCGGTGAGCATACGTCTGAGGATCGAGAGGCGGTCGTTGCCTAACCGACAAGCGTCGCTCTACGGATCGGTTGCCCGGAAGCCCGCCGCCATCGCATGCCGGTGCCGTCGGAGCAGGTGCGCCAGGCCGCGCATCCAGAGCGGCGCAGTGCACAGGCCGAGCGCCCCGAGCCCCGCCAATGCCCACAGCGTGGACTGGGGGCCCATGGCGAAAAAGAGTCCAAGCGGGAGGCCCATCAGCACCGCGATCGAGATGGTTTGCAGGGAGGAACTGCCCTGGTAGTTGAAGAAGGTCGTCTGATTGAGGGCGAGTGCTGTCCGATTCCACGTGCCCAGCAGAAGGAAAAAGGGACCGCAGACGCCGAGGTTGTAGAGGAACAGGGCGGCCAATGCGTCCAGAATGCCGGGGGCCAGCCAGACCACCACGGGAAGGATCGCCAAGATCGAGCACAGGCAGAGGCCCGCGAACAGAGCGAAGTGGGCCTGAACGAGCGTGTGCGACGACTCCGTTTGAATCAGGAGCGCGTCGAAGTGTCGTCCATGCCAGGCGTACCCGAACTGAAAGTACGGAAAGGCAAGAAATCCGCTCAGCACGAAGCTGAAGAGAATCTCGAAGTAGGGATCTACCGTTCCTTGGCCTGCAAGAAAGGCGAGAAATCCGAGGTTGAGTGGAATGGCAACCCCAAGCATCTGTCGGGGGCGCTTGTTGCGGAGAATCAGCTTCGCGCCCAGCAGTGCGTGGGAGGCTGTTCGTCCCTGGATTTCGACCCCCTCCAGCTCTGGGAATGAGAGAGTCCCTGCAGCCTCTTCGTGCGTGTTCGTCCACAGAGCGTAGAGCCGTGTTCGCAATGCCCAGTGGGCCGCGAGGATCGTCGCTCCGATTGCGCAGCCGAGCCCTGCGAGTAGAAGCAGACGTCCAGCACTCAGCCCTCCGAAGAGCTGCTCCGAGGCTGCGGTGAGGCTCCAGAAGCCGAAGAATTCTCCCCCCGCGGCGGCAGCTGCGAGGACGGCACTTGCCCCAACTACACGGGCTGCGCTCCGGTCCCAGGCGGCCCGCAGAAGGCTGTTGGCGCTCTGCGTAAGAATCACGAGGAGCAGCACCCCAATGCCCCAGCACGCAGCGCCAAGGGGCGAGGCCTTCGGCCACACTGTACTGGTCCACAACGCCGCCAGCAGGACGAGGGGCAGCACGTTGAAGAGGCTCAGGGCCGAGGTGACCTGCAGAGTGCGGACGAGCTGTCCCCGTCGGAGCGGCAGCGCCAGATACGGCTGTACGGCACTGCCCGCCGACCGCTGGAGGAAAAACCGGGCGACGAGAAGCCCGATCGCGCCGTACAGAAGTCCGGCGTTGAGTAGGCGGAGCGGATCCTGCTTCGGAGCCACCTCCGCCATGATCTGCGGGTATATCAGGCCTCCGCCGACGAAGAGCAGACCGAAATACACCGCGCCCAGTACCAGGAGCAGAGTCGACAGGACGCTCCGGACCCGGGTCGCCGAGCGCCAGTGCCGTTTCCACTGATGCTGAAGGGCGTCAAGAACGGACATGGCGTTCTGGAGACTGAGGGCAGTCGATTTTCGACGAAAGCCTCGCAGCGGCCAACGGCCCACGGCCGCTACGCCACCGCTTCCTCCTTCGGCCGAATGGTTTCGGCAAAGTAGGTGGTCAGGTCCTCCAGCGTATCCGGGTCGGTCGGCTCGTCGCGCACAATTTCGCCATCCTCCAGAATGGCAATCCGGTCGCTCACGTCCGTCACGTGGCCGAGGTCGTGGCTGGAGATGAGCATCGTGGCCTCGCCGCGCCGGTCCTGCAGCAGCTCCTTGAGCTGGATCTGTGAGCGCGGGTCGAGGCTCGCAAACGGCTCGTCGAAGATCAGCAGATCCGGTTCGGGCAGAAGGGCCGCGATGAGGCCCGCCTTGTTCTTGTTGCCGGTCGACAGGTCGCGGATGTACTTCGTGGTGTCCCCGATCGGCTCGTCGACGTAGAAGTCGGTGAACGCTTGGAGTCGGTCGTTGACGGTGGCCTCGTCGAGGTCGTAGGTCTGGCCCACGAAGTGCCAGTACTCGTCCGGCGTCAGGAAGTCGATCAGAAACGAGGGGCCGAGGTAGGAGCCGGTGCGCGGTTTCCAGTCGAACGTGTCGGCCACGACTTCGCCGTCGAGCTGCACAGTGCCCGCGTCGGCCCGGATGAGGTCGAGGACGAGTCGGAGGAAGGTGGTCTTGCCGGCGCCGTTGTTGCCGACGAGGCCGACGGCCGTGCCCGACTCGACGGCGAGGTCCGGAATTGAGAGCTCAAAATTGTCGTAGCGCTTCGCGAGATCACGGGTGGCCAGATGCATTGCAAAGAGACGAGGAGGAACGAGGACGAAAGAAGCGCGCGGACAAAATGAGACTGAACCGACGCTTTATCAAGACCATTATTGCCGGGAATACATCGCTCGACGGCGCTCGTTTGTAGAGGTTCTGTCCGTCCCCGTTCGCCGATCCCCGCCCCTAAAGAGGCTCGTGACATGCACGTAACTATCATGTAGCCGGTGACGAGCATTGGAACGGAGCCGTGCACAAAGCGTGAAGAAGGAATGTCTGTACCGGAATCCCACCCAACTGTGATCCAATATGACCTCTATTCCTGCGTTACGTCCTCTTGCACTTGCCTTGACGTTTGTTCTTTGTGCCTGTAATACCGGAGGCGATGCCGAGTCGGCCCAAACGACGGTCTCCCCTCCGGATAGGGAGGTGGTGTTGGAGAAGGTTGAGTCCGAGGAGGCGACCTTCCGCGTGGTCAAGATGGTGGACAGCCTCGCGCATCCGTGGGGAGTTGACTGGCTGCCGGACGGGCGCACGCTCATCACTGAACGAGAGGGCACCCTCTACCTGGTCGACGGCGACGAACGCACTGCGCTCTCGAACGTGCCGGACGTGTGGGCGAACGGACAGGGCGGCCTGCTCGACGTGCGCGTCCACCCGAACTACGAGGAGAATGGCTGGATCTATATGTCGTACTCGATTTCGGATGATGGGGATCGGGGCGCAACGGCAGTGGCGCGCGCGAAGCTCGACGGCACGGCCCTCACGAGCGTTGAGGAGCTGTATCGGCAGTCGCCCGCCGTGGAGTCGGGGCTTCACTTCGGCTCTCGCATCTCCTTCCACCAGGACGGCACGATGTACGTCACGATGGGCGAGCGCGGCCAACGACAGGCCAACGGCCCGGGCGCACAGGATTCGACGAATACGATCGGCACCACGATCCGCCTCAACATGGACGGCTCGGTGCCCGAGGACAATCCCTTCGTAGGCCGGGACGACATCCCTGACGCGGTCTATACCTACGGCCACCGAAACCAGCAGGGCATGGCGATTCACCCAGAAACCGGCGATGTCTGGCAGCACGAGCACGGCCCGCACGGGGGCGACGAGCTCAACCTCATCAAGGCGGGTCGAAACTTTGGATGGCCGGACGTGACCTACGGCGACGAGTACTCGGACCAATCGCCCATTGGGGGCACCGAAGGACCCGGCTTCACGCAGCCGGTGAAGTACTGGGATCCCTCCCCCGCCTTCTCGGGGATGGAGTTCTACACGGGCGACAAATTCCCGAACTGGAAGAACCACCTCTTCATGGGCGCCCTAGCCCACCAGAAGATCCTGCGCGTCGAGCTCAACGACAACAATGAGGTCGTCCACGAGGAAGAACTCCTCCGCAACGAGATCGGCCGCATTCGCGACGTGGCCATGGGACCGGACGGCTACCTCTACGTCCTCACCGACATGCCGAACGGGGGGCTGTACCGACTGGAGCCTGTGGAGTCGTAATTGCCTGCAATCGCAACTACACCAACAAAAAACGGGCGGATGCACGATTCGGTGCATCCGCCCGTTTTCTTTTGGAAAAAGGGAATCTACTACGGGGTCCACGTCCCCTGCTGCACGGCGGGCACAAAGTCGTCGAGATCGTCCGGCTTCCACTCCAGGGTGCGCTCCTTTTCGGCGCTCATGTAGGCGGTCATGAGAAGCTCCACGACCTCCAGCCCGCTGTGGAAGTCGAGCTGCGGCTGTGTGCCGTCGAGGAAGTGGCGCACGAAGTGACGGTTCTCGCCCTCATACCCGTAGGCGTCGGCCTCGTTGCCCACAACCGGCATGAGGCCCTGCTCGGCATTCTGCTTCTCGACGAGGTCCTCCCCGGCCTCGCCTTCCACTTCGCGACTGAAGAAGACCTCCGTTTCGGACTGCAGGGAGTTGTTTTCCATCGCGTACTCGGGGCCGAGGAGCTCCGACCGGAGCCGCAGCCCGGCACCGACGAACGCCCAGGACGTAGTGGTTTCGCTGATGAGGGTGTTGCCCTCTTGATCCTCGTACTCAATCGTCGCCCGGGCGAAGTCCTCCGACGGTCGCTTTCGGTAGTCGACGTCGCTCCCGTACCGCTCCTGGAGCAGATCCGCGTACTTGTCGCGCGTCCACTTGAGGCTCGCGATCTGGGCAGACACCTTCGTGGGACGGATGCTGTCGCGGGGGGCGCCCGGCTCGGTGAGCAGGTAGCGCGCCACCTCCACGCTGTGGCACATCATGTCGTTGAGAACGCCGCCGCCCTGCTGATCGCCCTTCCAGAACCAGGGCGCGTGGGGGCCGCTGTGCTCTTCGGCCGCTCGCGCCAGGTAGGGCCGCCCCGTGAGCGCGGCCCCGCGTTTCCAAATGATCTCGCGGCCTTTCTGAATGCCGGGGGAAAAGAGCTGGTCTTCGAGGTAGCCGTGCAGCACACCGGCTTCTTCCACCAACTCCACCATGCGCTTGGCCTCCGGCACCGTGCGGGCCAGCGGCTTCTCGCAGGCGATGCCCACGAGGTCGGCGCCGGCGTCGATCGCCTCGACGATCTCCTCCATGTTCTCGATGCGGGCGTGGTTGGGCCCCGCAATCCAGATGGCGTCGATCTCCGGCGCTTCTACCATTTCGCCGATGGAGTCGTAGGCCTGTGCGTCGCCTACGCGCTTCTCCCGAGCAAGAGTCGCGGCCTCTTCTGCGTGATCGCGGTTCGGGCTCCACACGCCCCGCACGTCGGCGTCGCGCACCGCCTGCCACGAGTCGATGTGAAACTGCGCGATGAAGCCGCTGCCAATGAACCCGATGCCGAGTCGTTCACGATCTGCCATAGTGCCGTGGAACTAGAAAGAAGGTTGGCGGGAGTATCGATAATTGGCAGTGGGGCCGACAGAGTCAAGAGCCGGACCGCAGAATCTGCAAAAATTGGAACCGGTTCCAGGGGCAGGGACCTTCAAGGGGAGTACGGTCCCGACTACCCCGAAGGCGGAAGTGGAGACCGTCAAGGCAGCGTACAATTGAAAGGAGCTCCACTCACGGTTCTGTTTCGAATTCATCCAGGCACTTGCGGGCGTCCTCAAGGGGGCGGGCCTTGTTTTGGAGGTCTGCCCAGGGATCGGCCTTTTGTCCCATCCGCCGAAAAAGATTGTCGACGGTGTACGTCTGGGCGTGCAGGGCGCCGCCGAGTTCGTTCCAGTCCAGCGGCGTTGCAACGGGGGCCCCGGGCAGGGCCCGCACCGCGTAGGGCGCCACGCTGTTCTGCCCGTAGGAGTTGCGAAGGTAGTCCAGAAAGATCCGCCCCTCCCGCTTCTTTTTGCGGACGGCGGTTGTCAACCGATCGGGATGGCGTTCAGCCAGAATGGTTGCCAGGTCCCGGGCAACGGCCCGAACGACGTCGAAAGACGCCGAACCGTCGAAGGGCACCACGACGTGCGCGCCCTGCGATCCGGTGGTCATAACAAACGGAAAGAGTCCAACCGTCTCCAGTACGTCCCGAAGCGCACGAGCTGCAAATCGAACCGGACCGAACTCATCGCTCGGAGGATCGAGGTCAAAGATCATGCGGTCGGGGTGACGAAGCGCGTCGGCGCGGCTCAGCCACACGTGCGGCGTGATGCAGGCCTGATCGGCCAGGTACACGAGCGTGGCGGCATTGTCGCACACCACCTGGGGCTGGGTCTCGCCCGTGCCCTCCACCTCGACCGACACCCGTCGAATCCAGTCGGGAAAGTGCTCGGGGGCCTTCTTCTCATAGAAGCCCGTTTCCGCAATGCCGTCCGGAAACCGCTGCATCGTCACGGGGCGGCCTTCGAGGTGCGGAAGCATGTCGTCCGCAATTCGGGCATAGTAGTCGGCCAGGTCGGCCTTCGTGAAGCCCGCGTCCGGAAACAGCACCTTGTCGGCATTCCCGATCTCTACCGTGTGGTCGTCGATCTCGATGGTTGCTGTACTCATGAGGTCGGTTCCTCCCTGGTTACGTTTGTGGGGTTTTTGTCGCGACGGAGTCCCTGGAAGCGAGGCTGCCGGAGGCGATCGTCGTGGGTCCACTCCTCGAACCCAATCTGGGCCACCAGCGCAGGCGTCACCCAGTGCACCTCCGTCGTGGGAGGATTGCCCTGGTCGTAGGGCGATGTCTTCCGTTCCAGCGCCGATAAACGATCATGCAGTGTGCGGAGTGTCTCGTCGTCGAAGCCGGTGCCCACCTTTCCCACGTACACCAGGTCGCTGTGGTCGTAGACCCCCAGCAGCAGTGCACCGAAGCCAACGCGCTCGCCGTGCGGATCGGTGAAGCCCCCGATCACGAACTCCTGCTGCCGTACGCACTTGAACTTCAGCCAGTGCGTCGAGCGGGCGTGGACTTAGGGGCTTGGCGATGATTCCCTCCCAGCCCTTCTCGCAGGCCTCTTCGAAGAAGGCCTCCCCCTCCGTATTGCGATGTGGAGTAAAGCGGAGCGGGTCGTCGTACGAGAAGGCTTTCTTGAGCACCGACTTCCGGTTGCGCAGGGCGAGGTTTGTAAGGTCGTATCCGTCCAAATGGAGCAAGTCGAATACGTAGTAGTACACCGCAACTCTGCTCTCGCGGGCCTCTTCCGGATCGTCGATCTGCATGCGCTGCTGGAGCCGCGAAAAGCTGGAGATCCCCTTCGAAAACGCGACCACCTCCCCATCCAGAACAAATGGAGTGGGAGACTGACCCTCGATGGCCTCTACCAACTCTGGATACGGGGCATTCAGCGACTTCCGGTTGCGCGACCGCAAATGCCCGTCCGTCCCGTTTCTGAACGCCAGGCAGCGCTCCCCGTCCAGCTTTCGCTCGAAAAGCCACCCGTCGCCCGAGAACCGCCGGTCCGTGAGCGTCGCCAGCATCGGCTCCGTCCACGTCGGCGGATCCGCCGTGCGCAGTTGCTCCTGCGCCGAATCGGGAAGGGACTCCAGGGCAGCCATCATGGCGTCTCCGACTCTTGTTCGGCAATGTCGTCGAGGGTGCGGTCGCTCAGCACCGACGCGGGCTGCGTGCGGGTCGGGTTGCGGCGGGCGTCGGCTTCGTCGTCCATTTTGATGAGCAGCCACCGGTCGTCGGCATCGTCCATGCGAATCAGCGCGTATCCGCCTCGAATCTTCTGCCCCTCTAGCCACACCTCCACTTTGCCCTCATCGAGGGCCTCCGCCATCGAGACGGGCGGCTCCTCGTCGGCGCGCAGGTTGCGGTATGGCCCCAGGTCCCACACGAGCACGGTGCCCGCCCCGTAGTTGCCGTCCGGAATCACGCCTTCGAAGGTCGCATAGTCGAGCGGATGGGCCTCGGTCGGCTGGGCGAGTCGCTTGTCTCCAGGATCGGTCGACGGTCCCTTGGGCACAGCCCAGGACATCAGGACGCCGTCCACCTCCAGACGAACGTCGTAATGAAGCGAGCTCGCGTCGTGCTTTTGAATCACGAAAAGCGGCTCTTCAGAGGCGTCGCCCGAATTGCCGGACGGCTCCGGCGTGCGGCAGAGGTCACGCGTGGCCAGGTAGTCGTCGAGGGAGGACATGTCGGTCTGAGGTCAGAGTTCGATCTGCGTGCCAATTTCGACGACGCGGTCCGACGGGATGTGGAAATAGGCCGCGGCCCGCTTGGCATTTCGGGACATTCCCGCAAACAGCCGCTCCCGCCAGAGAGCCATGCCGGGCTTCTTAGTGGCGAGCATCGTCTCGCGGCCCAGGAAGAAGGTCGTCGTCGACAAGTCAAAGCCTTCGCCGTCGATCTCGCACTGGCGCAGGAAGACAGGGACGTTCGGATCCTCTGCAAAGCCGACGTCGATCGTGACGCGGTAGACGTTCTTCCCCAATTCCGTGATCTCTTCCCGATCTTCCTCCACGTACGGAATGTCGCGGGTCAGGATCGTGAGAATGATCACCCGTTCGTGGAGCGTCTTGTTGTGCTTCAGGTTGTGAAGGAGCGCCTGCGGCGTGCCCTCCGGGTTTGAATCCATGAAGACCGCCGTACCGGGCACGCGCTGAGGCGACATTTCCTCGACCCGTTCGAGAAACGCGTCGTGCGAAATAATCTTCTCGCTCAGGCGCTCGCCCAGAATCTGGCGGCCGCGTTTCCACGTCGTCATGACGACGAACATGAGGCCGGCAACGACGAGTGGGAACCAGCCTCCGGTTGGAATTTTGGGGAGATTGGCGCCCCAGAACGAGAGGTCGATCGTGAGAAGCACTACGAGCATCCCGGCCACTGCCCACTTATTCCACTTCCATCGGGCGGTTACCACGACGGCAAACAAGAGGGTCGTAAACACCATGTCCGTCGTGACTGCCACACCGTAGGCCGAGGCCAGGCTGCTCGACGACTGGAAGCCGAGCACGAGGCCAATGCAGGCAATCATCAGCATCCAGTTGATCGCCGGCATGTAGATCTGGCCGAACTTCGTCTCGGAGGTTTGCTCGACGGTCAGACGGGGGAAGTAGCCGAGTTGAACGGCCTGACGCGTGAGAGAGAACGCCCCGGAAATAACGGCCTGCGAGGCGATGATCGTGGCTACGGTGGCAAGCACCACCAGCGGATAGAGTCCCCATCTTGGCACCATGTTGTAGAACGGGTGCTCGATCGTCTCGGGGTGACTGATAATGAGGGCGCCCTGCCCGAAGTAGTTGAGGAGAAGCGAGGGCAGAACCACTCCAAACCACGTGAGGCGGATGGGCCGCACGCCGAAGTGGCCGATGTCGGCATAGAGGGCCTCGCCCCCCGTCACCACCAGAAAGACCGAGCCCAGCACCAGGAAGCCCGTCCAGCCGTTTCGGAGGAAAAAGGAAGCCCCGTACGTGAGATTCACCGCGGCCAGAATGTCGGGATGCTGCACAATTTGCACGAGGCCCAGCCCCGCCAGCGTCAGGAACCAGACGAGCGTGATGGGGCCGAAGATGGCGCCTACGCCCGCCGTCCCGTGGGACTGAACGGCAAAGAGGCCGGCCAGAATGGCGATCGTAATGGGGATGACGTACGGCTCGAACACGGGCGTGGCCACCTGGAGCCCTTCAATCGCACTCAGCACGGAGATAGCGGGCGTAATCATGCTGTCGCCGTAAAGCAGAGCCGCCCCGAACAACCCCAGCAGGACGAGCACCCAGCGGCGTCCGGCCGCCTTTTCATTTTGCGGACTCACGAGGGCCGTGAGGGCGATAATTCCCCCTTCCCCCCGGTTGTCGGCCCGGAGGACCAGTGCCAGGTACTTGATCGAAATGACGAGAATGAGCGACCAGAAGATAAGCGAAAGAACCCCCAGCACGTTGGCGGCGGTGGCGTCGAGGCCGTAGGAGGCGTGAAAGGACTCGCGGATGGCGTAGATGGGACTGGTCCCGATGTCGCCATACACAATCCCAATCGTCGCGAGTCCCAGGACGAGGAGGCGTCGGCCGGTGGGGTTATCGTCCTGCGAGTTGTGGGGACTCATAGACAGGAGGGGACGAGACCAGAATTCCAGGGAGAGAGGACTGGAGATCAAGAAAGGAAGTCATTCTATTGCGATTCTACCAGGGTTGGAGAATCTGAGTGTAGGGAAACGTCCCCTCTGACTTTTGTGGGGTCAGGGAACTGAATTTGTGTCGTTTGGGCTCAGGCGTTGTGTTCAGAGGTCATCTGGTCGAAGAGCGTCTCGACGTCTGCCTGACGGCAGAGCTCGGTGCCGGGCGTCATAACGGCGGCGGCCCCGGCGGCGACGCCGTAGCGGACAGCGCGGGGCAGGGGCGCTTCGCGAGCGAGGGCCAGCGTGAGCCCACCCACCATGCTGTCGCCCGCGCCCACCCGGCTTTTGATGGGAACGGTGGGCGAGCGAACGTGCTCGGCCCGGTCGGCCGTAATCAGAAGTGCCCCGGACGCCCCCATCGACAGAACAACAATTTCGCAGTATCCGTCGTCGATCATCTCGCGCGCCGCCTCGATCCGTTGGGAATCGCTCACGAGCGAGTGGCCGGTCAACTGCTCCAGCTCGCGCAGATTGGGCTTCAAGAGGTACCAGCCCGCCGTTCGGGCCTGGTAAAGCGCAGAGCCGGACGTGTCGAGGATCGGGCGCGCCCCGAGAGAATGAGCCACGTCGGCGACCGCGGCGTAGGCATCGTCCGACAGGCCCGGCGGCAAGCTCCCGCTGGCCACGAGGTAGTCGGGCGACGGGTCAAGGGCACGGAGCGCATTCAGGCACTCGTCCCACTCGGCCGTCGTCAACTCCGGCCCCGGCATCCCGAACCGAAACTGGCGGTCGGTCGAGGTCTCGTACACAATCATGTTCTCTCGCGTCATGGCCGCGGTCGAAATCGGCGTGTGATCGAGATCTTCTGCGTCCAACAGGTCGTTCAAGAGGTTGCCGGTGAAGCCGCCTGCGGTGTAGAGGGTGTGGGCGGAGCCGCCGAGGCGGTGAATGGCGCGCGAGACGTTGATGCCCCCGCCGCCGGGTTCGCGTGTAGGAGTATCACACCGGAGTTTCTCCTCGGCCACCACGCGCTCGACGCGCGTATTTTTGTCGATGGCCGGGTTGAGGGTGAGCGTGGCGATTGAGGACATGGCAGTCGAGAAGATGAGAGAGAAAGAGGGTTACGAGGAGAGGGGCGACGCGTCCGTGAGCAGGGGACGGAGCACGAGGGGAATGGCAACCACCGTGATTGCTGAGATCATCACCACCTGAGCAAAGAGCGATGGGGGAACGGCCCAGTTCCCGAGCTCCAGGCCCCGCTGCATGACGACGAGGGCAATCTCGGCGCGGGGCACGAGGCTGAGGCCGAGCACGAGGGCGCTGCTCGACCCGAGAAGCGGGCGAGCGGGCAGATAGGCGCCGCCGACCTTTCCGATGACGGCCGCGATCAGGAGCAGGAGGACGCCGGGGCCCACGGCGGTCAGCGCGTCGGGGGCGAGGTGCAGGCCGATGCCGACGAAAAAGAAGGGGGCCAGCAGGTCGTGTAAGGGACGAAATGCGTCCATGTACTGGGTGGTGTGGGGGTCGCGATGAAAGATGAGACCGGCAAAGAAGGCCCCGACGGCGGTCGACAGCCCCCCCAGTCCGGCCGCGGCGGCCACAATAATGCCCACGCCGAGCATCACCAGCATGGTGCCCTCCCCCGCGTGGAGGCGGTCAAAGAGCTGTGTCATCGGCCGCTCCACGTATTTCGCAAAAAGGAAACAGACCACTCCGAACCCTCCGAACGTTGCGAGCGTCTTGGCCAGCGTCGAACCGATTACCGGTAGCAGGGAGGCCGCTCCAGGCTCCCGGAGAACGGGAACCGCCGCAAACAGCAACGCCATCAGGAGGATGCCAGTAAGGTCGTCCACTTCGGCCACGTCGACCAGGATATTGCCTTCTTTGCTGTCCAATCGGCCCGCATCGTCCCACACTGCCACCGTGACCCCGACGCTGGTGGCCGAGAAGGCCGCGCCCACAAACAGACTCGGAATCAACTCCCATCCGATGAGGCCGTAGGCAATCGCAAAGGCAGTGCCTGCGCTGATCAACACGTCGCCGGCGCTAATCCAAAGCGCATCGGGCAGCTGGTCGAGCAGACGGTCCAGATCGCTCTCCAGGCCCACCCGGAAGAGCAACGCAATCACGCCCAGGTCTGCGAGAAAGGGAAAGACCTGCTGCTCGGTGAGGAGCGGGATGACGTCAAACGAAGAGGCCGCGCGCAGGAGGAGGCCGAGTGCAAAATACCCCACGATCGGACTCACCCGCATCTGCTCGGCCCCGTACCGCAGCGCGATGGCGCACACCACGACGACCCCGACCAGTAACGTATTTAGGAGGAGAAGAGAAGTCACTCGATCGCGTAAACATCGTGACTGAAGCAGAGACGCCCGAACGGGTCGGCCGCGTACAGGCCCAACCGGTCGAGCCAGTCGCTCAGCACCTTCTTTGTCGAACGTGCCGGCAGTTTCGTTGTACGTTCCATGCGTGTTCGTCGTGGTCGACGGAGTAGTGGCCCGAATCCCGCCATCGAAGAAATCCACGGGAAGCATCGGGGAGGCGCGATGCTCCTCGACCAGGACCACGCCGACCGTCCTCTACTCCCAACGATTCCCCTCGTCGATGATTCAGGACATTCTGTTCGCCCACGACTTTTCGCCCTCTTCGAAGCGGGCCTTGCCGTACGCCGCTGACCTGGCCCGCCGGACTGGGGCCACCCTTCACCTCATGTACGTCAAAGAAGTCCCCCTCGGTCCGCTGGTGAAGGGCGAGCCCTCCCCTATTGCCGGTGAGAATGAGCTCCGGAAAACCCTCCGGAACCAGCTCAAAGACCGCTGCCAGGACCTCTTGGAAGCCCACCTCCCGTCGGGCGATGAAGATCGGCTCCACTACCACGCGGAACGGAGCGGGGCAGTAGCCCCCGCCCTCGTGCGCTACGCCAAGCAAGAAGACATTGACCTTGTCGTCATGGGCACGCAGGGCCAGCGCGGCCTCCAGGAGGCGTTTGTTGGAAGCGTGGCCCGGGAGGTGCTGCGCACGGCGCCGTGTCCCGTATTTACGACTCGGGTTTTGGAGGACGCGGCAACGGCAGAGGAGTCCTCAGTCAATCGGATCGTCGTCCCCATCGACTTTTCGGATCCTTCCCGAGAGGCCCTTCGGTACGCCGGGCAGATGGCGTCGATTTATGAGACCCCAATCAAGCTGGTGCACGTGGTCGAATCGCCGAAACTTCCCTCGGTGTATGGAATCGAATCCCCCAAGATCTCCGAGCGGAAGGTTGAAGCCCAAACCGAACGCGCCCTTGCAGAATGGGCCGACGAACTGCCGGGACGTCACGGACCGACCTCGTACATCGTCCAGCGCGGAGATCCTGCCTCCCTCATCTTGAACGCGGCTTCGTCTGTTGACGACCTGATTGTAATGGCAACGCACGGCCGGTCGGGACTGCGCCGGGCCATGCTCGGAAGTGTGGCTGAGGAGGTCGTCGCCCAGGCCCGTGGGCCTGTGTTGACGGGGCGCACCTTTCCGGCGGGATCGTAAGCGTGCTTCCCCTGCGCTCCCTGCAATCGGTGTGTCCCTGGCCCTTCTCACAGAACGAACGCGACTATCAATGAAAGCGGTCTTCTGAACGTTCGTCGGCGAGAAAGCCCGAAAGCGCCAGGGCGGCAAAAAACAGAGTCAGATCTTTGATGAGGTACTGCCCTTCGGGAGTAGGGGTGAAGGGAAACGAGACAAAGCAAATGTCCGGCTCTAGTACGAACGCCAGCAAAATGCCCGGCAGTCGGAGCGCGAGGAGCAGAATCGCCGCCCGGAGGAGGGGATGGACGAGCAGGCACACGCCGATGACCACCTCCCACCAGCCCAGCACCAGAACCATGACGTCGGGATCGCCCCAATAGATTGTGTGCGCGAGAATGGAGGTGGTCGTCTCGTGGCCCAGGGGCTTCAACAACCCAAACCAGAGAAAGAGAATCCCCAGCGAGATGCGATGCACCCGGTGGCCGTACCGATCAAACAGACCGATCAGGGTCGCGTCGAGGGTCTTGAGGCGTGCCCACTTCATGGGTTCAGGTGCGTCAAATCGTATTCAAGCAGGCACGGGTGTGGAAAGTGCCTCGGATCCGGCCGTAATGTCGAGCAGCTCTTCCGTGATGGCGCTCTGCCGCCGCCGGTGAAAGCGCCGCTGCAGGTCATCCAGGCGCTCCTCGGCGTTGTCCTGGGCCACCTGCATGGCAGCGAGACGACTGCTGTGTTCGCTGGCCAGCGACTCAGCAAAGGCACGATAGAGGGAAACAAACAGGTATTGCCGGATGAGTGCTGCGAACAGCGGCTCCCAGTCCATCCGGAAGATCGGGATCATCTGCGTCGGCCAGGACGTCGACTCCAGCCGTGCCAACCACCGTTGGTCGAGGGGCAGGAGCTGCTGCATAGTCGGAGCAAAGCCAGTTCCTGAGGTCGTTTCATTGTAGAAGAGTAGCACCTCTTGGATCTGCTCTTCCCTACGCCACCGCTCGACCTCTACCAGCAAGTCCTGCACGCGAGGCGTGATCTGCTCCACGGCGTCGGGCGCATCGAGCGATCCACCGGGCGGGGACCCTACGTCTTCGAGCCGCCCCCCTACCAGGTCGCCAAGGGCCAGCAGCTGAATACTATCGGGATCCTCGTCCGCAAGCATCTCCTGCGTGTAGCGTGCGATTTGCTCGTTGAATCGACCGCACATTCCCCAGGCCGAGCCAAAAACGACGGCGCCGATCCGCCTCCCCCCTCCCGCTGCGATCGGGAGGTCCTGCGGACGATGCCGCATGGCCACCTGCAATCCGAGCCGGACCGTCCGGTCGTAGTCCTCCAGCGACGCCACGGCGGCCTCGCACTGGTGAATGCTCGTCATCGAGAGGATCTTCATCGTGCGCACGACCGAGTGCAACGTCTCGGTGCTTTGGATCTGTCGGCGGAGGGATTCGAGGTCATCCATGACGGAATCGTACGTTTGGCTTCGTGTCTAAGCGGTGGGGACTTGGCTTCTGTCGTTTGTGCTCAGAGCGTATGAGGGGTGGGGATATGGGCAAAATTGGGGACTCCGATCGTATGCTACTGTTCGTCCGATCCAGTAAACGGAGCAACGGCAGTGTGAGCGGTGTTCAGCAGTTCCCGCTTCGCCTCGTCGGTAAGCTCCTGTCCCTCTCGAAGGGCCTCGGCCACAGACGAAAGGGATTCCTGTACGGCCGTCCGTATCGCCTCCTCGGCCTCGGCCATCCGATCGGGTTCAACCTCGTCAAAGACGCCCTCCGTGGCGGCCAGCAGCACGGCCAGCTGCTCCGCAACCGGCATCGGCGCGTACTGGTCCTGCTTTAACACCTCGCGGAGGCGACGCCCCCGGCGGAGCGTCTGCCGAGTCTCCTCATCGAGCCGCGTGCCGAAGCGGGCAAAGGCCTCCAGCTCCTGGAACTGCGAATAGGTGAGCCGCAGTTCGCCCGTCACCGCCCGGTAGGCCGGCAGTTGCGCCTTGCCTCCCACGCGCGAGACCGACCGCCCCACGTCCACCGCCGGGAGAACCCCCTTTTGGAAGAGCGACGGGGAGAGCACAATCTGGCCGTCCGTGATCGAGATCAGGTTCGTTGGAATGTACGCCGACATATTCTGCGCCTCCGTCTCCACGATGGGTAGGGCCGTAAGCGATCCGCCGCCATGCTCGGGGCGGAGGCGAGTCGAGCGCTCCAGCAGGCGCGAGTGGATGTAGAAGATGTCGCCCGGATAGGCTTCGCGACCCGGCGGGCGGCGCAGCAAGAGCGAGAGCTCACGGTAGGCCTGCGCGTGGCGCGTCAGGTCGTCGTACACGATGAGCACGTCGCGCCCGTGCTCCATGAAGTACTCCGCCATGCTGGTGGCGGCGTAGGGCGCGGCAAACTGGAGGCCGGGCGGGTCATCGCCCCCTGCCACGACGACCGTCGTGTAGTCGAGGGCATCGTGCTCTGTCAGGTCAGCCATGACGCCCGCGACCGCCGCACTGCGCTGCCCAATGGCGCAGTAGACGCAGACAACCTCGGTGTCGCGCTGGTTGAGGATGGCGTCGAGGGCAACGGCGGTTTTGCCCGTCTGCCGGTCGCCGAGGATGAGCTCACGCTGTCCGCGGCCGATGGGAAGAAGAGCGTCGACCGCCTTGAGTCCCGTCTGCAGCGGGGTACGCACGGGGGCCCGGTGCATGATGGGCGGAGCCTCCTGCTCAATGGACCGCCGCTCGACGGCATGGATCGGTCCCTGCTCGTCGAGCGGTCGGCCCAGCGGATCGACGACGCGGCCCAGGAGCCCCTCCCCCACCGGCACGTCGAGCACGCGGCCCGTTCGGTGCACCTCGTCACCCGCATCGAGGCGGGTGCTCTCGTCCAACAGAATGACGCCAACCTCCGCCGGGTCGAGATTGAAAGCCATCCCCCGAATGCCGCCGCGGAACTGCAGCAGCTCTTCCGACTGGACGGAGGGCAACCCCTTCACGCGGGCAATGCCTTCGCCCACGGACGTCACCGTGCCCACCTCGCGGAGGACAATCTCCGGAACGTGCCGCTCCGCCGATGCCCGCATCACACCGAACGCGGTGTCGAGCAGGTCGGCGAGCGGATGCTCCGTTTCGTTGGTCGGGAAGCTGTTCATTGTGGTCAAGCGTCATCGGCAGGGGCAGAGGTCGACGGCACGTCGTCCAGGGCGTGAGAGGACATTTCGGCGAGGGAGAAGGCTCCCGCTGAGAGCTCGTCGTCAATCTGGGTTCGGATACGGTCGCTCATCTCGGCAAAGTAGCTTTGGAGGCTCCAGGCAATCTTGTGCCCCCCGGCCCGCACCTCGATGCCGAATCCAATCTCCGCGTCGCGGGAAAACTCGGGAGTCACCTCGTTCTCGGTAACGGCCTGGAGGGTCTCGGTGAGGCGTTGCCGATCGGTTTCGTCGAGCTCGAAGGCGGTGTGGACCGATATCTCCTTGTCGGATTGGACTGCGTCGGTCAGCGTCCGGCGCCGGTCGTCGCCTAGAGAGTTGAGACGCTTTAGGAAGACGCGCACCACTTGTTGCTCCAGGTCCGCGTGGGCCAGGTCGCGAAGGGCACGGCGGGCGATCGTAATCGTCTCGCGGCTCACGCGATCCGCCAACTCCTTCAGGAACGTCTCTCGCTCGCGGCGCAGGGCGTTTTTCCACTGGGCCTCCAGCTGGTCCACTTCGGTCCGGGCGTCCTCGATCATCTCTCGGCGCCGTTCGTGTGCCGCTTCTTCCGCTTCTTCGATCTTTTCTTCTCGGGCTTCGGCCAGCGCCTCCAGCTTCTGCCGGTAGTTGCGGGCTTCTGCCTCAGCGGTTTCTCGCTTCTCGCGCGCCTCTTCGAACCGATCGGCAATGCGCTGCTCCCGCTCGGCCATCGCATTCACGATAGGGCCGTACAGGAAACGCTTGAGTAGCCAGACCAGGAGGAGAAAGTTGACGATCTGGGCGCCGAATGTGAACCAGTTAATTTGCATGTTTTGTATTTCGTATTGCGTATCTCGTATTTCGGAGTGTCTCGGTGAAGAGGGAGCATTGAACAAGCCCGGCTGGTTACGCAATACGCAACACGCAATACGAACCAAACGTCACCGTGCGTGGAGAAGCACACCGGTTGAACATTTCCTCAGTGATCGACTCGTATTCATCCTCCGATCACGTAATTCCAGAAGGGATTGGCAAAGATGAGGATGAGCGAAATCACGAAGCAGTAGATGGCGGTCGATTCTACCATGGCGAGGCCGACGAAGAGGGTGCGCGTGATGGTGTTCGATTCGTCGGGCTGCTGGGCCATGGCGTTGAGGGCCTGAGCCAGGGCGCGTCCTTCGCCGAGCGCCGGACCGATGGAGCCGATGGCAATGGTGAGCCCGGAAATGATGATTGATGCCATTGCGACGAGGCCGGTAGTATCCATTGGTTTTGAGGTTGAGGTGAGCGTTCTGTGTGTAGAGGCATCTCCAAAGCACTCGCTCAATTCCGAGAAGGAGGTATTCCGTATTGCGTATTTCGTATCTCGACCCTCTCGAAGATGAGACGCAATACGAGATACGCAATATTTCTCCCAGTCGAGGAGGGCAGAAGAGATTGTCATTGAGCAGTCATTTCATGCGGGCTGTTTTGTTGCTGATGGGCGCGTTCGGCAGAGGCAATGTACACGAGCGCAAGGATCGCGAAGACGTACGCCTGAATGATGCCAATGAGGAGGCCGAGGGCCTGCATGACGACGGGGAAGAACAGGGGCGCGATGCTCAGCACGATGGCGACGATGAGGCTGCCGCTCGTGATGTTGCCGAAGAGACGGACCGCCAGGGCCAGTGTGCGCGAGAGCTCGCCAATGATGTGGAAGGGGAGCATCAGCGGCGTCGGGCGCACGTACTGCCGGAAATATTCCGCGATGCCCTTTCTTGCGATGCCGAACACCGGGACGGCGACGAACACGCACGTGGCGAGGGCGGCGGTCGTCGTCAGGGAGGCCGTGGGGGCCTTAAAGCCGGGCACCGCGTCCAGCACGTTGCACACCACGATGAACAGAAACAGCGTGCCAACGAACGGCAGGTACCGGTCCGGGTCTCCGCCGCTGGCCTCGGCGATCTGAGAGCGAATGCGGCTTACGATGATTTCGAGGAGGTTCTGCCATCGCGGGATCTGCGGTCCTGATTCCAGGTTTCGAGTGATGAGCCACGATCCGATCGATAGAAACAGCAGGACGGCCCACGAAAACACGAGGGTGGCGTTGAGGGTGACGCCCCCCCATTCCCAGTAGATAATTTGGTCCGGTGTGATCTCCATCTTTCTTCTCTTGTGTTGCCAGTTTCAGCGGACGACGATCCCCTCCCCCATGCAAACCGAATGCGGGATGCGTCCACACGCTGGGGCTCCTCTCAAAAATGTAACCGAGCGTTAGTGTATAGACGTTGTACGCGGACGCCAGCGGCGAACTAGCACCGTTCGTCCTCCAATGAACCCCAGCAGAGTGGCGGCCAGCAGTTCCCAGTGAGTGCCCATTAGCAGAAGCACGAAGGAAAAGCCGAGCAGGACAAGGGCGGAGCGGAGCACGAAGCTGCCGAGCAAGAGCAGTTGGGGGCGCCCATGTTCGACCACCTCCTGAACGGTCCACCACAATCCCCCAAAGAAGAGCACACTGAGCCCGCCGCCCACCCCAAGCGCCAAAAGTACCCCGATAAGAATCGTCATATTGGTTCCTCCATCGTTTCAAAGTCCAATTTTCCAACCTTCACCCTTCTCCCCTTCCACTCTCTCGCTTCACCCAGTACCACGCGTTCAGGCACCCCACCGCAATGCCCACCACCAGCAGCATGAGCGTCCAGGAGTAGGGCGAGTCGGTTCGCCCGTCGATCCATATGCCCAGTGCAAGCAAGAGCACCGTCGGAATGGCCACCGACCACCCCACGAGCCCGAACATGCCCATCCCGAACCAGATCGCCCGGTGCTTCTCTCGACGCGCCTGCTCCTTTCGCTTTTGTTTTTCCGAGACCCGGTCCATGAACTCGTCCCGAGGATTGGAGGGAGAGTCACTCATAGTGTGTCATCGCAGCTCCATAAACCGGCGAACCACTTCCGCTTCCAGCTTGGCCAGGGCCGAGTGCATGACGCGTTCCTGATCTCGCCGCTCGTCGAACCGCGTGCGCACCGTCTCCTCCAGCGATTCGAGGGACGGCCCAAGTACCGCGTCGCGCACCGAAACCAGCACCTCGCCCCCGCACTTCACCAGCACCCCTTCGTCCACCGCGACGAACGCCTCCTCCCCGTCCTGGGTGTACGACAAAATGCCGGGCACGAGCGGCGCCACGAAGTCGATGTGGCGCGGCAACAGGCCAAAAGAGCCGTTGCCCCCCTCCGCCACAACCTTGTCGACCGTCTCGTGGAGCACCACCCGTTCTGGAAGGAGAATTTTCAGCGTCATTGGGAATCCCGAAATACAATTCGAGTCGTAGGTCGACCGGGCCAGTCGCCCCTACCGTTGTGAGGCAGTGGAGGTCTCTACCTCCTCAATCCGCCCGATCATGTAGAGGGCGCGCTCCGGCACCTCGTTGAATTCATCGTTCAGGATGCGTTCGCAGCCGTCGAGGGTGGCCTCCAGCGGCACCGCCCGCGCCTCGCGCCCCGTAAACTGCTCGGTGACGGAAAAGGGCTGGGTGAGGAAGCGCTCCAAGCGCCGCGCTCGGTTCACGGTGCGCTGGTCCTCGCGCGAGAGCTCTTCCATGCCCAGCATGGCGATAATGTCCTTCAACTCCTCGTATTCAGCCAGCGTCTCCCGCACCGTCCGCGCAATGCGGTAGTGCCGTTCGCCCACGCCCCGCGGCGACAGCATGCCCGAGGTCGACTCCAGTAGATCGATCGCTGGATAGAGCCCCTGGCTTGCCCGATCGCGCGACAGCACAATGGAAGCCGACAGGTGCGTGAACGTGTGCGTCACCGCCGGATCGGTAAAGTCGTCGGCGGGCACGTACACGGCCTGCACGGACGTGATGGAGCCGGTCTGCGTGTTGGCGATGCGCTCCTCCAGACTCGACAGCTCGCTCCCCAGCGTGGGCTGGTAGCCGAGACGCGACGGAAAGCGCCCCATAAGCCCCGACACCTCCGTCCCCGCCTGCACGAACCGAAAAATGTTGTCGATGAGCAGCAGCACGTCCTGCTTCGCATCGTCGCGAAAATACTCGGCCATCGTGAGGGCGGCCTGTCCCACGCGGAAGCGAGCGCCCGGCGCCTCGTTCATCTGGCCGAAAACGAGCACCGTATCTTTCAGCACGCCCGCCTCCTCCACCTCACGGTAGAGTTCTTCGGCTTCCCGACTCCGCTCCCCGATGCCGCAGAAGAGGCTCACGCCCTCGTACTCGGTCACCATGTTGTGAATCATCTCCATCAGCAGCACCGTCTTGCCCACCCCCGCGCCGCCGAACAGGCCCGCCTTGCCGCCTTGCTCCAGCGGCGCCAGCAGGTCGATCGCCTTGATGCCCGTTCGCAGCACCGAGCGCCGCGTGGACTGCTGCGCAATGGGCACTGGGGGGCGATGGATGGACCGACGCTCGGCAATGTCTACCGGGCCCTTCCCGTCAATCGTCTCGCCGAGCACGTTAAACACGCGTCCCAGCGTCTCGCGTCCCACGGGGACCTGGACCGGGTGGCCGGTATCCCGGATCGCCTCACCGCGCGCCAGTCCCTGCGTCGAGGTGAGCGCCATCCCGCGGATGGTCTCGTCGTCGAGATGATTCGCCACCTCCACGACGATGCGGTCGTCCGTTCCCGTCACGAGCATGTGATGCACCTCCGGCAGCTCGTCCGGAAAGCGCGCATCAATCACGCTGCCGCGGACGGAGAGCACATGGCCGGTCTGGGTGCTCGTGATTTGGTTTGAGGAGGACATCGTAGTGGTGGGGAGGTTATTGCGTATTTCGTATTGCGTATTGCTTCATCAGGGGCAACCAGACGCAATACGCACTACGCAATACGCTCCGTAACAGAAAGCTTAATTGATTTCTTTTTGTCTCTCCTTCTCAGCCGAGGCCACGTGCTGAATGACATCTGCCACGCTGTCGGGGATGACGGAGATCGAGTCGATGCCGGCCTCGACCAGGAATTCGGCAAAGTCGGGGTGGTCGCTCGGCGCCTGCCCGCAGATGCCCACCGGACGGTCCGCTGCGTGCGCTCGTTCGATCAGCTCGGTGATCAAGCGCTTCACCGACGGGTTGCGCTCATCGAAGAGGTCGGCCAGCCGCTCCGCGTCGCGCCCTACGCCCAGCACGAGTTGCGTGAGGTCGTTGGAGCCGATCGAGAAGCCGTCAAACCGCTCGGCAAAGTCGTCGGCCTGAAGGATGTTCGAGGGAATCTCGGCCATCACGTAGACCTCCAGCCCGTTCTCGCCGCGTTTGAGTCCGTTTTCGGCCATCACGTCGATCACGCGGTCCGCCTCCTCCGGCGTCCGGCAGAAGGGCACCATTACGACTACGTTCGTAAAGCCCATCGTCTCGCGCACCCGTTTCAGGGCGGCGCACTCTAGCGCAAAGCCGTCGCGATAGTCGTCGCTGTAGTATCGGGACGCGCCCCGCCAGCCCAGCATCGGATTTTCCTCGTGCGGCTCAAAGGCCTGCCCGCCCACCAGGTCGGCGTACTCGTTCGTCTTGAAATCGCTGAGGCGCACGATGACCGGGTGCGGGTACTGCGACGCCGCGATGGTAGCGATGCCGCGTGAGAGGTGATCGACGAAGTACTCGGCCTTGTCGTCGTAGCCCCGGGTAAGTTCGTCGATGGTCGAACGAGCAGTTTCGTCTTCCACCCGATCGAAGGCGACCAGCGCCATCGGGTGCACCTTGATCACGTTGTTGACGATGTACTCCATGCGGGCGAGGCCGATGCCCTCCACCGGCAGTTTCCACCAGTTGAGGGCCGCAGCGGGGCTCGCCACGTTGAGCATGATCTTCGTATCGGTGTCCGGCAGGGCCGTGAGGTCCAGTTCGTCGGCCTCGTACTCCAGAAGGCCCTCGTAGACGTACCCCTCGGTCCCCTCCACGCAGGAAAGCGTGACCTCCTGTCCGTCCTGCAGGATCTCAGTTGCATTTCCGGTGCCAATGACGGCGGGAATGCCGAGCTCGCGGCTCACGATGGCGGCGTGCGAAGTGCGACCGCCGCGGTCCGTAATGATGCCGGCCGCCTTCTTCAGAATCGGACCCCAGTCCGGATCCGTCATGTCCGTCACGAGGATCGATCCCTCCTCAAACTGGTCGATTTCGTCGGCACTGTGGATGAGGCAGACCGTTCCTGCGGCGATCGACTGGCCGATGCTGAGCCCTTGCACCAGTCGCTCGCTCGTATCGGTGAGGCGATACGTGCGGAGGATGCCTGAGGCCTGCCGCGACTGCACCGTCTCGGGACGGGCCTGGACGATGAAGAGCTCCTCGGTCTCTCCGTCGCGCGCCCACTCGATGTCCATCGGGCGGTCGTAGTGCGTTTCAATGACGTGCCCCCACCGGGCCAGCGTCAGAATTTCGTCGTCCGACAGCACGTAGGCGGCGCGCTCGTCGTCCGTCGTCTCCACCGTCTCGGTGGTTGCGTCCCCGTCCTCCGCATAGATCATTTTCGTCGCCTTGTCGCCGCGCTGCTTTCCGATGATGGGCGTCAGCGTCTCGTCCTCCAAAAAGGGCTCGTAAACGGTGTACTGGTCCGGGTTCACGGTGCCCTTCACGACGGTCTCGCCCAGCCCCCAGGCAGCATTGATGATGATGGCGTCGGAAAAGCCGCTCTCGGTGTCGATGGTGAACATCACGCCCGCTTTGTCGGAACGGACCATCTTCTGAACGCCCACCGACAAGGCGACCTGCATGTGGTCGAATCCCTGTTCCTCCCGGTAGCTGATGGCGCGGTCGGTGAAGAGGGAGGCAAAGCAGTTCTTGCAGGCGTCCAGCACCGCGTCTTCGCCCCGCACGTTCAGATAGGTTTCCTGTTGCCCGGCAAAGCTGGCCTCGGGCAGATCCTCGGCCGTACCGCTGCTGCGCGCCGCAATATCGATGGCCTCCGCGTCGTAGTTCTCGCTCAGGGTGCGGTAGGCCGACCGGATCGCGTCGGCAATCTCGGACGGGAACGTCCCCCCGCGAATCAGGTCCCGAATGGCGGTGCCGGTGGCATCGAGCGACTGCTCTCCGGCCTCCATCGCGTCCAGCTCTGCCTGAATCTGGTCGCGGAGGTCGTTGGCGTCCAGATAGCGCCAGTACGCCTCGGCCGTGGTGGCGAAGCCGTCGGGCACGCGGATGCCTTCCTCCTTGAGTGCCCCGATCATCTCCCCGAGCGAGGCATTTTTGCCGCCGACGATCGCTACGTCGTCGTTGGTCAGGGTGTCGAAGCGGCGGACGAGGGTTTCTGTCTGAGGAGCTTCTTTGACGGAGGGCATACGTTTTATTTTTTGATGTCGAGGCGTCCCGGCGGGACGCCTTTACGTTAGAGTAGACGGGGGAGGCCTGTGGTACGAGACGCCTTTACTTTATGAGGAGAGAGGTCCCCGGGAGGGCGCGGTGCAGGATGCCGGTACTGAGGGAGGTTAAATCACGGTATGGTCGGCGACGAACTCCGAGAGGGGGAGCCCCCACGTGGGCACCTTGCCGCCGGTGGTGTAGTAGATCGTCTTGAAGCCCATCTTCAGGGCATGAGGGGTGTAGCCCATCTTCAGGATGCTCGTGTCGCCGCCCCACCACTCGTTCGTGTGCATGTAGAAGCCGCGGCGCCCGCCCATGTCGCCCATGCAGATGACCTCGAATTCCAGCGGCGAGATGGGCTCGTCGGGAATGTAGACGCCTGTCTCATCCCCCAGCACCTTCGCGCAGATTTCGGCCTCCTTGTGCCCCAGCGATCCGAGTTTGGGCACGGTGACGGAGGCCGCGTCGCCCACGGCGAAGACGTTCGGGTAGTCCGGATTGCGCATGTGCAGGTCCGTGACGACGAAGCCCTGATCGTCGGTGATGGGCAGCCCCTTCAGCACGTCGTGGGCCGTCCAGTTCGGGAAAATAATCTTCATCTCCGCCTCCAGGCTGGAGCCGTCGTCGAACTCGATGCCGTCTGCGTAGAGGCGCTTAATGCCCTTCGTGTCGGCCCGGTAGCCGAAGCCCATGTTCTGGACCATCGGGAGCAGCTCATCAAGGATCTTTTTGCCCGCGTCCTCGGCAATGACCTCGGCCGGCGTGGTGAGGGTGATGGAGCTCGCATCGCCCTTGCCCTGCTCGTCGAGCCAGTGCGCCATCGAAAAGGCAATCTCGACGGGCGGGCCCTCGCAGGCTGCTTCGGCTTCGGGAAGATCGGGCAGCTTGGGATGGTGTCCCTGGAGGAAACG
Organism: Salinibacter sp. 10B; assembly: GCF_002954405.1. NCBI lineage: Bacteria > Pseudomonadati > Rhodothermota > Rhodothermia > Rhodothermales > Salinibacteraceae > Salinibacter > Salinibacter sp. 10B. Next base: position 2,902,323 of record NZ_MQWC01000004.1, on the reverse strand, counting down.
GTCGGATCCGATGACAATCGGTCCGCCTTTGTAGCCGCCGTCAAAGAGGTAGCGGCGGACTTTTTCGCCGTAGTACGTGTCGGTAAAGGTGTGCCCGTGCTCAGCGAAGCCCTCGATATCGTCGAAGGCCAGGTTGTTGCCGAGCGCCACGACGAGGTAGTCGTAATCGATCGTCTCGGCGGCCGATCCGGACCGCTCCGCCGGGGTAAATTCGACGGACTCGGCCTCAACGTCAATGGTCTGCACCTCGCCTTGAAGGAACCGGATATCATCCCGATCGAGAAACTTGACGAACGGCAGGTGCAGCTCCTCGGCCGGATTGTTGTTGTGCCACACCTCCAGCGGAATGTTGGGGATGAACGTGAGGTACGGCTTCCGGTCGATGCAGGTAATGTCGACCTCCTCGCCCGCGTACTCCCGAATGTATCGTGCCGTGGTGAGGCCGGCAAAGTTGCAGCCGAGAACAAGGATCTGGGGAGAGGCGCTCATGGCAACGTGAGGACTTTAGAGCAAAAGGAACGGACGCAGCACCGACGGCCCGTGGGCATTACTCAGAGGTCGCAGCGGCTTCGGCCTTAGCCGGCGGCACGAGCGATTTCTGGTCGGGCTTGACGATAAACACAGGTGTGGGTGCTCGACGGATGACACGCTCGGCTACGCTGCCCAGTAGCATTCGGTCGAGACCGGTGCGGCCGTGTGTAGCCAGAACGATCAGGTCGATGTCGTTGCTTTCCACATAGTCGAGAATCGTGAGGGGCGCGTACCCGATCCGGGCCGACACCTGCACGTGCTCGTACCCAATGTCCTCTCGGGCCATGGTGCCCAGGGCCTTCTCGACCCGGGCCACTATATCCTGTGAGGGCACGTACGGTGGCTCCACCCCATACGCCGACGGGTAGACGACCTCTTCCACGACGTGCAGCAGATCAATCTCCGCACCGTAGGTCTGCGCAATTTCTTTTGCGTGCTGCACCGCGATCTCCGAGGCCTCCGAGAAATCGACCGGCACGAGAATGCGACGAATGGCCTGCTTGGGCGTCTCTTCGGCGTCGGACCGAACCGTAAGGACGGGGCACGAGGCCTTCCGTAACACCTCCTCCGTGACACTTCCCAGGATCATCCGGCGGATGCCCCGGCGCCCATGGGTCCCCATCACCACGAGATCAATGTCCTGATCTTCGGTGTAGGCAACGAGGCGCTCCGGGGGCGCGTCCGACTCAACCTGATGCTGCACGATGGAAAGCGTGTCCAGGGAAAACGACCCCGACGGCTGCCCGAGCCACTCCTGGAGGGTATCCTGGGAGACCGGAAGGGCGGTGTCGGCCTCGTCCTGAGGACCGGCCACGTGCACGATGTGCAGTTCTGCATCATGCCAGTCCGCAAGATGAGCAGCCTGCGGAAAGGCACGGGCGGCGCCGTCGGAAAAATCGGTGGGAAATAGGATGCGGCGGATGGTTAACATGGGCAGAAGAGGTTTTTTCGATTCGAGGACGAAGGGGAATGTCGAGGGTGCCGGCAAGAACAATGGACGGGAACCGGACCGGGGACGTGTGAGGAGGGGGCGTACAGGAATGCGGGGGGCAATCCGGCAGGAACAAGCGGAATGAGCGGCGATCGATCAGCGAACACTCAGAGCGGAGACAAAATCAGGGGACATATTTTCTCTAAATGACATTTAAGAAGATGCAATACACGCCGCAGTGCTGCATGGTAGGATTCGCGCAAGTGCATGTGGGGGAATCTTGTATACCAGGCACCGGCTGCATGCCTCGCGAGGCTACCGAGCCGTGTACCCCCCGTCAATGACCAACTCCGCGCCCGTCACGAACTTCGACTCATCGGAGGCCAGGTACAGGATGCCGTAGGCAATGTCGTCGGGCTCGCCCAAGTGACCGAGGGGATGGAGTTTGGCTACCTCTTCTCGCCCTGCCTCCACGTCCCCGCTGCTTTTCAGATGATTCTCGACCATCGGCGTCCAGATAAAGCCGGGGTGGATGGAATTGACGCGGATCTTGTCGTTGGCGTAGAGCAACGCATCCGTTTTGGTCATGAGCCGCACGGCCCCCTTCGAGGCGTGGTAGGGCGGTACGTCTGGAGCACTCACCAGGCCGTAGACCGACGATAGATTGATGATGCTGCCCCCACCGGCTTCCTGCAGAAACGGCACAGCGTACTTCGTGCAGTAGAAGACCCCTTTGACGTTGATCTGCATCACGCGGTCCCACTCCTCGTCCGTCACCTCGTGGGTGGGCTTGTTGGCGCCGGAGATGCCGGCGTTGTTCACCAGAATGTGGAGCCGCTCGTAGTGGTCGTGGATTTCGGCGACGGTGGTGCGCACGGCCTCTTCGTTCCCCACGTCGAGCGGCCAGAATTGCGCCTGCCCGCCGTCCTCTCGAATGGCCTTGGCGACGGCACGGCCGGCCTTTTCGTCCACGTCGGTGACCGCGACCATAGCGCCTTCATGGCCGAGGAGAAGAGCGGCGGCTTTTCCAATGCCTTTTGCGGCCCCAGTCACGATTGCAACTCGGCCTTGAACGCGTCCCATACGTGTGTTCTCCCTCGGAAGGTGTGTGAGTAGTAGATCTGTTTACACACATTAGATACGAGATCAAGGCCCATCAGACCGGCTCGATTTGGAGGAGGTGCGTGTACGCAAATCCCCATTCTCATGCTCGACGTCTCCCCTACACCGGAGCGCCAAAACGAGAGAAGGGGATGCGCCGAGCGTACGCGGCCATGGGTGGAAAGCGCCCCCGCCCCTCTTTTTTTGCCTACCGTCGAATGCTCGAATTCTCGTAGGGCGCCACCTCCCACCCTGTGTATGCTGTGCACACCGTCGGGCACGAGACCCTCGCCCCACGATCCGAACCTTTTCGGCCAAGCCGAACGAGACCATGAATATCACGAGGCACTCTTTTGTCGCTTTCCTTCTTATGCTCGCCGTATCCGCGGGAGGTGCGCCGAGCGTGTGGGCCCAGCAACAGGGCCAACAAGCGCAGCGTCAGATGCAGCAGCAGATGAAGCAGATGCAGGATCACATGCAGCGCATGACGCAGCTTATGCAACGCACCCAGCAGATGTCACAGCAGATGCATCAGCGGATGCAGACGACCCAAAATGATCAGCAGCGTCGGCAGATGCAGCAACTGCAACGGATGGGAGAGCACTTCCACGCCATGGCCGGTCAGATGAAGAATGCGATGGAGCGCAGCCAGATGATGATGCAAGATCAGGAGATGATGCGCAATCGCGAGATGGAGCGGGACATGAACCGCCTCCATAAGCAGCTGAGCGGCATGACGCAGCAAATGGAGAACTCCGTCCAGCTCATGGAACGGATGACCAAGCGCGTTCAGACGCGCACGCAGATGTCGGAGGAGAACTAATACGGCTGGTGCTATTGAATGCACATGGAATAGCATCCCAACGCCAGTGAATCATTCCATCGTCGCTCCAGGGAATCTGAGATTCCCAGCATCTAGATGGCCAGCATCTCAGATGTCCAAACTTGATCTGGGCAATCTAGATTGCCAGAGCCTATCCAATCATCATAGAGGCCTCCCCACCCGGCTGGATGGGCTCCAAGTCAAGCTTGGAGCGACGAAAAGGGATCATGTCTTAGTGTTAGACTTCCTCAAATCTTTGTGCCCGCGTCTTCCAGTAGCCCCACTCGTACTAATCACCAACATTCTCTCACGAGACGAATCATCATGCAGCGACCCATCGTCCGGGTGCGGATGGCAACCGTTCTTCTGAGTGCTATGCTTCTGTGCGGAGCCGGCGGGTTCGTCTCCTCTGCCGTCGCGCAGCAGGTCACGGTGAGCACCTCCGGGCAGTATTCGAGAGGCGACTACATCTTCACGGAGTCGACGGACGTGTTCGCGTGGACGACAGACCTGGGCCTCACCCAGGGACGACTTCAGGCTGGTGTGAGCATCCCCCTCCTTGTCCAAACCACGCCGTGGGTGTCATACACGGGCGGGGGCTTTACGCCGTCCGGCGGCCCACAGCACGCAGCGGTGGGAAGTGGACGGCGCGGGCCGCAGCGCGGACGCCGCTCCCCCGTTCCTCTCCCCGACACCGGATCCAGTCGTCAGACCGGGGTCGGGGATCCGCTGCTTCGAGCGTCGGTGGCCGTGGTTCGCCCGGACACCACGGAGTGGGGCGTTCGCCTCACGGGTACGCTGAAGCCGCCCCTCGCCGACGTGGACGCGGGCTTTAGCACCGGAGCGTGGGACGGTGGGATCGGGATGGTCGTATCGCGGATGCTGTCCCCCTGGTTTGTGCTCGTGGAGGGGACGTACTGGTGGCTCGGGGACCTGGACGACCTTCCGTTGGAGAACGGGGCTACCTACAGCGTGGCCGTGGGACAGACGTTTTTCGAGGGCCGCTGGGGGTTATTGGCCTCCCTCTCTGGGTCGACAACCGTCATTGAAGGCATCGATCCGCCCCTCTCCCTAAACGGGGGGCTGGGCTTCTCGACGGGAGAATGGGGCGTGAACGCGACGGTGAGCTCCGGCCTGTCGGAAGGAGCTGCCGACTGGTCTTTCGGGCTCGGGGCTACTCTCACACTCAACAATTGAGACTCCGTTCGTCCCATTCGGAGGCCTCTCTTCAGCCCACCGCCCAGCCTCCTGCGGCGGACTGCATCTCCCTCCATGTCCTTACAGCCTTCAGTCCGAATCTGAGATCGCAGCCCCCCCGGGCCCGTCGTTTCTTGTTCTGTTGCAACACGCTTCGTCCGTTCTCTAACCTCTCTCCGTACCATGACAACCAAACGATCGAACAAGGACCTCCGAAATCGTGTGCTGGACGAGCTGGACTGGGAACCCAGCCTAGACTCGGCCGACATCGGCGTGGCCGTGAAAGACGGCATTGTTACCCTCAGCGGCCACGTGCCCAGCTATGCTCAGAAGCGCACGGCCGAACGCACGATCCTTCGCCTCTCCGGCGTGAAGGGCGTCGCCAATGAGATGAAGGTGCAACTATCCTCCGACCACGGCCGGTCGGACCACGAAATCGCCCAGGCGGTCGTCCACGCGCTCGAACGACACATTCAGATTCCTTCGGACGCCGTAAAGGTGAAGGTCGACAACGGCTGGATTACCCTCGAAGGCGTGGTCGAATGGAACTATCAGCGCAAGCGGGCCGAGCGTGCCATCCGGTACCTGATGGGCGTAAAGGGGGTTTCCAATCACCTCCGGGTGAAAGAGCGAGCCACCCCGGGCGATCTGCGCCAGCGCATCAAGCAGGCCCTGGAACGTCGAATCGACGAGGAAGCCAAACACATCAATGTCAGCGTCGACGGAGACACCGTGACCCTGAGCGGCACCGTTCCCTCCTGGTCCGACCGAAACGACATTGAGGATGCGGTATGGGCTGCCCCCGGCGTGACGACGGTCAAAAATAATCTCAAGGTCTCCCGGACGGCGTACGTGTAGCCCATTTGGCCTCGTCGGCGTTCGGATCGCAAAGGCGTGAAGTGCCGAACACGGGGCCCGGTCCCGCGTCCGGCGCTCTCGCTGGCATTGGAAAGCGCGTACTGTGCTGCCATCGTCGCGTGAGACGATGTCTCCTTTCCAATCGGAAGCACGAACGCCCCCTCGTGTCTCGCAGCCTCCCCGGAGTCCCGTTCCCCACTGCAAATAGGCCCCACAAAACGTGATGTATTGGATCCCTTCCGTAGACGCTCTCACAAGCAAGACAATATTCCTTCTCATTGCCGCGGTGCTGCTCGCCCCCCTAACGGGTCGCGCCCAGGACCGGACGGATCCGGCCGGGGAGCCGACGTCGGTGCCCATTTGGGTTCAGAACTTCGGCAAACAGCTCCGGACGACCCTCGAATCAGGGAACCCGGCCACTCGGGATCAGGCCCTTCAGCACATCACCTATTTTGCCTCCTTCTACGAGGAGGAGATCGACTTCTCCGACGCAGTGCCCACGCTCGTCGACCTCTACCGGAACGACAACGACGCAAACGTGCGCCTCCACGCGCTCGTGGCCCTCTACGCCATCGGGGACAAGAAGGGAATGCAACAGGTGCGCCAATCGATGCACGACCAGCGCTGGCCGCCGCGGCTGAAACTTGTGACCCTCGCCGCCCTCGTAGACTACTACGGGGCCGAAAGCTTCAGCATGGATCGGGAAGCAGCGTCGTATGCCAGAAGGCTCATACGGTACTATACCCCGAAGGGAGACGTGGAAATCGGTCCGTTGGAGCCGATGGAGACCGTCGACCCCGAGGAAGAGCCGTAAAAGGACGGGCCGTCTTCCCTGCGGGGCGAGGACGACTACGATGCCGAAGGGGCGTCTTCTTCCGTATCGGGTTCCTCCCCCGCAAACTCCCCGATTTCCTCGATGTAGCGGTCCTCATACTCGTCCGTGAGCCCCTCGTAGCGCTCTGCCTCAATCTCCGCGCCCAGCTCTCGCTTCACCTTGCGCCCGCCGGCGCGTCGGTCATCGATCAGTTGCTCCCGCCACTCGCGGAGTTCGCGCGTGAGGTGGTGCTTCATCTCCACGATGGACTGCGAAAGCGTGTCTGCCGATCCTTCAGCGCGGATGAGGTGGCCGGGCACAGTGATATTCACTTCGGCCCGATAACGTCGCTCGTCCTCTCGCTCCTGGGGATGACGTCGGGTCGTTTCCTCAAGCTCCACGTCCACCTGCACCGGATCTCGATCCAGGGCTCCGAGAGCCCGAAAGGCATCGCCCAGCTTTTCGGTCACGAACGCGTAGAGCGCATCGTCGAGTTCAAGATTCGTCCCCTGCACGCGCACAAGCATGGTTCTGGTGGAAGTTGGTGATGGCATAGCAACCGACCGCGCGTGATTTGTCCCATCGACCGCGAACGTCCTCAACGAGAATGTTCTGCATCGACACGCCCGACCGGCCCGTTACACTTCCTCGTTCGTCCCTTCCTCTTCCTCCAGCTCACCCTCACGGGTCACCTGCACGCCTGCCCGGGAGAGGTCCATGTTGTGGTCGTCGGCGATCCGGTCGAGCGCCCGCTCGATCCATGCCTTCGCCTCCTCTGGTTCTACGGTGCCGAGCGCGTAGACGTACAGCACGGCGGTTGACTCGTGGTCCACGTCGCCCACGTCGGCCCCCTCAATTCCCGTAATCACCTGCTCGTACTCTTCGCCGGTGCGCCGGACGTGTGCCTCGATCGTCTCGTATACCACGTCCAGAAAGGAGGCGGCGCCCTCCAAGAGGAAAACGTGTTCGGGGAACGTGTCCATCACTGTCGGCTCGGGCGGTACGGAGAGCGAATTGGAAAACAAAAGAGAGCACCGGCTCGGTTCGCTGGTCTGATGGACCCGACGTTGATCTCAATCGCAAACGCTCTGAGTCTTCGCCACCAAGGGACCTGCTACTTCGGCCGGTGCTCTGGTCTCACGATACAAAAAAGCAACCGGGGAACGGATGGACCTCCGGCGCATCGAGGTGTCAGGATCCCGCCCGTCTGCCCGTCCCCCGCCGGACGGCCTCGGATGCGCCCGTGCCGGGGGGCCGTCCTTGGTGCGAACGCGCCAAATAGTACCAAGCAAAGCCGCCCCCGACCACTACGAACGCGAGGCCGAGCCCCACCATCTCGCTTGGAGACGTAACCGGGAGGTCCGTCGTCCGCGGAAGCGCGATCAGGGCACCCACGAGAAGGACGAAGCAAAAAATCAACAGACCGAAGTATTCGAGAAAGAGCTTCATGATTGGGTCTCCTCCATTTGGGCGACGAGATCGGCCAGAATCCAGAGGGATGGCACCCACAACCCGACGAAAATCGCCGCCTGGGGATTGCCCGTAAACCAGAGGTACAGGGACAGGGCGAGCGCCGCCACCCCGGCAACGAAAATCCATCCTTTGCTGCTCATGAGCGTAACGACTGAAGAAGAAATGTCGATGTTTGGCTGCGATCCTCCGGACTGCGAGGGCGAACGTGCCGCAATCAACAGACGGGCACGGACGGCCGAGTACGCCCCCCCGGAGTCGCGCGGCTGCTCGGTCGCCGTCGGTCCCCCCGTTCGCCCACCGGGCACAGCCCGCAGCATAATACCTCGGATGCCCCTCCTCGACCTGCGCTATTCCGACCGTGTCGCCCTCTTCCATTCCTCCACACAGGCCCGCGCCGAAACGCGCACCGGCCCCCACTTCATCAACGCATCGGGTGATTCTTTTCCTCAGCAGACAGCGTTGGGACTCGCGCCGCGGTCTCCCCGGTCGGATTGCCTTCTTCCCTCCGCTCCTCGTCCCACTGCAGCAGAGCCGGCAGGAAGATTAGCGCCGCCGCAAGCGTGAGCCCGATCCCGACCACAGCCAACTGCCCGATGGAATGCAGTCCCGGATGCATCGACAAGAGCCACCCGCCGAACCCAATCATCGTCGTCAGGGCACTCACCGTTACGTGCTCACCGGTAGAGCGCAGTACGCGCCCGATGGAGCCGCGCCCCTCCTCCAGGTAGCGGTGCACCACGTGAATGCCGCTGTCGTCCCCAATGCCGAGCACGGTGGGCAGCACCACGAGGTTGTAGAAGTTGAGACTCCACCCAAAGAGCGCCATCAGGCCGAACAGCCACAGGAAGCTCGCCGCCAGCGGGAGAAGGGCCAGCAGCACCCACTTGACCCGGCGTAGAATGATGAGCTTGAACACCACGACGATGAGCAGCGTGAGCCCCACCATCCAGGGCGCCTCGCGAAGCATGAGCCGAAGCACGTCGGCGGCCACGATGGAGGTAGAGGCCGCGTGGTACACCTCCTCGTCCGCCGTGCGAATCGTGCCCACGTCGTCCGCAAAGCGCATCGAGTTGCGCCCATTGGCCAGCCCCACGGACGGATAGATGATGACGAGACTCCCGATCTCGCCCGTTTTCGTGGTGAAGGGGCGCTTCAGAAAATCGGGCACCTGATCGAGCGCGACGGGCACCCGCGTCTGCACGGCCCGGCGCAGGCGCTCAATGTTTGGGTCGTTCGAGGCTCGTAGGAAGGAGTTGTCGAGAAGCGACCGTACCGCCTGCAGCTGCTGAAGCTTGTCCTGCTGTGCGGTCGAGTCCATCGGGAAGCGGTCCTGCAGCACCTCCACCCCGTCGACGGTGGGCGAGAGTGTGTCACGGGCCGCGGAGCGCCGGAGTGCGTCGGCCACGGCCCGCGCCTCCTCCGGACGGTCGACGATCACGTACGCTGCCGTGCGGGACCGATGCTCGCTGTACACCTGCCGCCACTTCGCCTTGATCTGCTCGTAGCGCTCGTAACGGGGCTCCAGCTCGCCGAAGTCGTACTGAAACGGCACGGGCCACCCGGCCCAGAGCGACAGGCCAAGGGCCACGATTCCCATACCCACGATGAGTCGGGGGAAAGGATACCGGAAGGAGCCGGAGGGCGCAGCGGTTGAGAGTCGGGCCCCCTCGGCCTCCAGGTGAAGGAGATGCACGCGCTCCAGAAACACCAACAGGACCGGAAGCACAACGAGCATGGCGAGCAGGGCAAACACGGTGCCCACCCCCGCCGTGAAGCCGAACTGGCTGAAGCCCCGAAAGTCCGCAATCATGAGCACAAAAAAGGCCGCCGCCGTCGTAATGGCGACCACGGTGATGGCCTGGCCGGTCGTCGTAAACGTATGCAGCACAGACGACATCACGTCGTGCCCCTCTCCGCGCTCCTCCGCGTAGCGGGCGTAGAAGTGGATTCCGAAGTCGATGCCCAATCCGAACAGCACCAGCCCCAGCGTCGCCGTCATGATGTTGAGCTGCCCGTACGTGAGATAGACGACCCCGAACGTCCAGGCCAGACTCATCAGCAGGGGCAGGCCCAGGATGAGAGCGTTTACCGGCGCCCGTATCAGCACGGAGCGAAGCACGCGCGGGCGCCACTGATGCCCCACGCGCGACTGATAGCTCTTGTACGCAAAGTAGGCAACGACGAGAAGCAGCAGCGTCAACACGCCGGCGCCGAAGGAGCCCCACACGTCGCTCGTGATGGTCTCCACCTCAATGAGCTGTCGCAGGAGCCGCCCCCCGAGCGTCACCTCCATGTCCGGATGGAAGCGCTGCGGATTCATCTCGTCCACCAACCGTCGAAGGGACGCGTAGGCATCGTCGATGAACCCGATGTCGGTCTGCGCCCCGCTTGGATACAGGCGCACGGCCATCACCGTCGAGTCGTCCGAGATGGGGTATTCCTTCGTCACCAGGTCCTCGTAGAGCTGCTGCAGACGCTCGGCGGTGGGGTCGGGGCCCGCGCCCTCCTCGTCGAGCTCGACGTAAAACGGATTGGCCTTCAACTTTGCCGTCCGGATCTCGCGGTGCAGGTACGCCTCCAGCGAATCGAGTTCGTTGGGCGTCGCGAAGTAGAGCGCATTGTTCTGAATGAACGTGACGTCGTGGTAGTAGTCGACCCGCAGGAAGTAGGGCTCGTCGGCCGCCCGCCGCTGAAGATCGAGGGCCTTGGGAATGAGGGCTTCGGCAAACCGCTTGTTGGCATCAAACGAGGGGCTCTCGATAATCACCGCCGCCTCGTTCTCTCCCCCCATCCGGTCCCGCAGCTCCGTGATTGCCTGCACGCTCGGATAGCTCTCGGGCAGGAGGGTAGAAAAGTCGGTATTGATCGACAGCCCCGTCATGAGGCCGCCGCCCACCCCGGCCAGCCCTGCCGCAACGACCAGCACGAGAAGTGGATGCTGGACGACCCTCCGCATCAGGGGGGCGAGGACGTCGAAGAGGCGTTCAATCATAAACGAATGTCCGTAGGGACGAGCGGGACCAAAGAGACGGCGTACAGGCGAAGGGTACGCACCGTCGGCCCGTCCCACCAGGGCGGGGACACTCATTCTCTCGTCCGGAAATCCCTGACATCCATCTCTCGATGGCTCGTCGCGCCGTTGGAGCAGGAGAGCAGGGTCGCTCGCTGACTTGCACTTTCGCCACTGGAAAACCGACAAAATGCCCGAATCAAGAAGCCCCTTCCGAATCGAATCCGCATCTTCGATCCCACACGATTCTACTCACAAACTCTCACGCATACCGCCATGGAAACACTCACTCGCTCGTCCCGCCGCACCTCGCCGCTTCGAAGTCTGCAGGACGAGGTCAATCGCGTTTTTGAGTCCGTCTTCCCGAGTTCGATGGGCGAACAGGAAGAATCAATGTCGACCGTCTGGTCTCCGCGAATGGACCTCACCGAGTCCGACGACAACTATCACCTCTCGGTCGACCTGCCGGGCATCTCGAAGGACGACGTCTCAATCTCCGTCGAGAACAATCGCCTCACAATCCGAGGCGAGCGCCGGGAAGACTCCCGCACGGAGAACGAGAACATGGTGCGCATGGAGCGCACTTTCGGATCGTTTTACCGCTCGGTTCGCCTTCCGAAGTCCGTGAACGAGGACAAGATCAAGGCCACCTTCACCAATGGGGTCTTGTCCGTCGACATTCCGAAGACGGAGAAGAGCAAGCCCAAGAAAATCAAAATTTCGTAGCCTCCGGCGTCGCCGGTGATCGCGTCGAGAGTAGACGGGACGGCAATGCTCCCGTCCTCTTCATTCCCGGAGCGCCGTTGGACGAAGCAACGGCGCCCCCGGATGCAGACCCGCGTCCCTCCGCCCCCTCCCTTGACTCGGAGCGGGGCGGGCGGCGCCAGAGGCTTTTTCTCTCGGCTGCTCGTACGCGAGTGGCGAACAGACCCTTACCCCGTTATGCACTACGTCGAAATTGCAGACCTCTACATCAACCTCGACCACGTTGCCTACATCCGAAAAGAGGAGCACGTACAGCTTGGCACCGTGGTCGCGATCCACTTCACGTCCCCGGATGATACTCCGCTGTACATCGGCGAGCAACACTACGATGAACTCGGGGCGCTCCTGCTGGAACCCAAACGGGTGCAAAAGGCATAGAGTCGTTCCGTGAGCCGGTGCCCTCTGCCTCCCCAATCTCTCCTTGTGTCCTGCAAACCGACATCACCGGATTCGGCCGCACGCTCCACGAACCCAATACCTGGCGCCCCGACATCTCGGAGATCCGGGGCGCTCCCTAACGCCTGCTTTCGAATCTAGTATAACTGCGATGGGGACTGCACACTTTTGCTCAAGCTGACGACGCACGACAGACCGCAGTCCGCGGTCGGACCGGGAAGATCTTTTGTCGTCCGCAACTCGGGCTTGTCAATCTCGCATCATGCGCCAGGGAGCCGGAGCGATCTTGAGCGCGTGGGCCGGGCGCTCGGGCACGTCCGAGGGAAGTGTGATGCGAAGCCCCTTCTCCGTTGCGGTCCACTCCAGTGGCGCGGATCGTCCCAAGAGCCGAACGGTCATCTCCGTCTTCGGCTGGAGTCGCGGAATCGTGATCGTCGAGCGCGAGGGCGTGTCCAGCAGAAAGGCGTACACGGTGTCCTCCTTTTGCGTAAAGCGAACCCGGAGCGAGTCCCGAAGCGTCGTGCCCGTGGCCTCCACCCACGGCCGCGTGCCGTAAATGCCCTCGCCGTGCACGTCCAGCCACTCCCCGAGGCCCGTGAGCAACTCGCGCTGCACCGCCGGGATCGTACCGTCGGCCTTCGGGCCCACGTTGAGCAATAGGTTGGCATTTTTCGAGACATTGTCCACGAAGAGGTCCACCAGGGCATCGAGACTCATGTAGTTGGAGCGCGGCTCGTTGGCGTTGTAGCCAAACGACTCGCCCATGCCCCGTGTGTTTTCCCACTTGTGGCCAATGAGGCGATTGATCGTATCGTACTGGTACTCCTGCGTGTAGAAATCTCCGCGGGCCCCGCGCGATTTTCCCCAGCGGTCGTTCACCGCCACCGCCTGGTCGCGCTCCGCCGCCTGGTTGTAGTAGTAGGCAATGAGCTCTTTTGAACGAAATTGCTCCGGCGTGCCCATCCAGTCCCCGTCTAGCCACAAGACTGAGGGGTGATACTCGTCGATCAGCTCGCGGGCCTTTGTGTTCATGTAGCGCACGTAGTCGTCGCTCATGTAGGCCGGGTGGGGGCCGGAGTACTTGGGCGTGTAGTAGTTCAACATGGCGTGGTAGGAGGCCCCAAAGCGCATGTCCTCGGCCCGAACCGCCTCGGCCAACTCGCCGATAATGTCCCGCTGCGGTCCCTTGTCCGCCGCATCCCAGTCCGTATAGCGAGAATCCCACATCGGAAACCCGTCGTGGTGCTCCGCCACGGGGATGACGTAGCGAGCGCCCGCGTCTTTGAAGAGCTTCGCCCAGCGCTCCGGATCCCAGCGTTGCGCCCGGAATTGAGACACAAAATCCTCGTACTCCACATCGTTTCCGTAGGTCTTATTGTGGTACCGGTAGGTGCGCGTGCCGGGCTCGTCGTAGCGCTCCGGATACCACTCGGCATACTCGGCGGGCGGAGCCCAGGCCGGGACGGCGTACACGCCCCAGTGGATGAAGATGCCGAGCTTGGCATCGTGGAACCACGTCGGCGCTGTATGCGCTTCCAGCGAGCTGTAGGTGGCCTCATAGGGAGCTCCCTTCTCCTGCGCAGCGGCGAGGGACGGCAGCAAAATGAGGCCCGCAAGGAGGCCGATCACAAAAACCGAAAGCGACGACGGACGAGGTCTCTTGCAGAAGGGGACACTTTCAGGACACATGGGCAACCGGGCATTGGATGTCAGACGGCAGACGATGGACCGTACCGCAAGATACAATACCGAGAGAAAATGTTAAGACCTACTCACCAAGCTGTCCGCCTGCTTTGCACATTCGCCAGAGCCTCCCCGCCCTAGACGTTGAACGAGTACCGATCGTGTCGTCTGGCCCTGCCCCCTTCTTCCGTCCCATACGTCTCTGGCCGAGGCGAACGCAAACAAGGCGACGTTCGGCGTTCTCCGCCCCGACCTGCCGAAGAAAAGAAAGCTCATTTCGACCTCCTAGGACCCTTCCGGGCGTCTTTCAGCCCCCTCCGGAACGGATCCCACGCGGGAACGGCTCGTTCCAGCATTCGCTCTGTATCTTTCCAAAAGAGGCCCGCCTGTGTCCCGTTTGCTTCCCCCCTTGCTCCTGATCGGCGCTCTTTTGGTGGCGGCCCCTTCGGTGCAGGGACAACCCTCTCCGCAGTTTGGGATTACACTCGGCCTCAACGCAACCACGCTAGAGGGTCCCGGCAATCTCGGCACCCGAACGATGGCAACGGGTGGAATTGTCATGCAAGTGCCCATCTCGGGGCCGCTTTCCGTCCAGCCGCAGCTCCTCCTTAGTCAAAAGGGGACACTCGTCCAAAGCCAGCAGGGCGGCAGCATCCGGTACGGAGCGGGGTACATCGACCTGCCGGTCCTTCTCCGCTTCCAATTGCCAATGCTCGGGCCCGTCACGCCGTACGGGCTGGCCGGGGGCGTTGGGGGCATCAAGATTTTCGAGCAGCAGCGGGCCGGGGGCGACTTTAGCCTGCCTCTCCCCAATGACGGGGCGTCATTTTTTCGGCGCACCAACGCGGGGCTCACCGGGGGACTGGGCGGCACCTTCAAGTTTGGACGCGACCGTCGCATCAATCTCGCGGTTCGCTACGAGCACGGGATGGTGGACGTGGCCCGTTCCATTGACCGCCAGCCCTACGAGCAGGCCCCCTTTCCTACGACGGCCGAGACCCGGACGTGGTCGATCATGCTTCGGCTTGGAGTCTGACGCGGCCGTGACGTCCAGTCAGGTCGCCGTCTCGTTCGCGAGTTCGGCCACCGCTTCCAGTGCGTCGTCGGGACCCGCAAGAAGCAGCGTGTCCGTCCGTTCGAGCGTCTCATCTGGATCCGGCGGCACAATCATCTCGTCGTTCGTCGTGTCGTGGATGCCCACGACGGACACGCCGAACTGCGCACGGACCTCAAGGTCGCGGAGGGTGCGGCCCCGCCAGTCGTCCGGCACCACCAGCTCCTGCACGCTCAGGTTGCGCGCCATGCGGACGTAATTGAGTACCCCCTTCTCCGAGATCCGACTGGCAAGATTGTATCCGGATTCGCGCTCCGGGAAGACGGTCTCCGTCACCCCAAGCCGCACCATCACCCGAGCGTGATTGTGCGAAATCACTTTGGCGTAGACGTTCTCGATGCCAAGGTCCGTGAGCGCCATCGTGGCCAGGATGCTGGCGGTAATGTCGTCGCCCGTGCTCACAACGGCCGCGTCGGCCTCCCCGGCCCCCACTTCCTCCAGCGTCTCCCTCTGTCGTCCGTCCCCCACCGCGGCGCGCGAGCAGTGCGGGGCAATGTTGTCCACTGCCCGTTCGTCCGTATCCACGGCAATGACGTCATGCCCACGACTGTAGAGCGCCTCCGCGACGCTCGACCCGAAGTTGCCGAGCCCGACGATGACAAACCGTTTCATGAGCGATGTCCTGTTCTACAAAGCAAAAAAATGCGACGGACAATCAGTCCGCACGGGTGAGCCGCTCGATAAGCGCGGCGTGCTCGGGAAACTCGTTCGTGAGGGCCGCCCGGTCGGCCAGCTCAAAGTCCGCAAAGTCGAACGCCGGGGCCGTCGTGCAACCGACAAGAGCATATCCTTCCTCGGCGTGCACGGTGGCCCCGAACCACGTTCCAGCAGGCACAACCGTCTGAAGGTGGTGCCCATCTTCGACCGATCGGCTCAGCGTCACGGTCGAGTAGGTGCCGTCCGGTGCAATCTGATGCAGCGTGACGGGACCCCCCTCGTAGAAGTGCCAGGCCTCATCTTGCCGAATGCGATGGAGGGCCGAGAAGGACGTGCTCGGAAGTAAAAAGTAAATGAGGGCTGCCGCGTCGCGGGCGTCTGCGAACCGCCCCGGGAGCCCGCTGGCCGGAATGGAATGCTCGGCCCGGTAGGTTTCGCGGTAGTACCCTCCCTCCGGATGCGATTCCAGATCCAGCCGGTCAATCCAAGTTGAGGCATCGAGCATGTCGCGTTGGAGCATCACGGGACAGGTGTCGAAAATTGGAGGCCCGAAGCGATTCGCTGGTCTGCGGGGACCGCCGAGTCCCCACGTCCGCGGCCGCAGACTGCCCGCTCGACAGCGTCTTCTGTGCCCACACGTCCGGAACGCCGCCCTCTTGGATCGGCACACTCACGATTCGAGCGCCAATAATGGTCCCTTCATTGCCATCCCCAGAGCAACCCGGACGTGCGAGCCCACCGTCCGTTATACATACTCCTCAAACTGATGAGCGTGGAGGTACTCAACAACCTGCTTTACCTGCTGTGCGCTCTCGCGGTTGCAGACGAGGACGGCATCGTCGGTATCCACCACCACCGAGTCGTGAAGCCCCACGAGCACTACGAGCCGATCGCCCGCCTGCACGTAGCACCGGCTGGAGTCCTGCATGATGACATTTCCCTCGATCACGTTTCCGTGCTCGTCCTTCTCACTGAGGTCGTACACGGCCCGCCAGTCGCCCACGTCGTTCCACTCAAAGGAGCCGGGCACAACGTACACGGAATCGGCCTGCTCCATGACGCCGTAGTCGATAGAGATGCGCGGACTATCCTTGAAGGCCTGCGTGAGCGTCTCCTCATCGACCCCATCGCCGGCCGCCCGCACCGGCTCGAAGGCCTTGTGGGCGTCCGGCAGGTGCCGCTCTACCTGATTCAGAATCGTATCGGCACGCCAAATGAACATGCCACTGTTCCACAGAAAGTCGCCGCTGTCGATGAAGCGCTCGGCGGTAGACTGGTCCGGCTTCTCGGCAAAGGTGCGCACCGGATAAGCCTCCAGTTCAGCGCCCTCCTCCTGCTCATCACCGTCGTACTGAATGTAGCCGTAGCCGGTGGCCGGGTAAGTGGGCTCGATGCCGATGGTCACGAGCGCGTCGGGCTCCTGCGCCGCCTCAAGGGCAACCTCCAACGTGCTGTGAAAGCGTTCCACATTGCCAATCACATGATCCGCCGGGAGGACCACCATCGTCGCGTCCGGGTCGCGGTCCGCAAGGGTGGTGGCAGCATACGTAATGCAGGGCGCCGTATTGCGGCTGATCGGTTCGGCGAGGATGTTCTCGTCAGGAACTGCCGGTAGTTGCTTCTGCGTTTGCTCGATGTAGCGCTCGTGGGTGACGATGAGGCAGCGCTCCGGCGGGATGAGGCCCTGCAGGCGAGCGACGGTATTTTGGATGAGCGTTCCGTCACCGAACACGTCCAAAAATTGCTTCGGACGCTCCTTGCGGCTGGCGGGCCAGAAGCGACTGCCGATGCCCCCGGCCATGATCACGGCGTAGTCCATGTGAGAGCGGAGAGACTCGTGAACGGAAAAAATCGATCGGGTGCAACATAGGAGTTACGGCGAGAAGTTGCACACATGGAATCGGAGAGAGGAAGAACGAAGACCCGGAGAGCACACCCACGGAGCCAGACGCGATTCTGCTCGGGCAGACACGCGCTTCGTGGCTCGGCGATTCTGCTCTCTTGCGTCCCTTTGTCCCCTCCGGCTCTCCGGCCGTTCGTGTCCGATCTTGAGAAAATGAAGAGACACACAAGGGGGAACAGAACACGTGGGAAGCCCCCTCGTTGTAGGTCTGCGTCATACGCCCTTCGTCGTCTGGCTCTGTTTGGAGCGAGACTGTCGAAGCGATCATCGAACAAGAAAGAGACAAAGACTACCCGGAATCATGGTGCAAGGAACCGTTAAGTGGTTCAGTCCTGCTAAAGGATATGGATTCGCCGAACCCGACGAAGGAGAAGACGACGTCTTTCTCCACCACAGCGAGGTCCCCGACGAGGATCTCGAGGAAGGAGATCGGGTCGAATTTGAAATCGAAGAGACCGACAAGGGGTTGAGCGCGATCAACGTCGAGCGCGTCACCGAGCGTCAGTGGTAAACTGACGACGGCGGTCCCCGTCGGGTGCGCTCGGGACCGTATCCCCATATTGTGGCGTCACACGAGTCGGGCCGAGCTCGTCCGCAAGGAGCCCTGCCGGAGCACTGGCGCACCCGTTCCGAGGGGGCTCGGTTCCGATGCGTGGCATTGGGCCGCGCGGGTTCGGCTCGCCGACGCCGTCTTTTTCTGTGGAGTTGCGATGCCCCTTGTCGTAGGGGCGCATTGGGTCTACGCCTGATGAAGGCCGATACGACGCACTGTCGTGTGTCCCCAGTGGGCAGCTCCGCACTCGTCTCCAGAATGCCTAGCGGGGGATCTGTGTGTCCCTGCCATTTCTCATACTGTGTCGAACAGAGGTGCGCCGCGGCGGAGCGGCGGCTTTTTTTGTTTTGTACTTGGGTGGCCGCTTTTGTACAAAGGAGACGGGAATTGCTCAATGTCTTTGTGACAGTGCTGTGTCGATATGAACCGGTTTATACACATGTGGGCCCCGTTCCGAAAACCGTACGGGGGACTCAGAAGAGGCCTCGTTTGTCTCGCCCTCCTGATTGGCGTTGCGTCAATTGGGGGGTCGGCAGTGGCACAGCAACGGCCCGTGCCCAAGGGAGCAACGGTAGAGCTGGTGGACGATGGATTCGAATTTACGGAGGGGCCAATCTGGTATCAGGGCACCCTCCTCTTTTCGGACATCCCGGCAAACACCGTGTATCAGTGGACGCCCGACGACGGAACGTCCGTATTCATGAAACCCTCCGGCCACGCCAACGGACTTGCGATCGACTCCTCGGGACAACTTCTCCTCGCCCAGCACGACGGACAGGTGGGACGGCGCACAGCCGACGGGTCGGTCACCGTCCTCGCAAACACCTACGGCGGCAAACGGCTGAACAGTCCCAATGACTTGACGGTCGCTTCCGACGGCACCATCTACTTCACCGATCCGCCCTACGGCGTGGACGAAAACGACCGGGAGCTTAGCTTTTCGGGGGTGTACCGCCTTTCGCCGAACGGCGAGCTGACCCTCCTCACCAAAACCTTTGCACGCCCCAACGGGATTTGTCTCTCGCCGAACGACTCCACCCTCTACGTGAATGACTCACGCGAGACTCGTATTCGAGCGTACGATGTCACCGAGAGCGGGGGCATCGAAAACGGTCGACAGTTTGCGGCTCCCACCGACGAGGGCGCTGAGGGCAGCACGGACGGCATGAAGGTGGACGCTCAAGGCAATCTCTACACCACAGGGCCCGGCGGCGTGTGGGTGTACAGCCCCGACGGTACGCAGCAAGCCC
Organism: Salinibacter sp. 10B; assembly: GCF_002954405.1. Lineage (NCBI taxonomy): Bacteria > Pseudomonadati > Rhodothermota > Rhodothermia > Rhodothermales > Salinibacteraceae > Salinibacter > Salinibacter sp. 10B. The sequence goes on along the minus strand of NZ_MQWC01000004.1, from coordinate 2,883,264 downwards.
GCATTGCGGTTCCAAAGGCCCCCACGAACCTCGCCTTCGGCGGGCCGGACCGAAAGACCCTCTACATTACCGCCCGCCCGCACGTCTACCGCGTTCCGGTGAACGTGCCGGGGGCAGAGTAATCCGCAACCCAACGTCCCGTTCGGGCCTGTCTCCGATCGCTCCGTCTCCTCCCTGTTAGAACGCGTGAGGAGAGCGGGCGGTGGAGCCCCCGTACCGCCGCCCTTCTTTCGCTCTTCCGTTTCATTGCACGCACGATCTGTTCCTTATGGACATACTCGTCGTTGGCGGCACTGGCACCATCGGAACCGCGGTGGTGAGCAATCTCCAGCACGACCACAACGTCATCATCGCCGGTCACAGCAGCGGGGAGGTGCAAGTAGACCTTGCCGACCCCTCCTCGATCAACCGCCTGTATCAGTCCGTCGGCATCGTGGACGCAGTGGTGTCCTGTGCGGGCGAAGCGGCATTCGGAGGCCTGGAAGAGCTCACCGACGAGGACTTTGACGTGAGCTTGTCCAACAAGCTGATGGGCCAAGTCAAACTCGTCCGGCAGGGCATCGACGCCGTGCGCGATGGCGGCGTATTCACACTTACGAGCGGGGTCCTCAGTCAGGAACCCATTGAGGGAAGCGCGGCCATCAGCCTCGTCAACGCAGGCCTCGAAGGCTTCGTGCGGGCCGCGGCGATCGAGCTCCCCAGGGACCTCCGCATCAATGTGGTGAGCCCGCCGTGGGTCGAGGAGACGCTCGACGAAATGGGCGCCGACTTTTCGCCGAGTCTTCCGGCGGCCACCGTGGCGGATGCCTACCGGGCCAGTCTCGACGGCAACCAGACGGGAACCACCATCGATGCGCGCAACGTGTAGGCCGCGCCTCACTTGGCATCGGGCGTAGAGGCGGCGTTTTACGAACTCCGCATGCTCCTCGGGGTGGGGGTGTGGACGGATGTCTCCTCCACCCGTCCACACGTTCTCCCGTCCCTATCCACACGAGCCCGAAGGCCAACACGCAGCCCCTCCCGCAAGTGGATTCGGAATTACTCGTCCTCCTCATGCTCCGTCTCATTGGGGGCCTCGTCCTGCATCGTGGAGGCGGAGGCGCCTCGAAGCTCCGGATGACTGATCTTGCCGCCTAGATTGGCCGTGTAACCGATGAGGCCAGACGCGATCACGGCAAACACGAGGGTAAGAATCACCGTCCACCGGACGAGATGCTCCCGCAGGAGCGCATATCCCAGCGCGCCGAGGGCTGAGAGTCCGGTCACGAGCCCTCCGATGAGTGCGTAGATACCAACCTCCTCATGGGCCTCAATGGCGTCGTGGGAAACCCCCGCCAGGCCCTCAATAATCTCTTCTGCGGGCTCTCCGGTCAGATATACAGCGATCGCCGACAGTCCGGCGACTGCAAGCAATCCGAGACTCGCTTTTTGGACATCTTCGTGGCTCCGCCATAGGCCGTAGGCCAGCAAAGCAGCCCCGAAGATGAGACCCAGAAGCGGAATGTGATTCAATAGCAAATGGAGATGTGCAGCACTCATTGGGGTCAGGGACGTTGTGGGTGAAAAGAGGGACGGGAAATCGGATGGAAACTAAAACCGAATTTCTGTATCGTTTTGCAATGTCGAGGCTGAACAGTTTCCATGCTACCCGTCAAACACGCACCGTCCTGTCGGGGAATTACGCACATCCAGCGGCCGGTCTACTTCTCCCCCTCAATCGTCTGCTCCTGCTGCGACCAGGACTGCGTGCGGATGTCGATCATGCGATCCACCGGCAGAATGAACACCTTGCCATCGCCCCGCCGTCCCGTCTGCGCCTCATCCGCGATGGCCTCCGCCAACTCCTCCACCCGGGCGTCCGAACACACCACCTCCAGCTTTACCATATCGGCGTAGGGCGACACCTGCGGACCATAGGACTCTCGTCCCTGCGAATCGGCTTCTCGACCGAAGCCGTCGACCCGCGAGAGGCTGGCCCCCGGCACCTTGAGGGTCCGGAGCTGCTCGGCCACCTCGTCCTTTACGATGGGGCGAATGTACGCTATGATCATTTGCATGGCAGGAACGGGCTCTGGTAAAAAGGGCTTAACCTGAAGAATACATGATGTTACAGGGACGCATGGTTTGGCTTTATGAGATTATCCGCCGGACATCCCCTGAGGACCGAAAGGGACCTTTTCCGGCCTTGAAGAAATGGCCGCCCGGACACCGACGGGAGCGAAACGACCGAAATTTCTCATGTCTGAGCGTAAGCGAGTTTGAGAAATTTCAGTGGAGTGCAGGAAGGTGTCAGGCGATTTCTTCACAGCCTTGATCTTTTTTGTGCATTTTTGGATCCAAGCCAAAAATGCACGCTCCCTGCCGGAAGGAAGTACAAATGTAGGAAGAGAGTAACCTCGTACGGCAGTTATTTTCATAATCCCACACCATGCGTCCCTACGCCGTCAGAAATGTGGGGCCAACTGTGGAATTTCACGAAGCCACACTCCCCCGCAGTTGCGCCTCCTCGCCGGCCTCCACCTCGCGGGCAATGGCCGTCTCGGTGCGGGTCTCCGGATTGAACCAGCCGTAGAGGATGGGCAGAAGGAGAAGCGTGGAGGGCACCAGCGTAAAGATGCCGCCCACCACCACCGCCGCGAGCGGGCGCTGCACGTTGGCCCCAATGCCCTCGGCCACCAGTAGCGGCAGCAAGCCGAGCAGGGTGGTGAGCGTCGTCATGAGGATGGGGCGCAGGCGCAACAGCGCCCCCTCCCGCACCGCGTCCACGAGCGACTGCCCCCGCTGCCGCAGGTTGTCGATGAAGCTGATCATCACCACCCCGTTCTGCACCGCAATACCGAGCACGGCAATGAACCCGACCGACGCCGGCACGCTCATGTAGAGCCCCATCGCCCACAGCAGGAGAATGCCCCCGACGATGGACACCGGAATGTTGAGGAAGACGAGGATGGCCTGACTAATCGAGTTGAACGTCATGTACAGCAGCACGAACACGATCGCCAGCGTAATGGGCATGATCAGCATCAACCGTTCGCGCGAGCGCTGCTGGTTCTCGAACTGGCCGCCCCAGTCCACCGTGTAGCCGGCGGGGAAGGAGACCTCGTTGCGCACGGCCTCTTTCGCCTCCGCCACGAAGCTCCCGGCGTCGCGGCCGCTCAGGTTGATGCCCAGCGTGATCTTGCGCTCGCCTTGCTCGCGGCTCACTTCCGCCGGCGCCTCCGTCAACTCGACGGTCGCCACGTCGCGGAGCCGGATCTGCGCTCCGTCCGGGGTCCGCATCGGCAGGTTGCGGATCGACTCGACCGACCCGCGCGACGTCTCCTGAAACTTGCCGACGAGGCTGAAGCGGCGGTCCCCCTCCAAAATGGTGCTCACACGCTCGCCCCCAATCGCCATGTCGATGGCCCGCTGGATGGTGCCCACGTTGAGGCCGTATCGGGCCGCATCATCGCGGCGGATGGTGACCTCCACGTAGCCGAAGCCTGCGATTTGCGAGGGCAGCACGTCGGCTGCGCCCCGGATGTCGGACACCGCGTCGGCCACCGCCGACTGCAGGCGCTTGAGTTCGTCGAGGTCCGGCCCAAAGATCTTGATCGCGATCTCGCTCTTGGCCCCGCTCACCATCTCGTCGAGGCGAAGGGCGATGGGCTGGGTAAAGGCAAAGTTGGCCCCGGGAATCTGATTGACACGCGCCCGCAGCGAATCCACGAGGGCCTCTTTCGAGTCGAAGCGCCACGTGTTGCGCGGCGTGAGGCCCACGAACATGTCCGTCAGGTTCTGCCCCATCGGGTCGAAGGCCACGGCCGGACGCCCGGTCTTGCTCACTGCCTTCGTGACTTCGGGAAACTCCAGCAGAGCGTTTTCGACCTTGGTTTGCACGTCGGTCGAGGTTTCGAGGGCCGCATCCGGCTCCAGCGCCACCTGGATGGCCACGGAGCCCTCCTCCAACGGCGGCGCGAACTCGGTGCCGAGCGTCGTGAAAACGCCCGCCCCGACGCCGAGCAGAAGCACCGACACGCCCACCGTCTTCCACCGGTGCGCGAGGGCCGTGTCCAGCAGCGGCTCGTAGCCGGCCTTCAGCCACGCCACAAACCGGTTCGTCGATCCGGTGCCGCCGGCGGGCGCTCCGTTCTCCGGCAGCGTCCCTTCCTCTTCTCCTCCGCCTTCGTTGACCGGGGGTGCCTCCTTATCGTCGGACTGCCCTACGGACGCCAGCAGGTACGAACTGAGCGCGGGGGCCATCGTGAGGGCCAGAAAGAGCGCGGCCATCAGGGCAAACGACACTGTAAACGCCATGGGCCGAAACATGCGGCCCTCCAGGTTCTGGAGCGTGAAGAGCGGCAGGAAGACCGCGATCACGACGCCCACGGAGAAGGCGATGGGCCGTGCCACCTCCCGCCCGGCCCGCACCACGATGAGGCCGATCGACTCGTCGGGGTCCTGCTCGCGCAGCCGGTAGATGTTCTCGACCATCACGATGGCCCCATCCACGAACATCCCGAGGCCGATGGCCAGACCGCCCAGACTCATCAGGTTGGCCTTGAAGCCGAAGTAGTTCATCAGAATGAACGTGGCGAGCGCCGTCATCGGCAACACGAGGCTCACGATGAGGGCCGAGCGCCAGTCGCCCAGGAAGCCGAGCAGCACCAGGATGACGAGGACGCCCCCGATGAGGAGACTCGTGGTGACCGTCGAGATGGCCGCGCTTGTGAGCTCATTCCGGTTGTAGAACACCTCCACGCCCACGCCTGGCGGCAGCGCCTGCTTCAGATCCTCCATCTTGGCCTGCACGTTGTTCACCACCTGCTGGGCATTGGCCCCGCGCCGCATCATCACGATGCCGACGACCGTTTCGCCCCGCCCGTTCACGGAAGCGGCGCCGTGCCGCACGGCGTGGTCCACCTGCACGGTCGCCACGTCGCGCACGAGGATGGGCGTCCCGTTGCGGCTGGTGATGACGGTGTTCTCGATGTCCTCAATGATGTCGCCGCCCTTCGCTCCCAGCCGCCCCACGCCGCGCACCACGTACTGCTGGTCGTTGCGCACGATGTAGTTGCCGCCCGAGTTTTGGTTGCTGTTGCGCAGGGCCTCGTAGGCCGTGTCCAGCGAGAGGTCGTGGTTCACCAGTTGCTCCGGATCGAAGCGCACGTGGTACTGCTTCACGAAGCCCCCGAGTGCGTTGGCCTCTACCACTCCCTCCACGGTGCGCAGCTCCGGCGCCAGGATCCAGTCCTGCATCGTCCGCAGCTCGCGGGCCGAGTACGTCCGGCCGTCGTCCTTCTTGTCTACGAGGGCGTACTGGTAGACCTGCCCCAGCGCCGTGGAGAGCGGCCCGAGCGACGGCTGGGCCTTCGCCGGCAGGTCTTCCTTCACCTGGTTCAGGCGCTGCGAGACGAGGCGACGCACGAAGTACGGGTCCATGTCCTCCTCGAAGACGAGCGTCACCACGCTGAGGCCAAACTGACTGAGCGAGCGGTTGTCCTGGACCCCTTCGAGGTTGGTCATGCTGATCTCGATGGGATAGGTCACCAGCTTCTCCACCTCGACCGGCGACATGCCCGGCACCCGCGTGAGGATCTGCACCTGGTTGTTGGTGAGCTCCGGGTAGGCGTCCACCGGCACCTGGCGCCAGCTGTAGATGCCCCACCCGACCAACACGGCCATGAGGAGCAGGATGAGCACCCGGTTCTTGACGACGGAGGAGACGAGGCGGTCAAACATCGCAGAAAGATCGAGTGGTGAGGGGCGAGAGGCGAGGGGCGTGGAGGACACGATCGTTCATGCTCCACGCCTCCAGGCGAAAGATCACCCGCGTTGATTGAGTGTACAGTCTGAAACTACTTCCTCATCAGCAACTACCCCCGCTGATTCAGGGCGCACTCTGAAAGCACTTCCTCATCAGCAACTACCCCCGCTGATTCAGGGCGCTCACAATCTGATAGGCGCCCCGCGTTACAATCTCAGTCCCAGGTGAAAGTGTCGGTACGGCAACGGTCCCTTCCGCCTCCGCGTCGGCCTCCAGGTACACGCGACGGAAGGTGCGCGGCCCCTCCCGCACGAGAACGTAGGCGCCGGAGCCGTCCGTGAGGAGGTGATCGGCGGCAATGGCGGACTGGGCCTTGCCGGTCCGCTGCACCTGCACGGTAGCGTACATGCCGGGCCGCAGGCTGCCGTCGCTGTTGTCGAGCACGATGCGGGCGCTCGCGGCGCGGCTCTCGTCCTCCACCTGGGGCGTCAGTTGTTCGATGGTCCCCTCGTAGGCACGATCCGGATTCATCGGGGTCGTAACGACAACGGACTGTCCCTCGCGGACGATCGACAGGTTGCGCTCAAAGACGTCCGCCATCACGCGGATCGGCTGCAGGTCGGCAATGTGGTAAAGCTTGTCCCCCTGCTGCACGGGAGCGCCAAGAACCGTCCTGCGGTCGAGCACCACGCCGTCAAGAGGAGCGACGAGCGGAAGCGTGGTCATGTCCTCCTCGCCCGTCGCCACCCACTCGATGCGGTCGGGTCGCACCCCGATGGAGCGCAGCCGCTGCCGGGCGGACTGCCACTGCCGCTCGGCGGCGCGCAGGTTCTTCTCGATGGCCACCCCGCGCTCGTCCAGCCGCCGCTGGCGGTCCAGTTCGTCGCGGGCCTGCCGGAGATCGGCCACCATCTCGCTCAGATCGGGCGCCCCCACGTCGGCGATGATCTCACCAGCCTGCACGCGCTGCCCGGTGCGGGCGCGCAGCCGTTCGATGCGACCGTCGACGAGCGAGGTCACGTAGCCCTCCTGGTCGGCCCCCGGGCGCACACGGGCTGGCAATTGCAGCGTCGTGGTCACGGGCTGTTCGGTGACCGCTGTGGTCTGCACGCTGACCTCATTGAGTTGCGCCTCCGAAAGCGTGATGGCGTCCGGGTCGGCCACGGAGTCGGCCTGGGCGGTGGGCGTGGTGGCGCCGTTTCCGCCGCAGTCGGGGAGGGCCACGGTGAGGGCAACAATCGCGATCAGGGGTAGGCGGGAACGGGGCATAATGGCGGTGTCGATTAATCCAACAGGAGAGGCAACCCGCCGGGTCGCCTGTATTGAATATCAGGCGGATGCGTGGGGCGGCTTTGTGGAATCGCGGAGCGATTGCGAAAAATAGGTCATCGCAGATCGGCCGTGCGGGGGCGGAGGGCGCCCTCAATGACAAGGGCGTCGTCAGTGGGCCCGATGCCCACGGCGGATTCGAGGTCGTAGAGGGCGCGGAGGTAACCGGCGGTGAGGTCGAGGCGGAGGAGCGCCGCCTGCTTGGCCGCGTCGATCGCGTCAAGCAGCTCAAAGAGCGAGATCTCTCCCTGCTGGTACACGAACTGGGCGTCGGCCCCAAGCGAATCGGTGTCGACGAGCACGTCCTCCGACACAGTCTGAATGCGGTCGCGGTAGCTCTGCAGCCGCTCCACGGCGTCGTGCACCTGCACCTCCACCCGGCGGCGCGTGGCCTCCAGGGTCGCGGTAGCGGCACGGCGGCGCCCCTGTTCGGCCTCCACCCGCGTGCGCCCCCCGTTCCAGACGGGCAGTCCGATGGAGAGACCCGCCGTGTAGCCGTAGGTGGTGGAGGTGGGTAGTGACTGCCGCTTCGGCCCAGCGGAGAGGCTGAGGGACGGGTAGCGCTGGTACGTGGCCGCGTCGAGGTCGGCGGTGCGGGCGTCGACCTGGGCGAGGGCCGCCTGTACGGCTCCCCGCTGCCGGAGCGCCCGGCGCAGAGCCATCGACTCATCGACCCTCACCGGACGGAACTGCATCGCCCCGGCCACGCGATATTCGCTCAGGGCCGCCACCGTGTCGAGAGTGGCCTGTGCATCGGGCAACAGCAGGTACGCGAGTTCGATGCGGGCGTCGCAGAGGCGCCGCTCCGCGTCGGCCCGTTCATTTTCGTACTGGGCCCGCGCCACCTGCATCCGAGCGCGGCGAAATGTGCTAAGGTCGCCCTCCTCGTAGCGCACTTGGGCCGCCTCTGCGGCCTGCTGAAGAGCATCGGCAAAGGAGCGGAGCACGTCCACGCGGACCTGAGCAGCCACCACGTCGAGGTAGCGGTGGCGAAGTTCATTGTAGAGGCGCGTGCGCTCCTCTTCTACCATAGCCCCGGCGGCCCGCTGCGTGGCGTCGGCCGAGCGGGAGCGCGCCCCGTGCTCGCCCGGATAGCGCAGTGACTGGCGAATGGACGTATACCACTGGTTGTCTACACCCTGTGGAAGATTGGTGCGCTCCTGGGAGACTGAGAGCGTCGGGTTCGGATAGCGCGACGCCGCCTCTGCGGCACGCCCTTCGGCCTGCGCCCGAGCCTGAGCGGCTCGGAGCTGCGGATTGTGCTGCTGGAGGAGCGCCGCAGCCCGCTCAAAGGTGAGCGTGTCGGGGAGCGGCTGTCCCTGAAGGGCACGGGGAACCACGAGCACAAGAAAAAGGCTCACCGCTCCAAAAAGAGCACGGGAAAGCGTCGAAGCCATGGGCGAGAACAGGGAGAGTGTGAAGCAGCCCATGCCCGGCTGCGAGTTGTGACGCAATGTCATCCACTCCCTTGGACGCCCTGCCCGCGAACGCGATCTTAGTGCACGATGAGAAGCCGATTAGAGGACGATTAGAATGACCCGACGTCTCCTTCCACGAGGGGGCAGGATGGCGCTTCGGCAATGGTCCTCCTCCCGAATGGAGAGGTCCGTTCCAGTCCTGCGGTATGGGCGAGCAGGTCGAATTGTACTTCGATCCGATCCTTAACCTTGATGAGCCCAAAGGCTTTGGTGGGGGGCTCAATGTTGAAGTGCGTCATCCGGAGGGGATGACATCCCCGAATCCGGAATCGATTTTCGTCAATTGCCCGTCCGAGGGCCGAAAGGCTGGTCACCCGCTTCGTGCCGGCCACAGTGAGGGCCCCGAGCACTTCCACCGGCCGCCACTGCTTCGACGTGTCAACGGGAGTGCCCACCCGTGCGTCGATCAGCTCGAACCGAATGTTCGGATGCTTCTCCATTTTGAGGGTTTCCTTCAGATCCTTCGTCATCACTCGGTTCCCACAGTCGAAAGAGCGAACGGGGACGCTCACGTTCACAGTCGTTTGCTCGTCCTTCGTCTCCTTCGGAATGGAGTCCTGTGCCGCGGGAAGCTGTGCCGTACCCTCGACCGCTTCCACCTGGCACGTGAACGAGTGCGTCGTGGCTTTGCCCTGAATCCAAAACTGGCTTTTCGAGTGGACCGTGAGGCGCTTGTGGGAGGACTGGGCCGAGGCGGTCGGCACGCTGGTCATCCCAAGCACCCCCAGTACGACGATGAGCCAGCGGGCAAGGCATGTCGACGCCAGTAGAGCCTTTCGCATGTCGTTGTCGTTCCGCTTCGTAATCATTATAGAAGAAGCACTCCGTAGAAGCGACGATGGGCGTTATGAACGTACCGGAGGTCGGGATTTCTCCAGGGGCATGACACGCTCGGGTTTGTCCGGCGGCGAAATCGAAGGCAGCACAATTTCGAAGGTCGTTCCCTCCCCCGGCGTCGAGTCGACCCGGAGCTCGCCGTCATGGGCCGCGACGATGCGGCGGACGAGAGCGAGCCCGAGCCCGCTTCCGTCCGATTCGGTGGTCCCGGCCTCGGCACTGCGGTAGAACCGGGCACCGACGTGCGGTAGATCCTCTTCTGCAATTCCCATGCCCGTATCCCGGCAGCGCACGACGGCGTGTCCCTCTTCCTCGACGACCGACAGCTGCACCGTGCCGTCCTCCGTGTACTTGATCGCATTGTCTACGAGGTTCTGGACGGCCTCTCGCAGCAGGTCGGCCTGACCGTCGACCCACACGTCTGCGGTCTCGATGGAGAGAGACAGGCCCTTCTCTTCTGCTTCCGACCGGACAGATCCCTCCTCCCTCTCCACAAGCGCCCCCAGGGCTACGGGCTCAGTTGTCAGGGTTTCGCCACGGTCGAGTCGAGTCAACGTAAGCAGGGCGCGGACGGTTCGCACCAGCGTGCCCAGCTTGCGATCCAACAGGTGAAGGGTCGACTCGTAGCTTTTAGCCGAGCGGGAGCGGCGGAGGGCAATCTCCACGTGCCCTTGCAGCACGGTGAGGGGCGTTTGCAGTTCGTGGGCGGCGTTGGCCGTGAACGTGCGCAGGGCGTCGAAGCTGTCCTCCAGGCGATCAAGCAGGTCGTTGAAGGTGTGGGCCAGCAGTGCCGTTTCGCGGTCGGCGGCGTCCGTCACCTCGACCCGCTCGTCCAGGTCGGCAGAAGTAATGTCGTCCGCCACGGCGGTGATGCGGCGGAGGGGGTGCAGGACACGTGCGGCGGCCCAGGAAACGAGCACCAGGAGTCCCCCAAACAGCAAAATGATGAGCCCGCCCAATGCCACCCCAAACGTCGTCAGGGAGGCCCAGTAGTTGGGCACCTCTCGGGCCACCTGGATGTAGCCGATCGTTCGGCCCTCGTATGTGAGGGGACGCACCAGATAGTAGAGCGTCCGTCCGCCGACCTCAACCGTTCGAAGCGTCGGGATCCAGTCGTAGGGAGTGTCGAGTGCGAGGGGCTGCTCGGGATAGAGAACGCTGAGGGAGTCGACGTTCGCAGAGACGCGAAGTGCCCGGTTGTAACGATCAAAGACCTGGAGAAAGACGGGATCCACTCGTTCCGCCGCCAGACGGTGGTGGACTTCCGACCAGGTATGACCGCCGATCTGGAGGGAGCCGTCAGTCTGGAGAATGTCGGCTTCCACCTCGTCGGCCTCAGCCTGCAGTACCTCCACAGCACTCCGTTGCAGCGCCACGTAGGCGGCCCCCCACGCCAGCAGGCCCAGGAAGACAAGCGCGGCGGCCAGGGCCGGACCAATCGTGGTCAGGAGCCGCCGCCGGAACGAGGAGCGGTCGGGGGACACAGAGGCCCCACTTGGAGCCGACCGCGAGGTCAGATCAATCATGTGCGACAGACGCTTCCGTGCAGGATGTATACCGGTATCCCGTGCCGCGCACCGTCTCAATGGGCGAGGAGCATCCCACCTCGTCGAGCTTGCGCCGAACGTAGTTGACGTAGACGTCGATCAGATTGGTGCCTCGATCAAAGTCGTGTCCCCACACGTCCCGGTGGATGGTGTCGCGGCTGAGGGCCTGGCCGCGTCGGGCCATGAGGTAGGTCAGGAGATCAAACTCGGTGGGCGTAAGCGGAACCTCTTCGCCGTCGTACGTGCAGGTTCGGGCCGCCGGGTTCACCTGTAGGGGCCCATCCTGGAGGATGTCCGTTCGTTCCGCCTGATCGATGCGTCGCAGCAGGGCCTCGATCCGGGCCAGCAGCTCGTCGAAGGCAAACGGCTTCGGCAGGTAATCGTCGGCCCCGGCCCGGAGGCCCTTTACTCGATCCTCGACCGCGTCCAGTGCCGTGAGCATCATGATGGGAAGCTCGGGACGGTGGAGCCGCAGGCGTTCACAGACCTCAATGCCGGACCGGTCGGGGAGCCGAACATCCAGGAGAATGAGGTCCACGTCCTTCTGCTGAACGTATTCCAGGGCCCGCTGCCCGTTCTTCACCCACTCCACGTCGTACGCCTCCTCTTGAAGGCCCTGCTGAATGAAGGAGGCCACGTCCGGCTCGTCCTCCACGAGGAGTATGTGCACGGAATCATCCATCAGGGACGCCGGCGAATCGACCAGGAAGAAAACAGTGCGTGTGTATACGAAGAGGCCGGCGGTCGGATGCCGGCCTCTGTTGTTCTAACGGAACTCTAATGCCTCACCGAAAGCGGGACGAGCAGCCCCAAGACCGACCCAGGACCCGTCCCCGGCTTCGCGTCAACCATCACTGGTTGGCGCTGCTCAGGATGATGTCGAAGCCAATGCGAATGGGATCGTCCACCTTAATGGCTCCGAACATCAGCGAGGGGCGTTCCACATCAAACGTGCTGAGCTTCAGTTCATGCTCCCCGACGACGTTCATCGTGCCATCCGACTGCTGAGCGCCCTTGGCCGTCAACTCCACGGTGTGTGTGTTGCCCTTGATGGTCATCTCGCCGTTGGCAACGACGGAGAACGAGTCGGCCTCGGCCTGTGTGACCTCTACGTCTGAGGAGGAAAACGAGATCGTGGGATACTCTTCCTTGTGCAGGGCCTCGTGCGCGTGCCGCTGCAGTCGGTCTTTCTCCGACACCATCTGCTGGACGGGAATTTCGACCTGGATTGACTGAATCGAGGGTACCGCTCCGCTGGTTTTCCCGAGAGCAACGGATCCGTTGATTTGCGTCACGTCCATCGTCCAGTCACGCACGTTAGAGGAGCCGTACACGGTCATCGTGCTCTCGGCATTGTTAAACTGGTAGGTCGCCGAGTCGGCCGGCGGGGATCCCGGGTCGGCCACGGTCGGCGATCCGACGAGACCCAACGCAAGAAGAAGGGACAGAATATATTTCATGGGAGGCTCGTGGGTTTATAAAAAAGATACTGCCGGCCCCCGAACGGGCTGAGTCCGAAGACCCAGCCCGCGTCGGTATCGGCCGACAGCCCTCGGTGGACTCGGAGGTCGTTAGAAGGAGACGACGCCTTCGAGCATGAGGCCGTCGAATTCAGCGCCCTCCTGCGGTGTGCCGGTGGGGTAGTCGTTGTACGACTGCGTGACGTACTCCGCTTTGACCAGGATATTTTCCGTCATGAACCAACCAGCACTCACCTGCCAGCGATCGATCGAGGTCTCAGTGACCCAGTTCGCGGGCTCATTGTAGGCACTGAGGTCCAGATCGGCGGTCATGGTGTTGTAGCGGGCCCCGACGAACAGGTCGTCGTTGGCGAACCGGTAGATGGCTTCTCCGGCGTACTGGGTTGCGCTCCCGTCGCTGAGATTGGGCGCCTCTCCGCTGATCGACTCAATCGTGCCGAAGAGCTCAAGGCCGCCGATTTTCACGAACGGGTTGATCATGAAGGCCGTGGTCTCGCTGCCGAAGTTGACCCGGGCGCGGCCTGACCAGTCGCCGCCTTCTACGACGTTGTAGTACCGTCCACCAGCGCGGTCGCCGGAGTGCAGCTGACCGTCATTCGACTTGGCGGTGTAGTAAACCGATCCCGTCAGCCGAAATCGCACGAGGTCGTTAATCTGCGAGTCGTAGCCCAGCTTGCCGTGCCACGACGGTGCGCGACTGTCCGGGTTCATGACGGTCGGGTGCAGGGCCCCGCCAAAGCCTCCCACAGCGAGAAAGCCGTTGGACTGGAACGTCGCTTCCGCTCCCACTTCCGTCGTAAAGGCATCAATGACAGTGTTGCCGACAAACGGGTTCTGGATCGCGTCCGCATTGTCGGAGCGCCGGAAGTGCGTGTCGCCGTAGTTGGGCATAAAGTGTCCGGCGCGGATCGACAGGTTGCTCATCAGCGCGTCAACGGCGGGGCTGTTAAACATCGACAGCTCGTCGACCTGAAGGTATCCGCCCTTCACCCACGCTTCGTTGTGGTGGCGAGACGACAGGTACGTACGCACGTGCAGTTGAATGCCTTCCGCCATCTGCACGTCAAGGTCAAGGTTGGCCGTGGCGAGATTGAAGCCTCGCCCAATTGCATCGTTGTCAATATTGGGGCCACTCTGCGTGATGGCCTGCATTTGCTGGGTGAAGGCACCGCCAAGCTTCACTGCAAAGCCGTCGTAGGACGTGGTGTCCTGGATCGGAGGCTCAAACATGTTGATGCCCTGCTGGCCGGCCGGACGATTGTATTGGATATCGTCCTGCAGCGGCACCTGAGCGACCGTGGTTAACGGCAGAGCCGCCGCCATGAGCAAGAATACGAATAGTCTAGATATTCGAGACAGGGTGTTCATAAGTGTACCGAGGGGTATTTTTGAAACAAAAACTGGTCGTGTTGCCCTCCTCCGATCATAGCTCCTGATCGCGCCCGTCATTTCGACGGTTATAAAGGTGCCCCCGCAATCGGGCGAGACTTGACAATAGTCCCCTGGCAAACGCCCCCGGATTTCTTGTACAGCCGCGACGGGGATCCTCCTATGAGGGGTGGGGGGACCCCCTACGTGGAGCCTGCCGTAACGGCCTCAGAAACTGGGGGGGTTCTCTCCCTAATCGGAGAACTGCATCCCCGCGCCGATGCCCCTCGGTCGTAAAGACCGGGTCGGAACGAACGAAGGTGAAAACAATCTGCCGTCGTAACGTTCTGCCCGGTCTTCCGTCGTCTGAACCCCAAGCCGTCTCTTATCCCGTCCACCGAAGGCGACTGTACAGGTCTAAGCTCTGTCCCGTAAAGAATGCCGTCTTTGCGAACGGCGTCCTCCCGCACTCCGATGTGGACTCTCAACCGGTTGACGTGGGCCCTCGAAATCGATTCGCTCCCCGGCGATGTGCAGACGGAGCGCGACGGTACTTGGTATTATTCGGTTGTCTCTGTCACCGAGGCAGCCGTCGATTCCCCGGACGAAGATGACTCGCCCCCCGACCGGACAACCACGACCGGACACGTGACCCGTCGCAACACGCGATCCGCCACCGGTCCCTGGACCCGAGAGGACGACGAGACGCTCTTCGATGACAGCACGAGCAGGTCCACCGCCTCTTGATTCACAAATCGCCCAATCTGGTCGGCCGGATCCCCGTATTCAAAGTGGGTCTGAAACGCGTCGGAGCTCAACGGACTCTTCTCAACGAGGGACGCGAGCCGACGCCGCGCCCGGTGCTCCGGAAACGAAGTGGCACTCAGGGAGAGGCGATCGACCGGCGTAAGGGCCACGTACGGCACCGCCTCGATGACGTGGAGCAAGTCGACAGCGGCATCGTAGATTGACGCGAGGCGCGTTGCGTACCGGACCGTCGCGAGCGCCGACTCCGACAGGTCCGTTGGGACCAGGATGTGCTGAATGGCAGAGGGATCCGCATTGTGTTCAACTACGAACACTGAACAGTCAAGGGCCTGTATAACCTCTTTCGTGAGTGCGGTTGCAAGAGGAGGAACGGGTCCGCGGTCCGAGGGAGTATCCACGACAACGAGATCAATGGCCTCTTCTTGCACGTATGCCTGCACGTGCTCGGTCAATCCTCCCTCCTCCAAGGGAGGAGAGGCCAGGCGATCGTGCAGACACGCCCCGCTTGCCGGGCGCTCAACCGACTGGAGTGCCCGTTCTACCGCATCGCGGGTATTCCCCCCGATGGGCATCGCGTGCAGCGTAGCCTCGGCCCGACAGGCCAGATGCGCGGCCTGCGACAGCGCCGCGGAGGCCTCGTCCGCCACCAGGCACAATATGTGGTTGGCCGCTTGCATAAATCCGCTCACATCGAGGTGTAAAAAAGACCTGCGGGAAATGGTACGTGCGTCCCCTCCGAACGACAACTCTATGATCCCACGTTCGTGTAAAGAACGGCTCTCTGAAAGGGGCATTTGACCGAATGTTTGCCGTTCGTTTTGTAGGAGGATGCATTGCATTCGTGTGGGGCTGCCACCTACTGTGCCGTCACCCCCGCTATGAGCGCCTTGTACTGCCGATCGGACGGACCGCCCATCGAGGCAGACTGACTTGACACCACGACCCTTCCTCTTATGCTAAACTCGTCTCGCCGGCTGCTCCTGTACGGGCTGCTCGGGGTCTTATCGTTGGGCCTCTTCGTGCTGGACTGGGTACTGCCCGCCGGCCTTACGGTCGAGTTGATGCAGGTGGCCATCGTGCTACTGACCCTCTTTGTGCGCGATCGTCGCCCAACGTTTGTGTTCGGAGGCGTGACGACCCTGTTTGTCGGGACTGGCTTTGCTGTCCACCTGTATCGAGGCGAGCCCGTGGCGGCCCTCATCAATCACGGCATTGTTCTCTTCGGCATTTGGATGGCCGTGGCGGTGGTACTCGGGTACAAACACGTCGTGCAGGCCCGGCGCGAGAGTGAGGCGCGCGCCCAGGCCGTCCTCGACACGACGCTCGACGGCATCCTCACGGTGGATGCAGAGGGGACGATCAAATCGTTCAATCCAGCCGCCGAAACACTCTTTGGCTACGACGCCGGAGAGGTCGTGGGCACGTCCCTGCCCTCCCTCCTCGCAGCGTCCGACCGTGAGCGTTTGACCGACGCCCTCCGCACCTACCGCGAGACCGGCCGCCCGGCAATCGTGGGAACGGGCTACGAGCTGCAGGGACGCCGTCGCGACGGCTCCCTCTTTCCCATAGAGCTGTCCATCAGTGAGGTGGAAATGGGCGAGCAGCCCCTCCTTACCGTCATTGTGCGCGACATCACGGAGCGGAAGAAGGACGAACGCCGATTGGCCACCCAGTACCACACGGCGCACGTGCTTACGGGCTCCGACTCTCTGACTGAGGCCGCCCCCCGCATTCTCGAAACCATCTGCGAGCACCTCGACTGGGAGCGCGGCGAGCTCTGGCTGCCCACCCCCGAGGGCCAGCACCTGGAGAGCGTGGAAACGTGGCAGGCGACCGCCACGACGATGAACGGGTTCGAGAACGTGACTCACGAGACCACCTTTGCTCTCGGCGAGGGCCTCCCGGGCCGCGTGTGGGAGGACCAACGCCCCCACTGGCTGCCCGATGTGCGACAGGACGACGCCTTCAAACGAACCGATGCCGCCAAGCAGGCCGACATGCGCGCCGGGTTCGCCTTTCCCATTCGCATCGACGATACGGTCCTCGGGGTCATGGTCTTCTTTAGCCACGAGATTCGTGAGCCCGACGAGGGACTGTTGCAGATGTTTTCGGTGATCGGCAACCAGATTGGACAGTTTGCGGAGCGGCGCCAGACGGAGAAGACCCTCCAGACGACTGCCGAGCGGCTGAGCCGAGCCCAAAAGATTGCAAGCCTCGGGAGCTGGGAGTACGACCTGACGTCCGGCACCATGGTCTGGTCCGAGCAAATGTACCGACTGTTCGGGGTGGATCCGGATGCCTTCTCGCCCAGTCTCGATCGAGTGCTCGAGTTCCTTCCCGAAAACGACCGGACCCGCTTCGAAGACGCCCTCGAAGGTGTCCACGCGGACGACTCCCTGTTTCGCTTGGAGCATCGTCTGCTTACGGAAAAGGGGGGCGAGCGCTGGGTATTCACGCAGGCCGAGGTGCAAAACGACGGAACGCGGCTAGTAGGGGCCACCCTCGACACCACCGAACTGAAGCGAACCAAGAAGGCGTTGGAAGAGAGCGAGGCCCGCGCGCAAGCCATCCTCGAAACGACGGTGGACGGGATCATCACCATCGACCGGAATGGCATCGTCGAGTCGTTCAACCAGGCGGCCGAGGACATTTTCGGGTACGACGCGTCGGAGGTGGTGGGGGAAAACGTGAAGATGCTCATGCCCTCTCCCTACCACGAAGAACACGACGAATACCTTCGAAACTACCACGAGACCGGCAACCGCAACATCATCGGCATTGGGCGCGAGGTGACCGGCAAGCGGAAGGACGGCTCCACCTTTCCAATGGACCTGGCGGTAAGTGAGGTCGAGCTGGGCGACCGTACGATCTATACCGGCATCGTGCGCGACATCAGCGAGCGGCGGCGGCTGGAGAAGGAAATCCTGAACGTGAGCGAGGAGGAGCGCCGCCGGATCGGGCAGGACTTGCACGACGGCCTCGGGCAGATGCTCACAGGCATTGGGCTGCTCAGCCAGGACGTCGCCCGTCAGCTCGACGAAGAGGGCCATGAGCGGGCCGAGGACATGGCCGAGATTACCGAGCACGTAAAGGAGGCCGACCAGTACGCCCGTGACCTCTCGCACGGCCTCATCCCGGTGGACGTGGAGGGTCAGCAGCCGTCGGCCCTGCCGGAGGCGCTACGCCGCCTCTCCAAGAATGCTGAACGGCTCTTCAGCGTCGAATGTGACTTCCAGGGCACCGACTCAGTCCGCATTCCCGACAACTCCACGGCCACTCACCTCTATCGCATTGCCCAGGAGGCCGTCAACAATGCCGTGCGCCACGGCGATGCCGACCGCTTGCGCATTATCCTCGCCGCAGGCGACGAACAAATCCGCCTCCAGGTTCGGGACGACGGCTCCGGATTTGAGGAAGACGACCTGACCGATGCCGGAATGGGGGTGCGCATCATGAACTACCGGGCACGCATCATCGGCGGGACGCTCGACCTGAACAGCGCCCTCGGGGACGGCACTGTGGTCACCTGCACCCTCCCCCGCACGGAGTCCCCGATCGAAGATCCCATTCTAGATGAACAGAACCTCCCCTCGGCCTAACCCCGCACTCCTCCTGCACAGGTCGTGTCCGGGAATACCCCACACGCGTCTCCGCGTGTCCCCGACACCATTGTAGGGCACTGCGTCGTACATTTTCCTTATCCCATCGCACCCGTCTCGTTGGGCGCGTCCCCGACGGACACGGGTGCCCGCTCTGCTCACAACTCCTGCTCCACCATGGCTGACCTTGTACTCATCGACGATCATCCCCTGATGCGGAAAGGGCTGGGGCGCACCATCGAGAACGAAGTGGACCTGCACGTCGTCGGACAAATGAGCAGTGCCGAGGAGGCACTGGAAGAAATCGAAGACTTGGCGCCCGACCTCGCAATCGTTGACATTTCGCTGCCCGGCATGAGTGGAATGGAGCTCATCAAACATCTGCAGTCGCGCGTGCCGGACGTCAAGATTCTCGTCGTGTCGCGCCACGACGAAACGCTCTACGCCGAGCGCTGCATTCGAGCCGGAGCCAAGGGCTACCTCATGAAGCAGGAAGCCGGGGACATCATCATCAAGGCCATCCGAAAGGTGCTGAACGACCGGATCTTTGTGAGTGAGGAGATCAACGAGCGGCTGCTGCAGAGCATGGCGGAGGGCGGACGTGAGCGCATCATGCAGTCTCCCCTCGAAGTGCTGAGCGACCGCGAGCTGGAGGTATTTGAGCTCACCGGCAAGGGCTCCTCGACCCGCGAGATTGCCGAGCGGCTCCACCTCTCTGTGAAGACGGTTGAGTCCTATCGCGCCCGCATTAAGGACAAGCTCAACTTCGACTCGGGCAACGAGCTCATGAAGCACGCCGTGCAGTGGGTTGAGAGCGAAAATTCGCCCTGATACCAATTCCGGGAGCTCTATTCCGGTAGGACGCAGGCTTCCGTAGCGCCATTGGCATGTAGGATTGTGAGATTGTCCGCCGGACGAGGGGGAGGCCACCTGTGTAGAAAACGACTAATCCCGTGTGCCCGGACATGAACTGGCGTAGGTTTTCGTACCTGCAAGACGGCACGCCCCGGCAACGCACGGCCCACGACGTGCTGGTGAAGCTGGCGGTGTTCGACCACCTCCGCCGCTTCGATCCCGC
Source organism: Salinibacter sp. 10B (assembly GCF_002954405.1). NCBI lineage: Bacteria > Pseudomonadati > Rhodothermota > Rhodothermia > Rhodothermales > Salinibacteraceae > Salinibacter > Salinibacter sp. 10B. Next base: position 2,864,033 of record NZ_MQWC01000004.1, on the reverse strand, counting down.
GCTGGTGAGCACCGTGTGTATCGGCCTCGACGTCTCTGGAAGCGACCTCGACATCATCTGCGACGTGAGCGGGTCCGGCGGACCCGCCGGCTTCCAATCCACCGTCGAGCGACTCTATGGTCATCAGCCCCAGTTTCAGATGTGGACGCGAGCGGGCGGTGCCGTCGTGGCCCGGTTCGACACGGCCTCCTTTCCGGTGGAGCTCTTCGGCAAGCAGCAGCCGGTTGAGCGCCAGGCGGCCTGGCGGCACCTCAACGTGATGAAGCGCCTCGTGGAGGCCGCTCCCCAACTGCGGGAAGAGGTCCGGCACTTGAAGCGAGAAGGATTCGGCACAGAACCCGCCTTCGCCCATCTGTTGGGGCTGGACGGCGACCCGTACGAGGCGATACTGTCGCTGGAGACGGCCACGGAGAAGGAAATCAGCGACCTGTGCGCCCGTGCAGCGTAACGGCGGTCTGCCGTCGCGGGGCGAACCAGAACCGCGTGCAACCGGCGTGAGTAGGCGGCACGGGCAGCTCCTCCAAGGCCTGCATGCCCCTTATGCCTGAGCAGCGGGAATCGGAGTAATACCATCTTCGAAGGATCGATGGGCATCTACCTCTCCCAGTCGAAACGGATGTCCGTCCCGAGGCGGGCCTCCAACGTGCATAACGATCCTCGGCCTCTGGTATAAAATCGTCTCTCTTCCGATTTTTTCTTCGGGGAGAGCCTGTTCAGCGTAACGTTCCGGACCGGCGCTTCTCTAAAGTCCCCGATGAACGCGCCGTGCCTGCTCGACGCTCCCTGACCGCCATGCCTTACCTGTCCCATTTTTTTCGAGGAGTGGTTGTGGTCGGCCTCTGGGGCCTTGCCGTCGCCCTCCCCCTCCAGGCTCAACCCGACCTGCCGCCGGAGGCTCCCTCTGCTCTTGCTCAATTCGATACCGACCTGTCGACGGCCAGCATCGACCTTGCGACCCTCCGCCACGGGGGCCCGTCCAAAGACGGCATTCCCTCGATCGATGAGCCGTCGTTCGTGTCGATTGCGGCGGCCCGCAACTGGATCGCCCCGACGGAACCCGTCATCGCAATTGAGCACAACGGGACGGTGAAGGCCTATCCGCTCCAGATCCTGACGTACCACGAGATCGTCAACGACACGATCGGCGGCACGCCCGTGGCCGTTACCTTCTGCCCCCTCTGCTACAGCGCCATCGCATTCGAGCGCACCCTGGAGGGAGAGCCCACCACCTTCGGCGTCTCGGGACTGCTCCGCAACTCCGACCTCGTGATGTACGACCGGCGCACAGAGACTCTCTGGCAGCAATTTACGGGAGAAGCAATCGTGGGGGACCGCACAGGGGACGAACTTGCGGTTGTTCCGTCTCAGCTCATCTCCTTCCAACAGTTTGCCAATAACTATCCGGACGGGCAGGTGCTCTCACGAGATACTGGGTACGACCGGCCCTATGGCCGGAACCCGTACGCCGGCTACGACGACATCACGAAGTCTCCCTTCGCGTACGATGGACCGACCGACGATCGGCTGCCGCCGAAAGCAAAGGTGGTGGCCGTCAGTCTCGACGGTACGTACAAGGCCTATCCGCACAGGACCACGCAGAAGAAGCGCGTCCTTCACGATACGATTGCGACCCGACCGATCGTCGTCTTTCATGCCCCGGGCGCCGTTTCGGCCCTCGACGCCCGGCAGATCCAACGCTCGAAAGCGGTCGGCTCCACTGGCGTCTTTGATCGTCGGGTGGACGGGCGGACGCTTCGATTTCGCTACCTCGACAACGGCCGATTTGAAGACACGTCTACTGGTAGCGTGTGGACGATCACGGGCACGGCCGTGAAGGGACCCCTGAAGGGCACGGAGCTGACCCGTCTTTCCCACGGGGATTACTTTGCGTTCGCCTGGTTTGCGTTTCGCCCGGACACGCGCCTCTACGCTCCCGCGGCCGGATCGTAAGATCGTAGTTCCGTACGCCCCCTTCGGCGGACGAGCATTTCCATCGCCTCCCGTTCTGCCACCAACGCCTTTTTCCCATGCCCGCTTTTTCAACTCGGTTCTTCATGGGCCTACTCGTCGTGCTTGCAGGCGGACTCGTGCTCGGAGGCTGCGACCGCGGATCGTCGCAGCCTCCCGGTACGTCCGGCAACTCCACCCTCGTGGAAAATTGTCTCCTCTCAACCGAGCGACTTATCGACAGTGAGGTGGGACGCGACGGCATTCCCGCCCTCACCGATCCGCCGCTCGTCGGTCCCGAGGCAGAAGCAGCAGGCTACCTTGCCGATACGAGTCGGGTTATTGGCCTTTTGGGCGGCGAAACGCCCCTGGCCGTGCCCCACAACATTCTGTGGCGACACGAGATCGTGAATTTGAACGACTGGAATAACCGCCCCATCGCCGTCACCTACTGTCCATTGACCGGCTCCAGCCTGGCCTTCGATCGCAGCGGGGCCGACGGGGCCGAGTTCGGCGTCTCCGGGCTTCTGCTCGACAACAATCTCGTGATGTACGATCGCCGCGACGAGCAGTCGCTTTGGCCGCAAATGAATCGGGTGGCCATGTGCGGCCCCGCGACCGGCGACGGCCTCACCATGATTCCGGTCGTGGAGATGCAATGGGGCCGATGGAAGGCCCTTCACCCCGACACGAACGTGCTCTCCCGAAATACCGGGCACCGGTTTTCCTACGGGCCGCGGTCGTACCCCTACGGCCCGTACGAGCGCCTCCACAACACGAGCCTGCTGTTTGAGGGAACGCCCATCGACAACCGTCGCCCCCCGAAGGAACGCGTCCTCGGCCTTCCGGAGGGCAGAAGCGGGGGGCTCGCCCTCCCTTTTCGACTCCTGGACGACGGATCCCCGGCCCGGGTCGTGAGGGTGACCGTCGGCGGGAGCGTCAAGACGATCTTCTGGAGCCGAGCGGCACAGGGGGCGATGGCGTTTACCACCGATGCCTCCTTTTCCGTCCAAAACGGCCGCATCGTCGACGACGAGACCGGCAGCGTGTGGAGCCTCGACGGCCGGGCCATCGAAGGACCCCGAAAGGGCGAACGACTCGCCCCGGTCAAGAGCGCCTACGTGGCCTTCTGGTTCGCCTGGGCCGTCTTTCAGCCCCAAACGCAGGTATGGACCGGCCCGTCCTCATCGTCATAACCTCCCCCCATGCGACAAACGCTCATCGCCATTGTGGTCGGCCTCTTCGTCGCTCCGGTCTTCCCGGGACAGGCGCAATGGGTAGAACCCCCCGGCACGGGATGGGTCGAGCTTCAACTGTCCCATCAGGACACGGACCGGCGCTTTAATCACCTGGGCGAGACCGAGCCGCTTTTCAACGAGGGGGCACGATCCATCACCACAACGATTCGGCTGTCCGGTGCGCTGGGACTCTGGCGCGGGCTCGATGTCTGGGTCGACGCCCCCTACCACCGCCTGGCCTTCAACGACGTGGTACAGGACCGTCGGAGTTCGGGACTGGGAGATCCTCGGGTGTTTCTTCGCATGGGTCCGGCGCTCTTTGGCCTCAACGATCTGCCCGTCTCTTTCGCTCTCCGAAGCGGGGTCAAATTTCCCGTGGGCGATTTCCCGATCGACCCAGACATTGTGCCCCTAACCGAGGGCCAGCGCGACTGGGAGGTGCTCGTGGAGGTAGGCAAAAGCTTCCACCCGTGGCCTGTCTACGTGATGGGCTGGGCCGGCTATCGGTGGCGTGAAGAAAATACTCAAATCCAGCGACGGCCGGGCGATGAGCGACTGCTGTACGTCGCCGCAGGGGGCTCGTTTGAGTTTCTTCACTGGAAGATTGCCGTCGACGGACTGTTTGGGCGTCCGCCCGTGCGCACCGACTTCGGCCTCGTGCTGGAAAACAACCGGCGCACGCTCGTCCAGCTCCTTCCCACGCTCGGAGGCGCCCTCGGGCCGGGGATCGTCGAGATCGGAGCTCGACTTCCGCTCCATGGTCACAATCTGCCCGCCGGTCCGAGCGTCACCCTCGGGTACTTCCTCACGTGGGATCAACCGGTCTGGAAGTAGCCCGACCCGGATGTTAAGATCTCCTAATGCCCTTCGTTGGAAGCGCACCCGCGTTTGGACCCTATCCCCTGTGTTCCTATCTTAGGGTGATTTCGCGACTACATCCTATCTTAACACGATATATCCGCTGTATGCCTCGTTGGGACGGTCTCGAACTCGAAACGGAAGGCACCGGCATCTCCGAACCCTTGAGTCGACAGGTGAACCTTCTCGGCTCCATGCTGGGGCAAATTACCCGCGACCAGGTGGGCGACGAATTGTTTGAGCACGTCGAAGCGCTGCGGGTGCTCTGCAAACGAGCCGAACACGAGAACGACCCGTCCCTCCGGGAGGAGGCAGCCGACCGCATCGCCGACCTGGACGAGGACGACATTGTGCGGTTGCTCCACGTATATACCACGTTCTTCCACCTCGTCAACCAGGCGGAGCAGCAGGAGATTATTCGCATCAACCGGGAGCGTGCGCGCCGGTCGGGTCCCGCCGACTGGCCGCTGGGGCCGGGATCCGGCAACGAGCAATCGGGCGGACAGCCGCGAGCGGAGTCGATCGATGCGGCGGTGGCCCAGTTGAAAGAAGAAGGCTACTCGGTAGACGAGGTCGCCGAGCTCTTCGGGCAGCTCGACATTCAGCCCACCCTCACGGCCCATCCCACAGAGGCCCGGCGGCGCACGGTACTCCGCAAGCAGAAGCGCATTGCCGACCTGCTGGCGACGCTGGACCGAACGGACGCCACCCCCGCCGAGCGTGCCGACACGCTCGACGATCTGCACGCGCAGGTCGCCTTCCTTCTGGCCACCGACGAGATTCGAGCGGACCGGCCCACCGTGCGCGAAGAGGTGGAGCAGGGACACTACTTCCTGCACGGCCCCATCTGGGACACCATCTTTCACATCCATCGTGACGTGCAGCATGCGCTGCGTCATCATTACGACGACACCGCCGAGGTGCCGGCCTTTCTCCAGTACCGCTCCTGGATCGGGAGCGATCGGGACGGCAACCCCAACGTGACGGCCGACGTGACGCGCTGGACATTTGCCACCCAGCGGAAGGACACGATCGAGCACTACCTCGACGAGCTCGATCAGCTGCGGGACGACCTCAGCCTCTCGCGCCGGCAGGTGACCGCCTCGGAAGCCCTGCTCAACTCCATTGAGGCGGACGCCCAGGAGGTCGTCCTCTCCGACGAGTCCCTGCACCAGTACCGCCACGAGCCCTACCGGCTCAAGCTCTGCTACGTGGAGGCCCGGCTGGAGGCCCTGCTCGACCAAATCGACGAGACGGATGTGGAGGCGATGGCGGCCGACTACACCGCCGATGATCTGTTGGCCGACCTCGACCTGATTGCCGAGAGCTTGAACCTGCACGGCTTTAATGATGCGGGCCGGAGTGGGCAATTGCATCGGATGCGTGCACTCGTGAAAACGTTCGGCTTTCACCTTGCTGCGCTCGACGTGCGCCAGCACAGCGGCGTACACGAAGAGACGGTGGCTGCGCTGTTACGCAAGGCCGGGGTCGAGGGGGACTATGCCGGGCTTTCCGAGGAAGAAAAACTGGAGGTGCTGGAGGCCGAGCTCCAGAACCCGCGCCCGCTCGTCTCCGACCCCGACGACCTCCCCAAGATGCCGGCGGAGATGATGGAGGTCTTCGACGTCATTCGGGCCATCCACACCGTGGACCCGGACGCGGTGGGCAGCTACATCGTGAGCATGACGCACACGGTAAGCGACCTGCTGGAGCCGATGCTGCTGGCAAAGGAGGCGGGCCTGGGCAACGTGGTCGACGGGGCGTTCCAGTGCCCGGTCGACATGGTGCCGCTCTTTGAAACGATCGACGACCTCGATGCCGCCGACGACCGGATGGAGACGCTCTTCACTCACCCGGTCTACGCCCAGCAGTTGGAGGGACGCGACGGCTTTCAGGAGATCATGCTCGGCTATTCGGATAGCAACAAGGACGGCGGCTACTGGATGGCCAACTGGGCACTCCACAAGGCCATCAACGATCTCGGCATTGTTTGCGACGAGTACGACGTGGACCTGCGCCTCTTCCACGGCCGTGGCGGGACGGTGGGCCGGGGGGGCGGGCGCTCCTCGCAGGCCATCCGCGCCCTCCCGCCGGTCGTGCACAACGGCCGCATCCGGATGACCGAGCAAGGAGAAATCATCTCGTTCCGCTACGCGCTGCCGGACATTGCTCGTCGACACGTGGAGCAGCTCGTGAACGCCACGCTTCTGTCCACCGCCCAGGCGCAGGAGGATGAGAGCTACAAGGAGATGCTGGACGACAAGGTGTCTACCGACTCGGACGTGGCGGGCCTCATGGATCGCCTCGCCGAGCACTCGATGGAGGCCTATCGGGACCTCATTGGCGACGGCGGCGGGACGGAGTGGCAGTGGTACACGCAGGTCACGCCCATCGAGCACATTAGCCGCCTCCCCATTGCCTCCCGGCCGGTGTCCCGCGCCTCGGCGGGAGAAGAAGTGGACTTCGGTTCGCTGCGGGCCATTCCGTGGAATTTCTCCTGGACGCAACCACGGTACATTGTGCCCGGCTGGTACGGGACCGGCTACGCCTTGTCGAAGATCCTTGATGAGACCCCGGAGGCTCTCGATACGCTCCGCTCTCTCTACCGGCGGTGGCCGTTCTTTCGGGGCATTCTTGACAGCGCGCAGCGCGAGATGGCACGAGCCCGCCTCTCCATCGCCGAACAGTACGACGCCCACACCGATCCGGCGATCTCGAACCACGCCACCATCGTCGAAGACTATGAGCGCGCCGAGGTAGCCATCCTGAAAATTACTGATCAGGACGAGATCTTCGAGAACAGCCCGGTGCTCAAGAAGTCGATCCAACTCCGCAACCCGTACACCGATGTTCTCAATCTGCTGCAGGTGGAGCTCATGGAGCGGTATCGGTCCACAGATGATCCCTCCCAACAAGAAACACTGGGCGAGGCGCTTCTCCTGAGCCTCAACGGCATTGCGGCAGCTATGCAAAGCACGGGGTGATAGTACTTCGGTTCTTCCTGTGGAGACGCCCCCCCGAATAGCCCTCCCGGAGCGTCGGTGGTGTCCAGTGGCGCTTCTGTGGGCGAGTGCCTGCCTGGAGTCGTGCGACCGCCTGCGGAATGCGTCGGTTCTCAGTCCCGATCGGGAAAAACACCCGCGGCGGATGAGGAACAAGTCCTTCCGTCCCGGACTTCCAATCATCCGTATCCTTCGTCGCTCCGATCCCGGTGCCATGCCTTCTTCCCCATCATCTGAGGGCACAAATCCGGAGGCCGTGGATGCTCCCGTACTCGCATACGACCCCGACGCGTTTGCCCAGCGCCTCGAATCCCTCATGGCCGACCGGGACGCCCGCACCGGTACGCGCCTTCTATTCTACGGGGGCGTGCGGGAGCATCGTCAGCAGGCCCTGGCCACATTGACGCGGCACGCCACGGGCAACGTGCACCAATTCCAGATGGCCTCACTCCTCGGCGACCATCGGATGCAGACGCAGAACAACCTGCGGAAAGCGTTCGACCACGCCGCGGAGGAAAGTGCCCTATTGTACTTTGATAAGTCTGATTCGATCTTTTCGCACACCCACGCTGACAGTCAAGAGGATCCCGAAGAAAACGCGGTCCCGACGACCGTTGAGTATTTCTTCGACCGGGTGGGCGCGTATGCGGGCGTCGTGGTCCTTGGCCTCCAGCGCAAGCGACACGTGGAATGGGCGCGGGACAAGGTCCACCTCGTCGTCCGGTTTGAGTAACCGAATGCCTCCGTGACGCGTAGTACGTGGTGCGTGGTTTCCGGACGCCCTGGTGGTCACGCATCACTCGCCACGCATCACGACTCACCTCTTTCATCTCCCCGAACATCCGAACATCAATGCGTAGCAAAGGCACAATTACACTCGTCATCCTCGTGGTCTTGCTGGGCCTCGGGGGCTGTGGAGCGGCGAGTTCGTACAACACCCTCGTGCAGTCCGACGAGAGCGTGAAGACCGCATGGTCCAACCTGCAGGCGCAGTACCAGCGCCGGGCCGATCTTATTCCCAATTTGGTAGAGACGGTCCAGGGCGCCGCCGATTTTGAGAAAGAAACACTTCAGGCGGTGACGGAGGCACGGGCAAAGGCGACGTCCATCCAGGTCCGCCCCGAGGACCTCGACAATCCCCAAAAGCTTCAGCAATTCCAGCAAGCCCAGTCGGCGCTTGGTCAGTCGCTCGGACGGCTGCTGGCAGTGTCCGAGAACTATCCCCAGCTGCAGGCTACGCAGGCGTTCAGCGACCTACAGGCCCAGCTGGAAGGCACAGAAAATCGCATCACCGTGGCCCGCCGCGACTACAACCAGGCGGTCCAGCAGTACAATACGAAGGTGCGCTCTTTCCCGACGGTTCTCTTTGCGGGTCTCATGGGCTTCCCGCCGCGCACGGCGTTCGAGGCGGAAGCCGGAGCCGAGCAGGCCCCGGACGTGAACTTTGACTGAGAGACTCGTGATGCGTAATCCGTGATGCGTGAGAACTGGACTCACGGAGTTGACTCAGCCGTTTGACATTACCGAGCACTCGAGACACAAAAACAGCCGACGGGCTCGGTGTAGAAAAGCTCTCGGCAGTTCTCTCAATTGCTGCACGATCCCTTCTTGTGTTCCCTCGCTGCTTCCGTGCGTACATTCTGATTCTTGCCGGCGTTGGCCTTCTCGCCCTCGCGATGGGAGCCCCTGCTCAGGCGCAGCGGTACGATTTTCCGTCGCGTCCGTCCGGCCCCGTGCTTGATCAGGGCAGCCTGCTGTCCTCTACCGAGGAGGAGCGACTGGCCCGCAAGCTCACCGCCTTCACCGACACGACCTCCACCGCTATTGTTGTAGTGACGGTCCGAAGCCTGAATGGAGCCCCCATCGCGGACTACGCGGTGGCACTGGGGCGTGAGTGGGGCGTGGGACAGGAAGGAAAGGACAACGGCGTCGTTATGCTCGTCTCGCGCGGGGACCGGCAGATGTTCATTGCCACCGGGTACGGAGTGGAGGGCGCACTCCCCGATGCGATCGCGAACCGGATCGTGGAACGCGTCATTACCCCCTACTTCCGCGAAGGCCAGTTCTACGCCGGCATCGACCGCGGGACCGACGCGATCATTCAGGCGACCAAGGGAGAGTACGACGCAACGGCCTCTTCACGCTCGGCGTCGTCGGACGACGGCATGCCAATGGCCCTCCTCTTTACGCTGCTGGTGCTTGCCTACTTTGTCATCTCCTCATTTCGGGGCGGGGGCACCGGAAAGAAGGGACGTCGGTCGCGACGGCGAGGCGGAGACTTTCCCATCATCTTCTGGGGCGGGGGAGGACACGGAGGGGGC